>JBGSJO010000091.1:0-6592 GCA_041741895.1 Pontixanthobacter sp.
CGGCTTGCCGTCGGGTCGGTCATAACGCTTGCCACCGGGTCAGTCTCCCGCCTTGCCGGTCAATTCGCAGATGGCATAGCCGAACGGCGGCAAGGTAATCACCGCCGCGCCGGGCGCGGCAATCGCGGCGGGGCATTGACCGGCCAGCGGGCTGATCCCTTGTGTTGCATAATCGATCGCCACTGCCCGCGTGATCGATGCCCCGCTGCTGTTATAGGCAAGCAGGACCCGCTCTCCGCTCGCAGGATCGTGCCGGGTGACCGCGAGCAGCCCCGGCTCCGTATCATAGCCGCGAATCACAGTCTCACCGTAGCGGAGCGGGGGATTGCCCGACCGGAGTTCGGCCAGCGCGGCGATCTGCCGGTACAGCGGATGGGAGGGATCGAAATTGTCCTCTGCCGTGGTCGCGTCGCTGCCGATCAGGTCGTTGTCGTTATAGGCGGCGACACGGCTTTGGAGCATGTCCTCCCGCGCCAGTTGGTCGTTCCCGTCCGATACGAAACCCTGCTCGTCTCCGTAATAGATAACTGGCACCCCCCGCAGACCCATCAACAGCGCGTTACCCAGCATCAGGCGTTGCAGCAATTCTTCCTCGTCAGCATCAGGATTGGCTTGCTTCACGAACATCGAGAAGCGCCCGAAATCATGGTTGCCGAGGAACGTCGGCAGGCGAAGCGCGGTCTTTGCGCCGCCTTGATACAGCGGGTCATCCTCCAGCAACCGCGCCATTGCCGCTGGCGGCATGGTGCCCGAAACTACCCCCTGGGCCGCCGCCGCGAAGGCCATGTCCAGATTGGTCGGCAGGGCGGAAATGCGTGTCCAGCGCGCCAGCAGCGCCGGATCGACATCCTGCGTGGCGACTTCGCCGAAGATGTGGAAATTGGGAATGCCCGCTGCCGCCGCGCGCTCGGTCATGGCAGGCACGAATGCGTCCCAGAATTCCGGGTTGACGTGCTTGGCGGTATCGATGCGGAAACCGTCGATCTCGAAGCGGTCGATCCAGCCGCCGTAGATTTCAATCATCCCGGCCACGACGCGCGGATGTTCCGTAAACAGATCATCGAGCCCCACGAAATCGCCCAGCACCGCGCTCTCGCCGACCCAGAAGGTGTCGCCCCGGTTGTGGTAATAGGCCGGATCGTTCAGCCAAGCGGGCACCTTCACCTGCTCCTCGCCCTCCGGCACATAGGGGGTATAGGCATAGGTTGGATCGGTCAGCTTTGCCCAGTTTTCCGGCGTATCCACTTCATGTCCCAGGAAGCCCGGGTTGATCGGCGCTCCGTTCACATCGCCGCGCGTGGAGTAGGGATATTCGGCCAGGCTGCGATAGACATATTGCGCGGCATCGCCTTCGCGGTAGCGGATCACATCGGCGGTGTGGTTGGTGATGATGTCCATATAGACCTTCATGCCGCGGGCATGGGCGGCATCGACGAAGGCCTTTACTTCCGCATTGGTGCCGAAATGCGGATCGACCTGGGTGAAATCGGTCACCCAATATCCGTGATAGCCCGCACTCTCATCGCCCTTCGGACCCTGCACCGGCTTGTTCTTGAAGATCGGCGCAAACCATACTGCGGTTACTCCCATACCCTGGATGTAATCCAGCTTCGCCGTCAGCCCGGCCAGATCGCCGCCGTGGTAGAAACCCTTGTGTTCGGGGTCGAACCCGCTGGTCAGGCGGTCCGGTTGGTAACCGCCAAGATCGTTTGCCGTATCGCCGTTTGCAAAGCGGTCGGGCAGGACGAAATAGATCACTTCGTCTTCGGGCAGACGGTCACGGAAGTTCGGCTCTGCGGTCGTCGGTGCAGGCGGCGGCATTTGCGCGCAGGCGGAGGCCGTGATCGAAGCGGCAGCAAGCAGAAATGCAGCGGTGCGGATCATGAAGGAATTTTCCTGAGTTCGCCGCTTGGGCCGAGGGAGGGAGATACGGCGGGCATGCAATACGCCCGCAGGAACGGGGCATGATCGGGCATGGTCGCGGCGATCTGTGCATGGCGCTGCTTGATCCCTTCCATCATCGCGGCGAGGTCGCTTTCGGGCAGGGTGTCGGCCATCGGATGCCAGCTTTCCGGATGGATGCCCTGGCCGATCATGACCTGCACCCAGCCGTCGGCTGTGAACAGTTCCTCATGTTCGCGGTGGACGAAGCCGGCGGCGCGGAACTGGTCGATTCTCCGTTGCAGCGTATCCGGCAGCTCCGCAGCCCGGCA
The DNA here is from genome assembly GCA_041741895.1 of Pontixanthobacter sp. Classification (GTDB taxonomy): domain Bacteria; phylum Pseudomonadota; class Alphaproteobacteria; order Sphingomonadales; family Sphingomonadaceae; genus Allopontixanthobacter. The sequence goes on from JBGSJO010000091.1 coordinate 2,214, forward strand.
GGCGTCCCAGAACGGTTCGCCCACGCGGCCGTTCGCATGATAGTGCAGGATCAGGAAATCACGGATGCGGGTCCATTCGAAGCACGCCTGCCGGTTGAATTCATCGATCATGGATGGCTGGGGTTTTTTCCCCGGCAGCATGTTCAGGAACCGGGCAATGGCCGACTGGATCAGGTGGATCGAAGTCGATTCCAGCGGCTCCATGAACCCAGCCGCCAATCCCAGCGCCAGACAATTGCCCGACCATTGCTGGCGCCGCATCCCGGTGGTGAAGTGCAGCACGCGCGGTTCATCTTGCGCCGCCCCGTCGAGATTGCCGAGCAGGCTTGCTGCTGCTTCATCATCGGACATGAATTTGCTGCAATAGACATGACCGTTGCCGATCCGGTGTTGCAACGGAATGCGCCAGCGCCAACCGGCCCTTGAGGCAGTGGAGCGGGTGTAGGGAGTAAATTCCCCGATAGGCGCGCACGCCGCCGTTACCGCGCGGTCGCAGGGCAGCCAATGCGACCAGTCGTCCAGAGCGCAGCTCAATGCGCCGCCAATCAGCAGAGCGCGAAATCCGCTGCAATCGATGAAAAAATCACCGGAAATGGGTGTCCCATCGTCCAGCACGACGGCGGCAATTGCACCGTCCTGGGCGGAGCGTTCGGCGCGGCTGACAATGCCTTCGATACGGGTCACGCCGTGCGCTTCGCTATAGCGCCGCAGATAGGCGGCATAGAGCCCGGCGTCGAAATGATAGGCCCAGGGCATATCGGGTGCCTGTTCGCCCCGCGCAGGCCGCCACATCTGCATTTTCCCGGCGCGCGCAGCGGCTTCGTTGAGCGAATACTGCCCGAGTTCGCCGGCAATACCGAATGCTTTCGCACGGACCCAATATTGGTGAAACGGCAGCAAACCCGCGCCTTGGCCTACATTGCCAAAGGCGTGCATATAGCGGCTGCCATCGCCCGACCACCCGGCAAATTCGATGCCGAGTTTGAAGGTTGCTTTCGTTTCGCGCAGGAATTCCGCCTCGTCGATCCCCAGGCCGGCATTGAACAGGCGGATTTGCGGGATAGTCGCCTCGCCCACACCGACGGTCCCGATATTATCGGATTCAACCAGGGTGATTTGGGCACCATTGGTAAACCGAGCGAGGGCGGCAGCGGCCATCCAGCCAGCCGTGCCGCCGCCCACGATCACAAAGCTGCGCCCGATCTGCGCATTCATTCCCATTCCCCTGCGTAGTGCGATGCGCGGCTCAACAACGGCGCGGCAGAATAATGCTGGAAAGGAAGCGGCGTGCCAAATGGATTCGCCATTCGGCAAACGCCCCATTTCCCCTCAAACACCATCAGAAACGATAGGTGAACCCGGCAAGATACCGCCTGCCAAACCGCTGATGGTCGATCACCTGATCCCGGTTTCCTGTTCCGTTGATTGACACGAATGGTTCATCCGTAAGGTTCTGGCCCTGCAGATAGAGCGACAGGCCATCCAATGGCCCGCTTTCGAAATCATAGCCGACCTGCGCATCAACGATCATTTCCTTGATCGCAATCCGGCGAACCGGCGCTCCACCAAATCCGGTAAAATCGCCCAGGAAGCTTGACCGATAACGCGCACTGCCGCGGGCGCTGAACCCGCCTTTTTCATAGAACAGGGTCGTATTGGCCACCCATTTGGAAAAGCCCGGGATCTGATCGCTATTGCCATTGAAATCCTTGACCTTGGATTCGGTATAGCTGACCCCGCCGGTTACCCCGAAATCGCTCAGGACCGGGACTTTAACCACTTCGCTGAACGGCAGGGTGAAAGCGAATTCCCCGCCATAGAAATTACCGCCTTCGGTATTTTGCGGCGCATCAAGTGTGCCGATAGTGGTAGCGATCGTTTGTCCTACCGGCACGGGGAAACCGGCGAAATCGAACTCGGCACGGCCATTGTCGATATAATTGACAATATCCTTGTAGAATAATTGCAACGCCAGCACGCCTTCGGAACCGAAATATTTTTCAAAGTTCAGATCCAGTGCGTTGGCCCGGAACGGGCGCAATTTTGGGTTGCCGCCGCCCCCGGACAGGAACGGGGTCAGGCCGGTGGGGCTGTCCGCCGCATTATTGCTGATCCCCAGACCGATGGCCACGCGCATGTCATCAAGCCGGGGGCGCTGAATTTGCCGGCTGGCGGCAAACCGGATCACGTAATCACTATCAAACCGCAGCGACAGGTTGAGACTGGGCAGAATATCCCAATAGGATGCCCCGGAATTGAGCGGCGTCTGCACCCCATCCAGAAAACCCAGGCCGGTCGATTTCTGATCGGTATGAACCGCCTGCACCCCGACATTGCCGGTCAGGGTCGAGTTGGCGAATGCCTGTTCGATATCAGCCTTGGCATACAGCGTCATCAGATCTTCCGACACGGTAAACGCCTTGGCAATGACGTCATTGGAAACATTGGGCTGCAGCACATAAATTCCGCCAGCCGCGATAATATCGCGCGGATCATAGCTGACCACCTGGCCCAAGCCGAGGAAAGTCAGATCAGTCGAACGCAGCAGGAATTGCTGCGGAATATCCACTTCGGTTACGCCGCCTGCCAGTCGGACAAAGTTTTCATCCGGCGTCAGCGATTTGTCGCGGTCGGTATAGTTCAGCCCGAGAGTGATCTTCTTGAGAAAGAAATCTTCATTCTCCTTGCTGACCTGAACCCGGTACTGCTTCAATTCGTCATCCAGGATGCGGTTGTTGGAAAACCCGGCCTGCGGGGTCGCGCCGCCCCAGCCGAGCGGATCGGTCAACCGGATCAGATTGGTATCCGAATAATCAAGCGTCGGGCTGAAGATCGTCCCGGTGTTGCTGGTGGCAAACCCGATCGTATCGACCGCGCCATTGCCGACATTATAGCCGGTTCCAGAATAGCTTTCCAGGCTCAGTTCGTTGCGATCCGTGCGCGAATAGCCGAAATCGAATTCCGCGCTCCAACCGCTGTCGCCCGTATAGGCAATGTTGAGACCGCCGGAAAACAGTTCCGCATTGCGTTCAAACACATCATTGCGCACCACGCCCTGCACATTATCAAAGGTGCCCGAAGTGACCGTTCCATCGGTCACGGTTGCCGTCGCAGGGTCAAAAGTTGTGCCAAATGCGCCGAAGCCGAGCGGCAGTTCGATCCCGCGCTTGATCTGATCGTCCTCGAAATCGGAATAGAACGCATCTGCGGTCACCATCCAGTTCGGGCTTGGTTCCCATTGCACTGTGCCGGTCAGACCAAGCCGTTTAAGCTGGGTAGAAGTGACAAAGCTCTTGCTGCCGCCGATCAATGCGGCGTCCTGTCCGTTGATATTGGCCCCGGCATATCCCCAGGCGTTGAATTCTTCGACCTGATAGGGCTCGTCAGTGTAGGATCCAGCCAGCGAAATTCCGATCGTGTCATCCGCGAACTGATCAATATAGGCTGCGTTGACGCGGTAACCGGCCTCGTCCGATCCGGCGTTGAGATTGCCGATCCCGGCATAGGCACCGCGCGCACCCACGGCGATCACACGCTTGCCTGCTTCTAACGGACGGACAGTTCGAACATCCACCGTGCCCGCCAGGCCCTGGCCAACCAGCGATGCGATCGGTGTCTTGTAGACCACCACCTGATTGACGATTTCCGAAGCATACTGATCGAATTCAACCCCGCGATTATCGCCGGTGCTGGTCTGTTCGCGCCCGTTGAGCAAGGTTTGCGAAAAATCCGGGCCAAGTCCGCGAATGGCGATCACATTGGCCCGACCGTTGAGGCGCTGCGCAGCCACCCCGGGCAGGCGGGCGATTGATTCGCCGATCGAGTTGTCCGGCAACTTGCCGATATCTTCCGCCGAGACCGATTCGAGGATCTGGTCGCCGAATTTCTTCTCGTTCACTGCACTTTGCAGCGAAGCACGAAAGCCGGTCACCACGATTGCATTTTCAGGTTCGGCCTCTGCGCTGGCTTCGCTCGGCACCTGTTCGTCGGCATCCTGAGCCATCGCAGCAGTTGATCCAAAGCCGCCGATCAGCGCGAGCGCCATGGCCGATCGACTGATTCCATTCGTCAGAAAATTTGATTTTACCACCTTGTCATCTCCCGGTCCCACCGCCTTGCAGACGGTCTGATTGTTCTGTTTGGAAAGCGTCGCCAGCCCATCGGGCGGCTGCCTTTCGCACCCCGCTTACGCCGCAAAAATACGGGTGCGATAGCCAGCATACGTATGTTTGTGCAGTGCAGCATGGCGGAGTGTCACAAAAATGCACCAGCGGCCATTTGCCTGGAAACCGGAAAATCCGGCGCAATATACCTTTCGCCTGCACGCCGAACATATGTTAGATGTCGCGCGGGAGCATGATATGGGTCGCACACCCTCG
>JBGSJO010000092.1:0-33485 GCA_041741895.1 Pontixanthobacter sp.
GGCCACGCGCTGCTGCTCGCCGCCGGAAAGCTGGCTGGGGCGGTGGGTTTTGCGCGCGCCGAGACCAAGCGCATCGAGCAGTTCGCCGGCCCGCAAATCGGCTTCTTCGCGGGTCTTTCCGGCAACCATCTGCGGCAGCACGACATTTTCCAGCGCATTGAAATCGGGCAGCAAGTGGTGAAATTGATAGACGAAACCCAGATGATCGCGCCGCAGCGTGGTGCGCCCGTTGGAGGAGAGCTTTGTCGCGTCGATCCCGCTCAGTTCGATCTTGCCGCCAAACCCGCCTTCGAGCAGGCCGACCGCCTGCAACATGGTCGATTTGCCCGAACCGGACGGGCCGAGCAGCGCGACTATCTCGCCCGGCTCGATCGTCAGGTCAATGCCGCGCAAAACGTCGATCCGCTCGCCCCCCTGTTCGAAGGAGCGGGTCAGGCCCGTCAGTTTCACGACTGGTTGCCTCGGAATATCATTCATAACGCAGCACCTGTACCGGATCAGTGCTCGCCGCCTTCAGCGCGGGATACAGCGTAGCGAGGAAGCTGAGGACCAGCGCCATGATGCTGATGATCAACACTTCGAGCGGGTCGGTCCGCGATGGCAATTCGGACAGGAACCGGATCGAGGGATCCCACAGCTCGATCCCGGTCACGAACTGGATCGCGTGGACAATGGACTGGCGGAAAAACAGGAAGGTGAAGCCGAGAGCCAGCCCGGCAACCGTACCCAGTGCGCCGACCACAAAGCCGGTGGTCACGAAAATCTTCATCAGGCTGCGCCGGGTTGCCCCCATCGTGCGCAGGATCGCGATGTCCCGCGTTTTCGCGCGTACCAGCATGATCAGCGAACTGAGGATATTGAACACCGCCACCAGCACGATGATCGACAGGACGACGAACATCGCCACCCGCTCCACCGCCAGCGCTTCGAACAGGGATGCGTTGATGGTTTTCCAGTCGGAAACCTGCGCCATCCCCTCCAGCTTCACCTTCACCGGGGCCAGGATTTCGCCGACCCTGTCGGGATCGACTGTCTTCACCTCGATCATTCCGATCGTGTCGCCGGTCAGCATCAGGGTTTGCGCATCTTTGATCGGCATGACCACGAAGGCCTGGTCATAATCGAATACCCCAACTTCGAAAATCGCCGCCACTTCGTAACCCACCTGGCGCGGCACGGTGCCAAACGGGGTCGGGCGCCCCTGTACATTGAACACGGTGATAATATCGCCCACCCGCGCGCCGAGATTTTCCGCCAGCCGAGCGCCAATCGCAACCCGCCCGCTTTCCGGCGTAACCTGGGATATATTGCCGACCACTACCTTGTCTGCCAGCCTGGCAATGTCCGCCTGCGTATTGCCCCGCACTTGGATCCCGGCGCTGCGCCCGTTGAAGGTCAGAAACGTCGGCGCCTCGATCAACGGGGATGCGCTGACCACGCCGGGCGTTTCGCGCACTTCCTGTAGCACTTCTTCCCAATTATCGATCCGGCCGCCGTAGGCCTGGACGATTGCATGGCCGTTCAGCCCCACGATCTTGTCAAACAATTCGGCGCGGAAACCGTTCATCACGCTCATCACGATGATCAACGCGGCCACGCCCAGCATCACCGCGGCCAGGCTGATGCCCGCCACCAGCGCGATAAAGGTCTCTCCGCGCCCCGGCATCATATACCGTTTGGCGATGGTCCATTCGAAAGGGGTCAGGATCAAGGGCGTTTGCTTTGCTGGATAGTTGAGCTGGATAGTCGGGCGGGATAGCCCGGCAGGCTGGATAGTCGGGCCGGATAGCCCGGGTAGGAATAAAATTCAGTTGGCCGTTTAGGCGGGGTTTCCTTTCGCTGCAATGAAATCCCTGTGAAATCCCCGGCCCCGATTATTGTCCGATGGGCCGAATTCGGTTTGTTTCGATCCACTGCGGGTTGTAATCTGTCTGCAATATCGCCATTGACGCCCCAAGATCCCGGCGCACCGGCTGGCGAGGCGTAAGATGAACTTTACCGACCCGTTTCAAGATGAATATGGCGACAAGCTCCGCGAAGAATGCGGTGTATTCGGCGTAATCAACGCCGGCGATGCCACTGCAATCACCGCGCTGGGCCTCCACGCCTTGCAGCATCGCGGGCAGGAAGCGGCAGGGATCACCAGTTACGACGGGAATGAATTCTTCACCCGCCGCGGCACCGGCCATGTGGCGGAAAACTTCTCTTCCAGCGAAGCAATCGCCGAACTACCCGGTTTCATGGCAGCGGGCCATGTCCGGTATTCCACCACCGGCGGCGCTGGCCTGCGCAATGTCCAGCCGCTCTATGCCGATCTGGCATCGGGCGGGTTTGCGGTGGCGCATAACGGCAATATCTCCAACGCCGGCACGCTGCGGGCCGAACTGGTCAGCCGGGGCGCAATTTTCCAGTCCACATCCGACACCGAAGTCATTATCCACCTGGTCGCCACCAGCCGCTATCCCACCATGATCGACCGGCTGGTCGATGCCCTGCGCATGGTCGAAGGTGCCTATTCACTGATCGTGATGACACCCGAAGGCATGATCGGCTGCCGTGATCCGCTAGGCATCCGCCCGCTGGTGATGGGCAAGATCGGCGACAGCATCATTTTCGCCAGCGAAACTGTGGCGTTAGACACCATCGGTGCGGAATTCATCCGCGAAGTCGAGGCAGGCGAGTTGGTGCGGGTGGATTTCACCGGCAAGGTCCAGTCGCTCCGCCCGTTCGGCAACCATTCGCCGCGCCCGTGCATCTTCGAACACGTCTATTTCAGCCGCCCCGATTCGATCTTCGGCGGGCAGTCGGTCTATTCCGTGCGCAAGGCCATCGGGGAGCAGCTGGCGATCGAAAGTCCGGCCGATGTCGATCTGGTGATCCCGGTGCCCGACAGCGGCGTGCCTGCGGCCATCGGCTATGCCCAGCAATCGGGCATACCATTCGAACTCGGCATCATCCGTTCGCATTATGTCGGGCGTACTTTCATCCAGCCATCCGATGGCGCGCGCAATTCCAGTGTGAAACGCAAGCACAACGCCAACCGCGCCCTGGTGGAAGGCAAGCGGATCGTCCTGATCGACGATTCCATCGTGCGCGGCACCACCAGCCTCAAGATCGTCGAGATGATGCGCGAAGCGGGCGCGAAGGAAGTGCATTTCCGCGTCGCCAGCCCGCCCACCGCGCACAGCTGTTTCTACGGGGTCGATACGCCCGAACGATCGAAATTGCTGGCTGCGCGGATGGACATCGAGCCGATGCGCGAATTCATCAAGGCGGACAGCCTGGCGTTCGTTTCCATCGACGGGTTGTACCGCGCCGTGGGTGACAAACGGCGCGACGACAAATGTCCGCAGTTCTGCGATGCCTGCTTCACCGGTGATTATCCGACATCTTTGACCGATTTGGCGCAGCGCGATGCCAAGGACGCACAATTCTCCTTCGACAAGGTCGCTTAATGCCTGAAACATCACCTGAAACCACCCCGGCTGCGGATGCGCCCATGGCTGGCCGCGTAGCGCTGGTGACGGGCGCGAGCCGCGGGATCGGTGCCGCTTGCGCTATCGCCCTGGCCAAGGCAGGCGCCCATGTTGTGCTGACCGGCCGCGATGTCCGCGCGCTGGAATCGGTGGAAGACACCATCCATGCCGCAGGCGGACAATCCACCATCGCCCCGCTCGATCTGGCCGAAGGCGATTCCATCGCGCGGCTGGCATCAGCCATAGCGGGCCGGTGGGACAGGTTGGATATTCTGGTTATTTCCGCCGCTTATTTGCCAACCTTGACACCGGTTACGCAGATCGAACCCAAGCAGTTCAATCAGGCGATTACCACCAATTTGCTGGCGACGCAGGCCCTGCTGGCCGCGTTCGACCCGCTGCTGAAACGTAGCGGCCAAGGCCGGATCATCGGCATGACCAGCAGCGTCGGTTCGCAGCCGCGCGCCTATTGGGCCGCCTACGGCGCTACCAAGGCCGCGTTCGAATCCTTGCTCGATTCCTATGCCCAGGAAGTCGAGAAGATCGGCGGGGTGAAAGTTGCCATCGTGGATCCCGGTGCAACCCGCACGGCGATGCGCGCAAAAGCCTATCCGGGCGAAGACCCGCAGACGGTGAAGCCCGCTGAAATTGTCGGAGATCAACTGGTTGATCTGCTGGCGAAAGACTTCCCGACCGGGCACCGGATGCAGGTGGTAAAAACTTCTTAACCAGTTCCCGCAACCCATCTGAAAGCAGGAAGGGCCACGACGGGTAATGGCTCTCGGGAGATTCCGCCTGAAAGCCGGATACCCTTGCCCCAACATTTTAGGGAACTGGTCTGATGGTTCTTGCACAAGCTACCCAGCGTTACGAAATCGCCGCACAGGAAGATCGCTGCGGTCCGCGCACCAAACTGATGATCCCCGGCCAGCTTCGGGCATCAGGCGGCCGCGGCTTTCAAACCATGATCAACGATCTGTCGGTCTCGGGATTTTCAGCATCGGCGATCAACCGGATGCAACCGGGCCAGATATGCTGGGTCACCTTGCCCGGGCTTGAATCGCTCCAGGCAGAGGTGATCTGGTGGGACAACAGCCTGGTGGGCTGTGCCTTCACAGAATTGCTCAGCCCGATCGTGCACGACAATATCATCGCCCGGTACCAGGGCGCCACGATCTATCGCAGCGCCTGCTGAATTTCATTGCGCGGCGGTGATTTCATCAATCACCGCGCGCCATTTTCCGCGATTATCGCTGGAGGTTGCTGTCGGCCAGTTGGACACGACGGCAACCACCAGATCATGCTCCGGCACCAGTGTGATCGACTGGCCAAAGATCCCTTGCGCGCCGTAATTGCCGCCGGGAAAGGTCCACCACTGATAGCCATAACCAAAGCCGCTGTCCCCGAAATCGACCTGCGATGCAGTTGCTTGCGCAAACCAGCCTTCGGGCACCACGCCCTCCCCGTCTTCCAGCACGAATTGGCCCATGCGGGCATAATCGGCCAGCCGCAGCGACAGGCAGCAGCCCCCGATGTTTCGCCCTGATGGTTCGACCATCCAGAACATCGGCCCCTCGAACCCTGCGGGATCGACAATCTTGGCCTTGGCATAGGCCGCCAGGCTGCTGCCAGTCGCACGTTCGACCAGCACGCCCAGCAGGTTGGTTTCACCCGTCTTGTAAACCCACTTTTCGCCCGCCAGTGCTTCGCGCGGCAGGGTCTTTAACTGGTTGACGATCGCATCCTGGCCGGGGCCGCCGACATATTCGCCCATCCGGGCCACATCGCTGTTCGGGTCTGTATAATCCTCGTTCCAGCGAATGCCGGATGTCATGGTGGCCAATTGTTCAACCGTCACATCCTGATAGGGGGTGCCCGCCATTTCGGGGATGTATTTGGCCACGCTGTCTTGCAGGCTGGTGATATAGCCATCGCGGATCGCCGCCCCCAGGAGGGTAGAGGTAAAGCTCTTCGCGACCGAGAAGCTGGTCCAGCGCTGGCTGGCATTAAAACCGAGCGCGTAGGATTCGTGGCGCAGCTTGCCGTCCTGGATCACCATCACCCCGGCGGCATTGGTTTGCGCCACCAACGCGGCGATTCTGACCTGTAAAGCGGAGGGCAGGGGGCTTCCGGCAGGAAATTCGCGGACCTGCGGCGCGGCCGGAATCTCATAACCGGCAAACCAGCTTTCCATGTCGCGAAACCGCTCGCTGCGCTGCTCGGTGTTCCAGAACAAGACGTTCAGATCCTGCGGCGCGCGTTCGACCGGCGGCATGCGGAGGGTGGCCAAGGTCGGCCCATCGGTGACGGTCGTCACCGGCGCGCTGGCAGCCTGAGGGGTAATTTCGGGCGCATAGGAAGTCGCGCATCCGGCCAGCAAGGCTGCCGTAACAGCTACAAATATCGGCTTCGTCATATCCGTCCCTTTGTTGAATAACTTTAGTGTTTCACCAGCGTTACCTGATGCACATCGATCCCGCGGCCGCGAAAGCCGCCTTCGCAATACATCAGATAGAAACGCCACAACCGGGCAAACCGGTCATCGAACCCTCTGGGCAGGCGCCCTTCGGATACTGCCGCATCGAAATTCTCGCGCCAGATTTTCAGCGTTTCTGCATAATCCAGCCCGAAATCCTGCTGGTCTTCCCAGCTCAGCCCGCGTTCTGCCGCCAATTGCCGGAATTCGCTGGTGCGGATCAGCAATCCGCCGGGAAAGATATAGGCCTGGATGAAATCTGCGCTGGCGGCATAGGCATCGAACATCTCGTCCGCGATGGAGATATACTGGATCGCCGCGCGCCCGCCCGGCTTCAGGCAATTGGCAATGCAATCAAAATAGGATGGCCAATATTCGCGGCCCACCGCCTCGACCATTTCCACGCTGACAATGGCATCGAATTGCTGCGCCACATCGCGGTAATCCTGTTTGCGGAAATCAATCGACGGGTTGTGGCGTTCGCGCGCCCAGGCCAATTGTTCGTCAGACAGGCTGATCGCGGTTACCCTTGCCCCGCGCCGGTTGAGATAATCCGCCAGCGAGCCCCAGCCGCAGCCGATTTCCAGCACCGTTTCGGTCTTGCCAATCCGATCACCCAGCCGCGCCCATTTGCGCCGCTGGGCCACTTCCAGATCGCCGGCCCCCTCGCCCTGGTTGTCAAAAATGGCCGAGGAATAGCTCATCGTCGGATCGAGCCACTGGGAATAGAAATCATTGCCGAGATCGTAATGCGCCTGGATATTGCGCTGCGCCCCGCTGTGGGAATTGCGGTTGAGCCAATGGGCAAAACGCGCCAGCCAGCGGAACGGCCCCTTGGCGCGGCCGGTATCGCCAAGCCATTGCGCATTGATGTTGAACAGCGCAAATACCGGCACCGGATCGGGGCTGTCCCATTCGCCCGCTTCCCACGCCTGATACCAGCCGATCGATCCATTGGTCGCCAGCCGCATGACCCCGCGCCAGTCGCGCAGGTGAATCTCGGTCTCGAAACCCGGATTGCGCCCGCCCAGCAGCCGAATGGACCCATCGGGCAGGATCCCCCGGATCGAGCCATATTCGAGGCCGCGATCTATCTTATCCAGGATTTTGTGGAATTGCGGCGCGATCAGGCGCGCGATCAGGCCGGGCTTGCGCTCGAACCGGGCAGCCCCTGCCAAAAGGGCCTCTGCCCTGCCAATCGTCTCACTCCCCATGGCAAGCCCTATGCCGCGATGAAGTTTGGCGGGCAAGGGGTGATCCAAACTGTCCTGTAAAGAGTGGGATCAATCCCCTTTCATCGCCCGATAGGCCGCCAGCGCCCGCTCCCGCGCTTGCCGGTGGGCGATGATCTTCGCCGGATAATCGGCTGGGCGGCATCCGTGTTCCTCCGGATCATGGATGTATGGTTCGCCCAGATCGGCCAATTCGGTAACATACTTACGGATATAGCCCGCCGCAGCGAATTTCTCCGATTGGCTGAGCGGGGCCATGATCCGCACGAACATATTGGAATCCACACCCGTTCCGGCGGTCCATTGCCAGTTGACGCCGTTGCTGGCGTAATCGGCATCGACCAGGGTGTCCCAGAACCATTGTTCGCCATGCCGCCAGTCGATCAGCAGATGTTTGATCAGGAAGCTGGCGGCGATCATCCGCACGCGGTTGTGCATCCACCCTGTCTGCCACAATTGCCGCATCCCGGCGTCCACGATGGGATAGCCGGTGCGGCCCTGCTGCCATGCCTGCAAATCCGCCGCCGCCTGTCCGTCAGAGTCCGGATCACGCCACAATTCCGGGCCATAGCCGTCGCGGTAATTCTTCACGGCATAGTCGGGCGTTTCACAGATCACATTGGCCGCATAATCACGCCAGATCAGTTCTTTTTCAAAAGTCGCCCAGCCCTGCCCGCGGCGGCCTTTCAAAGCGTGCCACACCTGTACGGGGCCGATTTCCCCGAAATGGAGATGAGGTGACAGGCGGCTGGAGCCATCCTTTGACGGCAGGTTTCGCGCATCGTCATAAGCCGCAACATGGTCCTCCCATTCTTCGAGCCGGTCATGCGCCGCCGCCTCGCCCACATGCCAGAAATCGCGCAAGCCCCCCGCCCAATCCGGCTTGGTCGGCAGCAGGTTCCAATCCGCCAGATCATCGCTATCGGGCCATGCATCGGGCGAGGAAATGGTTTCCGGCACCGGCAGCGCATCGCGCGGCGGCATCTGTTCCAGCGTTGCTTTCGAAAACGGGGTATAGATTTTGTAGGGGGTGCCCGATCCGGTGGTCACTGCGCCCGCCGGTAGCAGATAATTGCCGTCATGCAGTGTCAGATCGACCTGCTTTGCCAGTTGGCCTTGCGCCTTGCGCCACCACGGTTCGTAATGGCGGATTGCATGCACGGGCGCATCGCCCAATTCCTTGGAAATCGCGGTCAGCTGTACCGCCGCATCGCCGCGCCGCAGCACAATCCGCGAGTGACGCTTCGCCAGATCGGTTCCCAGCGATCCAAGCGAATGATGCAGCCACCAGCGCGACGATCTTCCATAGGCGTGTTGCCCGGCGGCATCGTCATCCAGCACGTAAACGGGCACCACAGGCCCCGCCTGCGCGGCGGCAAACAAGGCGGGCTGATCCGCCAGACGCAGGTCACGCCGTAGCCAGACGATTTGTGGCCCGCTATTTTCCGATTGGCTCATGAAAACCCCTTTGGCGCGGAACGGATAGCCATGCTAGCGGTTCCCCGATGATGCACCAACGCCCGCAAGACACAGCCCCGCATCCGCAGGAAGAGATTACCCTCCCCGCCCGCGGCTGGCGGATCGATCCGGTCAAGTCGGTCGCGGTGACCGCGCTCTGCTGGACAGGGTTCGCGATCATCGCGTGGCTGGTCCACAACGAACGGACCGGACTGATCGACCGCGCGGGTCTGCTGTTCTGGCGCAATGGCGGTGATATGACTCCCAAGGGCTCGATCAAATTGCTGGAGGCGTTGCGCGATATGACCGCACTGGGCGGCACGCTGATCATGACCGGCACCATGATCGCCGCAGTAACCGCGCTCCTGTTTCTCAGAATGCGGTGGGAGGCCGTGCTGCTGGTGCTGAGCGTGGTCAGCGGCACCCTGACCGAGACCATGATGAAAGTCCTGTTCGGCCGTGCGCGCCCTGAAATCGTGCCGCATCTGACCGAGGCGGGCGGGATGAGTTTCCCCAGCGGGCACAGCTTCAATTCGGCGATGATCTATGTCGCGATTGCACTGGCCTTCGCCACCATCAGCGCGCGGGAATCGGTGCGAGTAACGATTATCAGCGCGGCGCTGGTACTGTCAGCCCTGATCGCCACCAGCCGCGTATGGCTGGGCGTCCATTTCCCGAGCGATGTCGCCGCAGGCTGGCTCGGCGGCGTCGGCTGGGCATTCCTGGCCTCGGCCCTGTTCTTCCGTCCGGCGAAGGCAGTTGCGGGGAGTGAGACTGCGAAGAAACTCGATCCGGTCAGCGAATAGGGCAACCCTTCCCCCTCTTCTTCAGAGGTGGGGCAGCGAGACTTGGGTCTGCGAAGCAGCCCTTAGTCGCAGCGGGGTGGTGGCTTTGGCTGGGTGCCCGGCGCTCGCTATGCTCGCCACCACCCCCAACCCCCTCCTCTAAAGAAGAGTGGGCATTACAGTGGCTCGCACTTCACATCGGGCAGCGCGACGGTGAACCGGTCCCGTGCCCGCGGGTCGTAGAATCGAGCATCGCGCAGGAGGACAGAGCCATCAGGTGCGCGCTCGGCAAAGGGTGCGCGGGACCAGAAGCGGAAGGCCTCTAAATTCGGGCCTCTTGTAACGCCCAACGGCAACTTGCAAAACTCTTGAGCCATCAACTTTGTGTTGTATAAATCTTCCGAACTAGAACCGAAACAAGTCCGCTTCTCCGGCGAGCAAGGTTCTGGTTCCCACAACGGCCCATAGGTCCACCATCTTCCCTTCGATCCGACAATAACTTCTCTCTGCCAAAATGCGAATGGTACTGGTGAGACGATCCCAGTCACCGACTCATCGTCATAGGGCAATCGGGTTCGCTCGAAATATTGGGTTATCATGCCATTCGCGGCGATATACGCCAAAGCCCCCGCAATCGCGATCCGTGCTGGCTTGCGCCAATCCCCGCCTCGCTTCTCCCGCCGCAGCGAGAGCCAGGTCGAAAAACCCAAGCCGAGCCACAACCACACATCGATGATGAACAGCGTATCGCCGTAGAACCACTGGCTCGAAAACGGCTCCAGCAGGCGGATGCCGTAAGAGTTCAGCCAATCCAGCGCCGGATGCGACAGGCAGGCGATGAAGCTTAGCAGAAACAGCCATTTGAAACTGACCGGCAACCGCCCCTCAGGTCTCTTCCCACGTTTCGTTTGCCAGCGGTCGAACCACCACAGCAAGCCCGCCAAAATCAGCGGCAACAGAACCCATGCAATCGGCCCATGCGTAATCCCGCGCCGAAAACCGAGATGCTGCACACCGTCCAGCCAGAAAAAACACGCCGCATCCACATCGGGCAAATTGGCACCGATAATCAGCGCGACCATCGCCAGCCCGGTCTTGCGCTTCAACCCCGCCTGACCCAGCAACGCGCCGGTGAGTGAATGGGTTAGATTGTCCACGCGCCCCGCCGATTAATCAGTCGGATGGCCCTCAGTCGCTTCCACCGTCCAGGTCTGCCCCTTGGCCAGCAATTTCGCCAGATTGGCTTCCTTACCTGCGGAGGACTTGGCGCGTTCCTCGATCACGGCGGCTTCGAAAGTCGGGCGCGGATCGTCATACAATACGCCCAGCGCCATCGGGAACGGGCCGAACGGCATTTCCACCAGCATATGCACGATTGAACGGTTGGTTTTGTCATGCACCAGCACGCCCGCCGCTTCCCAATCGCCATCGACCACATCGACGACTTTCAGTTCCAACGCATCAACGTCGAGCGCGATGCCCTTGTCCATGCCCGTCTTGGCATCGCCGAACAGCATGGGTTCGCCATGTTCCAGCCACAGCTGATGATCGCCCGCGCCCTTGGGCACAGCGAACGCCTCGAACACGTCTTTGTTATAGACGATACAGTTCTGGAAAATCTCGATGAATGCCGCGCCTTGGTGGGCGTGAGCCGCGACCAAAACTTCGGGTAATTTCTTCGATATATCAAACCCGCGCGCCACAAACCGCGCGCCTGAACCCAGCGCAAAGGCGCAGGGGTTGGCCGGGCGGTCATACGAACCGATCGGGGTTGACGGGCTCTTTGTACCGATTCGGCTGGTGGGGGAAGATTGCCCCTTGGTCAGGCCGTAAATCTCGTTGTTGAACAGCATGATCTGCATGTTCACGTTCCGCCGCAGCACATGCATCATGTGGTTGCCGCCAATGGAAAGACCGTCCCCGTCACCGGTCACCAGCCAGATATCGAGATCGGGATTGGCCAATTTGACCCCCGTCGCCACCGCCGGCGCGCGGCCGTGGATGGTGTGGAAACCGTATGTTTCCATGTAATAAGGGAACCGGCTGGAACAGCCGATGCCGCTGATAAACACGGTGTTCGAAGGATCCGCGCCAAGCTGAGGCAAAGTGCGCTGCACCGCCTTGAGAATGGCGTAATCGCCGCAACCGGGGCACCAACGAACCTCTTGGTCGGTTTCCCAATCCTTCAGCGTGGTTTCGATTTTGGTCATCTCGTTCATGGTCTTACCTCGTCACCCAAGTCAAAGCCGGGATCGCTCACCGCAAAGTCCGAGCCTGCCGAACCAGATCCCAGCTTTCGCCGGGATGACGGACCAGTTACGGCGGTCATCATACCTCGGCCTCCGGGCTCGGAAGTTGGGTATCGTTCACCGCAACTTCGCCGCCTTCATTGCCTTCGACATTATCGAAATATTTCCCGATCGCGGCTTCCAGTTCGGCAATCGCAAAGGGCTGTCCGCTGGTCTTGGTCAGCGGGGTCGCATCCACCAGGAACTGGTCGCGCAGCACGGTTTTGAACTGGCCGGTATTCATTTCGGGCACCAGCACATTGTCATAGCTATGCAGCAGGGCCCCAAGGTTTTTCGGTAGCGGCCATATATGGCGCACATGGACATGGCTGACATCCAGCCCCTTGCGGCGCGAATTGTCCACCGCGCGGCGGATCGGGCCAAAGGTCGATCCCCAGCCGACCACCACCAGCTTGCCCGAAGTGTCACCCAGCGAGACTTCCTGATCAGGCACATCAACGCCCAGCACCTTGTTGACGCGGGCATCGGTCATTGCCTGATGGTTGTCCGGCGCGTAATCGATGTGGCCGGTGTCGACCTGTTTTTCGATCCCGCCGATACGGTGCATCAAACCGGGCGTGCCCGGCTTGATCCACGGACGCGCACCATTGGTATCGCGTTTATAGGGCAGCAGCGTATCGCCCGCATTTTTCTCAGCCAGGAACTTGGCCGGGAACGGGGTGTAGCTGGCCGGATCGGGCACCATCCACGGTTCGGCGGCGTTGGCGATATAGCCATCGGTCAGCAGCATTACGGGCGTCATATATTTCACCGCGATACGGCATGCCTCGATCGCGCATTCAAACGCATCGCCGGGGCTGCTGCACGATACCACCGGCATCGGCGCATCGCCGTTACGGCCATATACGGCCTGATACAGATCGCTCTGTTCGGTCTTGGTCGGCAGGCCGGTGGAGGGGCCGCCGCGCTGGCTGTTGACGATCACCAGCGGCAATTCGGTCATGATCGCAAGGCCCATTGCCTCGGTCTTGAGCGCAATGCCGGGGCCGGAAGAACTGGTGACCCCCAACTGTCCGGCGTAGCTGGCGCCGATGGCCGCACATATCGCGGCAATCTCGTCTTCCGCCTGAAACGTGGTGACGCCGAATTCCTTCAGCCGGGCCAGATGATGCAGGATCGCGCTGGCCGGGGTAATCGGATAACCGCCGAAGAACAGCGGCAATTCAGCCAGCTGCGCGCCCGCCACCAGCCCGAGCGAGATTGCCTCCGCACCGGTGATCGTACGGTAAAGCCCCGGCGCACTTTCCACCGGCTGGATATGCAATTGCTTCAGCGGGCCCGACAATTCAGCCGTTTCGCCGTAAGCATGGCCCGCATTCAGCGCCGCGATATTGGCATCGGCAATGTCGGGCTTGGACTTGAATTTCGCTTTCAGCCAATCCTCGATCGGGCCGCGCGGACGGTCGAACATCCACAACGCTAGGCCCAGCGTCCACATATTCTTGGACCGCAACGCATCCTTGTTGCCCAGCCCGAAGGGCTTGACCGCTTCGATCGTCAGTGCGGAAATGTCGAACGCCAGCACATCCCATTTCGCCAGGCTGCCATCATCCAGCGGGCTGACATCATATTTCGCCTTGTCGAGGTTGCGTTTGGAAAACTCGCCCGTATCGATGATCACCAGCCCGCCCGGCTTGAGCGAAGGCAAATTCACCTTCAGCGCGGCGGGGTTCATCGCCACCAGCACATCAGGCGCATCGCCGGCAGTGTTGATCTCCCGACTGCCGAAATTGATCTGGAATGCGGAAACGCCAAACAGCGTTCCTTGCGGCGCGCGGATTTCCGCCGGAAAATCGGGGAATGTCGCCAGATCATTGCCCGCCAGCGCGGTGGACAGGGTGAACTGCCCGCCGGTCAGCTGCATCCCGTCACCGCTGTCCCCGGCAAAGCGGACGACAACAGCATCGGGCGCCGCGTCTGCGGCTGCTTCAGGGGTATTGGCGGCCAGGGTAGCCATAGAAAATCCTTATGATGCGCTGCTGGATAGCGCTTTTTATGTTGTGGGTTGTCACCTATTCACACTACCCATCTGTCGCAATGAAGTTTTTCTCCCAGACTGACAAAATGTCGAGTGAAAAAGCTTTTGCGGGGTCTGATACGCCCGGAAAAATTATGCAGGATCGAACCCGAATGATCGATGAACACCGCTATGTCCGCGCAGACGTGAAGGCATTTCTTCAAGGACTGGCCGCAATGGGCGGTCCGGCAATCAGCGAAATGTCGCTGGAACAGGCGCGCGGCAGTTATCTGGCGCTGCATGCGATGGCGGACCGTCCGGCACGCGATCTGGCGGTGATCCGGGATCTGACCTGCCCCGGCTCGGCGGGCGAGATTCCGCTGCGCCTGTATGATGCGCGGGAAACGCGCGATGCGAGCCCAGTGATCGTGTTCTATCATGGCGGCGGCTATGTGATCGGCGATCTGGACAGCCATCACAACCTTTGCACCGAAATCGCCATGCAGATGGATTTGCCGGTGATTGCAGTGGATTACCGGCGCGCGCCGGAACACCCCTTCCCCGCCCCAGTGGATGATTGCGAAGCAGCGGCTCGGTGGATCGCATCCTCCCCCGATGCCCTGGCACGGCCCGCGACCGGCCTGGTGCTGATGGGGGACAGTGCGGGCGGCAACGCCAGCATCGTGACGGCGCAAACGCTCGCCGAACATGCGGCGCAGGTTCCGGTGGTACTGCAAGTGCTGCTGTTTCCGCTTGCCACGGATATTGCGGACTGCGCCAGCCTCGACATATTTGCCGAGGGATTCATCCTGACCAAGGCGGCGGTGGAATTCTTCGACACGGCCTATGGGGCGGACCGCACAAACCGGCGCGCAACCCCGATCCTGGGAAATATTGCCGCCAGCCCGCCGACCGTGCTGGTCACCGCCAGCCTCGATCCAATCCGCGATTCGGGCCGCGCCTATGGCGGCGCTTTGGCCACAGCGGGCATCGAAATGGTGTTTCTGGAAATGAAGGGTTTGACCCATAGCTTCACCAATTTAAGACAGGCAATACCCAGCGCACAGGCCGATCTGGAATCGATCTTTGCCGCCATGCGATTGATGCTGAACAGGAATTCTGGTGGAGCAGTTTGAGTGAGCACGGATCAGGACCTTCCTTCGGCGTATCGGCCCTGCGTGGGGGTGATGCTGGTTAACGAAGACGGCAAGGCATTCGTCGGCCGCCGGATCGACACCAAGGAAGGTGACTGGTGGCAGATGCCGCAGGGCGGGATCGATGATGGAGAAGATCTCGAACTGGCCCTGTGGCGCGAATTGCACGAAGAAACCGGCGTCACACCGCGGCATGCCACGCTGATCAAGCGGATGGCGGAAGATATCGCCTATGACCTGCCGGAAGATCTAGTGGGCAAATTATGGGGCGGGAAATATCGCGGCCAGATGCAAAGCTGGTTCCTGCTGCGCTTCACCGGTACCGATAGCGATATCAATCTCGACGCCCACGACCCGGCTGAATTCTGCGATTGGAAATGGGTCGATCCGGAAGATCTACCCAATTTGATCATCCCCTTCAAGAAACGCGTCTATCGCACTGTTCTGGATGCATTTCGCGAATTGGTATGAGCCTGTCAGTTCTGGCTGATTGTCACATCATCGGGCATCACCGCTTCGGCGGTCATTACCCGAGGCTGCGGCCCACGCTGGATAGCCATGGCCAGTTCCTGCGTGGAACTGCATCCTGAACCGCACATCGATTCCAGCTTGGCCAGATTAAGCCGCGCCTTTTCAACCGCGCCCTTTTCCACCAGAGCCGCGCCCTCGCCCGAAATGGCATCGAAATTGCCGGGTTCGCGCTTCAGCGCCTCGCGGTAGTATCGGATTGCCTTGCCCTGCAGCCCCTCTCGGCGCGCAGCCTCTGCCATTTCGACATAAATAACTGTGTGCGCCGGGTCGATCGCCAGCGCGGCTTCGAAAGCGTCGATCGCCTTTTGCGGCTCTTCTGCAGTCAGGGCCGCACGCCCTTCCGCGATCAGGATTGCCGCGCGCGGGTCAGGCTGGCGCTCTGCGCCATGGCCGACGCTCGCAGTCACTGCGGCCAGCAGGGACAGGGCGGCGGCGGCAGGTGCAAATCGCATGAATAACTCCATTGGTGTAGACGTCAGGCCTGATCTGGAAAGACGGTAAGAATCGATCATAGAAGCTTACGCTAACACGGCGAAGATAGACTCGCGATGAAAAATCCGTCCGTACCATCTTGGAACGGTGTCAGGCGCGTTCCCTGGCTGCGGATACGGCCGATGGACAAATCTAGCGGATCGGCGGTCCAGCCGGGATGGGTGGCCATGAAGGATTGCACCCGGCCGCGACCTTCTTCGTCCAGCAGCGAACAGGTGATGTAAACAATTCGCCCGCCCGGCTTGACCAGTTTGGCAGCCAGTTCAAGCAGGTAGGACTGGACAATGGCATAATTTGCGAGCTGACGGTCATCCAGCCGCCAGCGCGCTTCGGGGTTGCGGCGCCACGTGCCGGTGCCCGAACAGGGTGCATCGACCAGTACCGCGTCCACTCCGCCATCTTCCGCCATGGCCGGCCATGCGCGGATCATCTCCAGTTCCTTGCCCGGATTAAGCAGCAGGCTCTCGATAATCCCGGCCCCCGCCCCTTCCGCGCGCGGACGCAGACGGGACAATCGCCCCCGGTCGGTATCTGTAGCGAGCAATTTACCCTGATTCTGCGTCGCTGCTGCCAGCGCCAGCGTCTTGCCGCCAGCCCCCGCGCACAGGTCGATAATCGTCTCGCCCGGTTTCGCATTCAAGGCATGACACGCCCATTGGCTGCCGTGATCCTGAATCTCGACCAGCCCATTCCGGTAGGCATCCCATTGTTCCACCTGCGTACCCGCTTCGAACCGCAGGCCTTGCGGCGCGGCGAGATGTTCGCCGGTGACCGGCAGTTCCAGCGTAGCGCGGTCCGCCTTCAGCGTGTTGACCCGCAGATCCAGCGGCGCGCGGCCAAGCAGAGCCTCGGCTTCCTCGCCCCAGATTTCCGACTTGCTCAGCCGCTCGGTCAGCCATTCGGGCGCAATTCCGCCTTGGGCTGCCGTTTCGCCCGGCTCGATCGGCGGAGGGCCGTGCCCTTCCCCGTCGAACAGGGGCAGGATCGCGGGATCGCTCTGGGCCAGACGCAGCATCGCCGCGCGGCCATTTTGCGGCACCGGCCCGCAGGAGCGGATGGCGGCATAGACCAGCTCGCGAACGGCGCGGCGATCCTTGCTGCCGGCATAGCGGCGGGCGCGGAAATATTCGGCAATCAGCCGGTCTGCGGGCGGGCCATTGCTGCGGGCGGCATCGATGATCGCATCCAGCAGTTCAATCGCCGCCTGAACTCTTGCGCCCGGAACCATCTAGCGCGTCGGATAATTCGGCGCTTCGCGGGTGATCGCCACGTCATGAACGTGGCTTTCCTGCAAACCGGCGTTGGTGATACGAACAAATTTCGCGTTTTTGCGCAAATCCTCGATAGTGGCGGAACCGGTGTAGCCCATCGCCGCCTTCACCCCGCCGACCAGCTGGTGAACGATGTCCTTGGCCGGGCCCTTGTAAGGCACCTGCCCTTCGATGCCTTCGGGCACCAGCTTCATCGAATCCTTGATGTCCTGCTGGAAATAACGGTCCGCGCTGCCCCGCGCCATCGCGCCGACGCTGCCCATTCCGCGGTAGCTCTTGTAGCTGCGGCCCTTGTATAGAAACGTCTCGCCCGGCGCTTCCTCCGTCCCGGCCAGCAGCGATCCGACCATGACACAGGATGCGCCCGCCGCCAGCGCCTTGGCCGCATCGCCCGAGGTGCGCAGCCCGCCATCTGCGATGATCGGAACGCCGGACTTTGCCGCTTCTGCGGCACATTCCAGCACAGCGGTCAGTTGCGGAACGCCTACGCCCGCGACAATCCGGGTGGTGCAGATCGAACCCGGGCCGATCCCCACCTTAACCGCATCCGCGCCGGCATCGATCAGCGCGCGCGTCGCCTCTGCCGTGGCGACATTGCCGGCCACGATCTGGACCGAATTGCTCAGCTTCTTGGCCCGCTCCACCGCCCGCGCCACATCCTTGTTATGGCCGTGCGCGGTATCGATGATGACCACATCCACTTCCGCTTCGATCAGCGCCTGGGTGCGCTCGAAACCCTTGTCACCCACCGTGGTCGCCGCGGCCACCCGCAGGCGGCCAGTGCCATCCTTGGTAGCGCTGGGATAATTGACCGCTTTTTCGATGTCCTTGACCGTGATCAGGCCGATGCAGTGGAAATTCTCGTCCACCACGATCAGCTTCTCAATCCGGCGCTGGTGGAGCAGACGGCGCGCTTCTTCCTGTCCGACACCCAGACCGACGGTGGCGAGATTTTCGGTGGTCATCAATTCGCGCACTGGCTGCAGCGGATTTTCCGCAAAGCGCACATCGCGGTTGGTCAGAATGCCGCACAGCTTGCCGTCACGGTCCGCCACGGGAATGCCGCTGATCCGGTGCTGGATCATCAGTGCCTGCGCGTCGCCCAGCGTCGCATCAGGGCCGATGGTGATCGGGTTGACCACCATCCCGCTTTCGAACCGCTTGACCGCGCGCACGGCGGCGCATTGCTCGGAAATATCGAGATTGCGGTGAAGCACACCGATGCCGCCCAATTGCGCCATGACAATCGCCATGTCCGCTTCGGTCACGGTATCCATCGCGGCGGAAATTACCGGTATGGTCAGCCGGATATCCCGTGTCAGCCAAGTGCTGGTATCTGCCATGCTTGGCACGATATCGCTTTCAGCCGGACGCAGTAGAACGTCGTCATAGGTAAGGCCGAGGGGGATATCCATGTGTGCCACTTTCGCTTGCAACGCGGGCACCGATTGCGGCACCCGGGGTAATCTGTGGCGGCCCATGTAACCGCAGTTTGTGACAACGGCTAGGGGGCTATGCCGCAATGCAGCGAATTATCCGCCATTGCGGATATGCACCCTATGGCGCTGGCGCTGGCGGGTAGGCGCTGCCATCGGCGAAAAAGCGGACCATATCGACATGCAGCAGCAGGTCCTGCGCCGCGCCGCCCAGCTCGATTCCCTCGCGCTCGTCCGCCGGCCGGTGATAGCGTTCGGCAACATATGGGTCGAGGAAGGCGCTGTCCGCAAACGCGCTGGATACCATCAGTGTCGGCACGTCGCGTTGCAGCAGCACCCAGCCATCCTGACGGCGCAGGAATTTGGCCGCCAGTTGAGCGTCTCCCATCCCGCGCCCCTGGCGGGCGGTCAGGCGTTCGATCGGACCGTCCAGCGCGGTCAGCCCCGCGCCGACGATTACCACCGGCGCGCCGCGCGGTGCGATGGCGATGGAATCGACGTTGAACGCCGCCACGATGGAGGACAATGGAACCGGCGGATCGGCGGCAAAGGCCCGCGCGCCCAGCAGGCCCCATTCCTCCCCCGTGGTGGCAAGAAAATACACATCCCTGTCCAGCCTCGGCCCTGCGGCAAGGCGGCGGGCAAGTTCGGTCAGCACGGCCAGTCCGCTGGCATTATCGACCGCCCCGTTGCAAATCAAATCCTGTGCCGGCGGCTTGGCGCAGGTGCCGAAATGATCCCAATGCGCAATCAGCAACACCGCGCCGAGCCCAGGTTGCCGTCCCGGCAGCCGCCCGATCAGATTATGCGAAGCGATCTCAATCGCAGTGGCGGTTGCTTCGATAGAGACTGTAACCGGCAGCGGCACGGGCTTGAAACCCGGCAATTCAGCCGATTCCCGCAGCAGCGCCAGGCGACCTTCGCCCAGCACGATTTCCGCCGCGCTACGGGTAAGAAATCCATCGAGCAGATTGCCATCGGTATCATCCACCAGCCGGTATGAACCCGCAATTCGGCTGCTGGCCAACCGGGCCAGTTCACCATCATTTTCCAGAATGGCCAGCACTGCGCTGGCGCCGCGTTCCAGCAAAGCCTCGCGCTGTTCGGCATGATCGGGATGGTCCCACAGCATTACAGCCACCCGTCCGGTCAGCTCCGCCCGGTCAAGTTCGCGATATTGCCTGCCGACGAACAGCAGCGGCGCCTTGTCCAGCAAGGCCCGGCGGCCCGTGGAATAAGCGATCGCGCCCCCTTCGGGCAGCACCACTTGCCTGCCCCTGCGGTAAAACCGGATCGAGCTTTCATCCGGGGCACTGGCAGCTATAGTCACCGGCGCAAGCCACGGATTGCCGGGATTGTTGGTCCCCCCTTCCAGCCCGGCGGCCTGCCATTGGCCAATCAGGTAATCCAGCGTTTTGGTTTCGGCCGCCGTGCCCGGTGCGCGGCCGCCCAGATCATCGCTTGCGAGTACCGAAATATGCGCCGCAAGATCGGTTTCAATTGCCGAAAGATCGTTGGACGGACCAGCCGGGCCCGCAGGCGGCATGGTAACGCAGGCCGCAAGGCCCAGCACCGCGCCCGCTGCCAGCAGCATCCTGCCGCGAATCCAAGCGCCCATGCGGTCCAAAATTGTCCTTTATCCCCAGTGTTTATCTATCAGCGGCCAATCGCGCGCCAGCGGCAATTACCCCGCCGTCCAGCCGCCATCAATACTCCAATTCGCGCCGGTGACATTGCCCATTTCCGGGCGGCAGAGAAACACCGCCAGCGCGCCGACTTCATCGGGCTGGACGAATTTCTTGGTCGGCTGTTTCGCCAGCAGGACATCGTTGATCACCTGATCACGCGTCAGCCCGCGCGCCTTCATTGTATCGGGGATCTGCCCTTCGATCAGCGGGGTCCAGACGTAACCTGGACTGATGCAATTGGCGGTCACGCCGGTCTGCGCCAGTTCC
This sequence comes from Pontixanthobacter sp., assembly GCA_041741895.1. Classification (GTDB taxonomy): domain Bacteria; phylum Pseudomonadota; class Alphaproteobacteria; order Sphingomonadales; family Sphingomonadaceae; genus Allopontixanthobacter. Next base: position 20,533 of record JBGSJO010000092.1, read on the forward strand.
AGGGCGATGGTTTTCGTGAACCCGTCCAACCCGTGTTTCGCCGCATTATAGGCGCTCTTGAACGGTGATGCGGTTTTCGAATGGGCGCTGGCGGTGTTGATGATCCGACCCCATCCGCTATCCTTCATCTGCGGCACTGCCAGCCGGACGGTATGAAACGCGGCTGTCAGATTAAGCGCAATGATCGCGTCCCATTTGTCGGTCGGAAATTCCTCCACCGGCGCGACATGCTGCATGCCGGCGTTGTTGATCAGGATATCCACCGGTCCGGCGCGCTGCATCAATTCCTCGCATCCGGCAGAAGTGGTCAGGTCCGCACCGACATGGACCGCGCCCATTTCGCTGCACAGTCCGGCGATTTCGTCCGCATCGCCAAATCCGTTGAGGACAATCTCCGCACCCTCCGCCGCCAAAGCGCGCGCCATGGCCAGCCCGATGCCGGAAGTGGAACCTGTAACAAGTGCGCGTTTACCGGAAAGAAACATGAAAAAACCTCGGTTTGAATTGCGGAAAGAATGCCTGCAGACTGTTTTTGCGCGCAGTGTTCCCCCTGTCTAGCAATAACGCTAAGGTCCACCCGGTTTGGTTGTCCAACCGCAGCTCGCGCCGCAAGGGAACGCACATGAAACTCAACCGATTCAACCCAGCCAATATCCGTGTGCGTGGCGGCGGTTCTGCCAGTGGCGGGGGTAATTTCCCGGGCGGCGGCGGGGGCAAGATCGGGTGCGGCACCATCGTGATCGCCGCGATAGCCTATTTCGCGTTCGGTGCCGATCCGATGCAGACGATCGGCGCAATCGGCGAAATGCAGGATAGCGCGCCCACCCGGCAGACTGCCGGGGTCGAGGGCGCCGAAGTTTGCGAGACCGGCCCCTATGCGCTGGAGGCGTGCAACGCTCTCGGCTCGCTCAACGAAACCTGGCAGCCGCTGTTCCGGCAGGCGAATATCCCGTTCCAGCAGCCCGTGCTGACGCTGTTCAGCGGCAGTACCCGGTCCGGCTGCGGGGCAGCATCCAGCGCGATGGGCCCGTTTTACTGCCCGACCGATCAGGGGATTTATATCGACACCGCTTTTTATGACACGATGGATCGGCAATTGGGCGCGGGCGGGGATTTTGCGCGCTATTACGTGATAGCGCATGAATATGGCCACCACATTCAGAATCTGACCGGGCTGGCAAACCAGATCCGCAGCGCCCAACAAAGCAGCCCCGACCGATCGAACGATCTTCAGGTCCGCATGGAATTGCAGGCCGATTGCTATGCCGGGGTGTGGGCCGGGCTCAACCGTAATCTGATCGAACCGGGCGATATGGAAGAAGGCATGACCGCCGCCAGCGCCATCGGCGATGATACATTGCAGCGCAGCGCCGGGCAGCGGGTCAGCCCGGAAAGCTTCACCCACGGCACCAGCGCACAGCGAATGGAATGGCTGAAGCGCGGGCTGCAATCAGGCGACGAAGACCACTGCGACACCTTCGCGGATTAACAAGGTTAGAATTTATAGGCCCGGAATTGCAGCGGCCCGACCCCATGAGGGAGCCGGGCCGCATAATGCCTGACGAGTGTTTTCAGCATTCAGCCGCGGGAATTCCACTCGGCAATCGCTTCGTCCAGTGATTTAAGCACTTCGGCGCGTATATCGCCCTGCATGTCCTTGTCCCCGGCAATTTTCGTCCGCGCTTCCTTAAGCCCGGCGAGCTCGCTGGTCATCATTTCGCTCTGGCACCAGGCCGGTCCTTTCTGGCCTTCCTTGCAGTCCATGGCGAATTTGGTGAAATCTCCCTTTTCATTCTTGAAAATCATCATTTCCTTGCGCGCTTCGGCCAGATCCCGCTTTATTTCGGTCATCGATTCCCGCACTTCGCGGCGCATCTGGGCGCGTTCTTCATCGGACAATCCTTCGCCGCTGATACGGTCTTCTTCCGGGGTCCAGGTGAAATGCTTCGGATCGCCCGCGGCATTCGCCGGGGCCTCGCCACTGAAGACCAAGATCCGCTTTACCCCGCGGTCACCCGGCGCTGCGGCAGTGCCATCCTTGCTGCGCATTACGATCACCCGGCGCACTTCGCCGGAACCATCTTCCTTCGCTTTGATATCGTCAAACACCGTTTCGAATTCGCCGTTCGCGAACATTTCCTCTACCGATGGCGGAAGCGGCGGTGCCGGCGGCTGTGGTGCGTCCGGCACCTGCGGCGCTGCGGGCGGAGATGGCAGCGTGGGCGGATTGATCGATTCCGCATAGGAAATCGTCGCTGTCAGCGGCAATACCAGCAGGCTGGCACCGATCAGGGCGCGTCCGGCAAAGCGGCGGCGGGGTGAAATCTCGGACATGGCAATACTCCTCAACCGGTGGATTATACTTTTTTCGCCCAATACCGGGCACGCCATCGGGGCAGCCAGAGCGGCGCGCGGACTGGCGGCAAAACTGGCAATGGTTTCGGCATAGATCGCCTTGTCTTCGGCGCTGCGCAGGGCAATTACGCGGGTATCGCAGGCCGCTTCTTGATCGCGCCGCAGCGCACGCCACCCTAGCCAGCCAAGCGGATTGAACCAATGCAGCGCGAACAGCGGCTGCGCGGCCATATTCACCAGCAGATCGCCGCCGGAATGGTGCGCCAGTTCATGCGCCAGCGCAAAATCGCGCTGCTCGCGGTTATACAGCGCCATGAAACCGGGCGGCAGGGCAATCACCTTGTCCACCACGCCAATGGCCAGCGGGGCAGTGGCCTCCGGTGTTTCCACCAGCCTGACCCTGCCCGCTTCCCCTACCGGGCGCGCATTGGTCAGCAAGGCACGGCGGATCATGAAATAGCCGTAAAATCGTACCGCAAGGAATATCGCCGCGCCGGAAAGCCAGACCGCCAGGAATAGCGCGGCCCACACAGCCGGATCGGCGCCAGTGGCAGCGGCCTGCCCCGTTGGCATGCGTGCCAGATCGGCGGCGTTGGCGGTGTATTGCGCATAGTGCGGCAGGGCTTGCTGCGGTGCGGGCAGCGCAGGGGCCAGCCATGCGGGCAGCACCAAGGGCGGCATGATCAGCCGCAGGAACGGAAGCGCCCACAGCGCATAGGCGGCCTTCGCCCCGAAATAGCGCCCGACCGGGCGGCGCAGCAACAGGACCAGAGCGATGAGCAAGCCGGTCCAGACCAGCGTTTCGAGCATGATTGCGGCCAGCCAGCCGGTCATTTGCGCAGTTCCTTCAGCAGGGCTTCCATTTCCGCCAGATCATCTTCGTCCAGGGCTTCCGCTTCTGCCAATTGCGCGAACAGGGGCGCGGCGCGGCCGCCGAACAGCCGGTCCACCAGCCGGCGCGATTCGGCCCCGGTGTAATCGGATTTTTCCAGCACGGGCGTATAGAGAAACCGCCGCCCGTCGGGCTTGGTCGCAACCGCGTTCTTGGCCACCAGGCGGGACAGGAGTGTCTTGACCGTGGCCAGGCTCCAGTCCCGGCGGGTGCAGACTTCCTCGCAAATTTCGAGCGCGGTCAGCGGGCTACGTTCCCACAGTGATTCCATCACCGCATGTTCGGCCTCCGAAATCCGGTCCGGTGAGGTATTCTTGATGTCATCACTTGCAACGGGCATGGCGCGCCCTCCCTGAATTCATGATCCCACGCGGGATGATTACACCTGTAGATGATACGACTACATGTGTAAACCGAATTCTGGCATGAGGCTGCAATAATCAAGCCGGGGCCTGATCAGGCACCAAGCCTAGTGGCAACCTTATCTATTGCGTTGCGGCATCGGCCTTCGCCCTGATCCTGCGGTTGCGCTGCACGATATTGAGTGCCTCAACACCGACGGAAAAGCCCATCGCGGCATAGATATACCCCTTCGGCACATGGAAGCCGAGCCCGTCTGCGACCAGCACCAGGCCGATCATCACCAGGAATGCCAGCGCCAACATCACCAGCGTCGGGTTCTTTTCGATAAAGCGGGACAGCGGATCAGCGGCAACCATCATCACGCCAACGGTGATCACCACCGCAGCCACCATGATCGGCACATGGTCCGTCATGCCGACCGCGGTCAGGATGGAATCGATCGAGAACACAATATCGATGGCAATGATCTGCGCGATTACCGCCCCGAAACTGGCCGTAGCAGCCGCTGCGATACCAGCGGTCTTGTCGAGCAGGTGGCCGGAGTCGTCTTCCGGTTCCATCGAATGGTGGATTTCCTTCGTAGCTTTCCACAGCAGGAACAATCCGCCTGCCAACAGGATCAGATCCCTGCCCGAAAATGCGGTTTCAAAGGTGGCCGCGCCATATTCATTCGGCGCGCCTTGCAGGCCGAGATCGAACAGGGGCGTCTGCAAAGTCACGATCCAGCCGATCAGCATCAGCAGCCCGATTCGCATGATCAGGGCAAGCGCTAGCCCGATCCGCCGTGCCTTCGACTGCAGGTGTTCGGGCAGCTTGTTCGAAAGTATCGCGATGAAAATGAGATTGTCGATCCCGAGCACGACCTCGAGAGCAATCAAAGTCAGCAGCGCAAGCCACGCGGCCGGATCGGATAAAAGTGCCATGATGTCCATCCGCCGCTCCATGCCCAACATGGGACATATCGACAAGGGGCATCATCGTTGCCCGCGACAAGCAAAAGGCCGGAGCAATCGCCCCGGCCTTGCACGTTTCGGTTCGCTTAATTCGGTTTAATAAACCCGCTTCTTCGGTTCGATATATTCGATATCATCGGTGAGCGTATATTCATGGACCGGGCGGTAATCGATTTTCACCTCGCCGCCTTTTCCGCCCCAGCCTTCGAACCACACAGCGGTGTGCTTCATCCAGTTGGCATCGTCGCGATCAGGGAAATTTTCATGTGCGTGGGCGCCGCGGCTTTCCTTGCGGTTTGCGGCGCTGGCGATGGTCACGCTGGCCTGCGCCATCAGATTGTCCAGTTCCAGCGTTTCGACGAGGTCCGAATTCCAGATCAGCGAGCGGTCGGTGACGTGGACATCTTCCAGCCGCTTGTTGGTTTTTTGCATCATCTCCACGCCTTCCGCCAGCAGCGAGCTGTCGCGGAACACGGCGCAATGTTTCTGCATGGTCTTCTGCATTTCAGACCGGATTTCAGAGGTCGGCGATCCGCCCTTGGCATTGCGGAAATGGTCGAGCCGGCCAAGCGCCAGATCAGCGCTGTCTTTGGGCAGTTCATCATGGGCAGAACCCGGCTTGATCAATTCGGTCAGGCGATGCCCCGTCGCGCGGCCGAATACCACCAGATCGATCAGCGAATTGGAACCAAGCCGGTTTGCCCCGTGCACCGACACGCAGGCAGCCTCGCCCACGGCGAACAGGCCGGGCACGACAGTTTCCGGATTTCCGTCTGCGCCGATGGTCACGACTTCACCGTGATAATTACAGGGGATGCCGCCCATGTTGTAATGCACCGTCGGGGTCACCGGCAGCGGCTGGCGGGTCAGGTCGACACCGGCAAAGATCTTGCCGCTTTCGGTGATGCCCGGCAGCCGTTCGGCCAGCACGGCCGGATCGATGTGATCGAGATGAAGGTAAATGTGGTCGCCTTCCGGCCCCACACCGCGCCCTTCGCGCATTTCCAGCGCCATGCTGCGCGACACGACATCGCGCGATGCCAGATCCTTGGCACTGGGCGCATAGCGTTCCATGAACCGCTCGCCCTCGGAGTTGGTCAGATAGCCGCCTTCGCCCCGGGCGCCTTCGGTTATCAGCACGCCCGCGCCGTAAATCCCGGTCGGGTGAAACTGGACGAATTCCATGTCCTGCAGCGGCAGGCCCGCACGCAGCACCATCCCGCCGCCGTCTCCGGTACAAGTGTGGGCGCTGGTTGCGGTGTAATAGCACCGGCCATACCCGCCGGTGGCCAGCACGACGGAGTGGGAACGGAAGCGGTGGATCGAACCATCGTCCATGCACAGCGCGATCACTCCGACGCATTTTCCGTCTTTCATGATCAGGTCGATGGCGAAATATTCGATGAAGAAATCCGCGGCGTATTTCAGGCTCTGCTGATACAGCGCGTGCAGCATGGCATGGCCGGTACGGTCGGCTGCGGCGCAGGTGCGCTGGACCGGGGGCCCCTCGCCCATGTTCTGCATATGCCCGCCGAACGGGCGCTGGTAGATTGTTCCGTCTTCATTGCGGGAAAACGGTACGCCGGCATGTTCCAGCTCGTACACCGCCTGCGGGGCTTCGCGGACCAGATATTCGATCGCATCCTGATCGCCCAGCCAGTCGGCACCCTTCACAGTGTCATACATATGCCACGACCAATGGTCGGGCGTGTTGTTGCCCAGCGATGCGGCAATTCCGCCCTGCGCAGCCACCGTATGCGAACGGGTGGGGAAAACCTTGGAGATGTTGGCGGTGCGCAGACCGGATTCGGCGGCGCCCATCGTGGCGCGCAGGCCGGAACCGCCCGCACCCACTACGACAACGTCATAGGTATGGTCGATAATCTTGTACGCTGGCCCGGAATTGGGGGCAGAATTGGGGGCAGAAGCCATTAGAGTGCTCCTCCAAGAGCGAGTCGGACAATACAGAAAATGCCGAAACCGCCGCCGCCGATGGCAGCCAGGTTCAGCAGCAGGATCACGGCAAATTTATTGCCCGCTTCGTGAACATAATCTTCGGCCATCACCTGCAGGCCAAGGCGCGCGTGCCAGAATGTGCTGATAATCAGCAGCACCATCGCGGTGGCGGGCAGCGGGCGGGCCAGCCATTCACTGACCGAAGCATACCCCAGATCGGGCAGCATGATCAGGGAAGCCACAAACCACAGCACCAGCAGCAGATTACCGACTGCGGTGAAGCGTTGCAGCAACCAGTGCTGCGCGCCGTGGTGCGCCGGGCCCAGGCCGCGCACACGGCCGATCGATGTTCCGTTACCCATGTTCTAAAATCCTTCGCATTTGTCTCAGGCGTTCAGCAAAAGCGCCCAGAAACCGGCGGTAAGCACAATGGCGATGACCGGGCTGGCGATCGACCAGAATTTGTTGAGATCAAGTTCGTATCCAGCGCCGATATCCAGCACGAAATGGCGGAGCCCCGAACACATATGGGTGAAGAACGACCAGCTGAGGCCGATCATTATCAGTTTCAGCACGATCTTGATCAGCGACAGCACAATCGCGGCGCCGCTCCATTCCAGCGCGCCCAGATCGGCCCACATCCAGCTGGCGAAGGTGGCATAGGCTTCCGGACCGCTGGCCAGTGCGCCCAGCCACCACAGCAGAATGCCCAGACCCAGCAGCGCAAGCCCGTCCCCGGTTATGCGGTGAAGAATGGACACCAGCATATGCGGGCCCCATTTCCAAATCTGCAAATGCGGTGATAGCGGACGCTGTGCCATGTGACTCTTTCCAATGATCCAACCTGTGGCGCCTTCCTTAGCGAAACGGCGTGTATAGGCAAGGCGTGCAAATTGGCAGGTCGCTTGCCGGTTCGTCCCCTCTCGACATCGCGGCCAACTTTCAGGATAGGAACAGAATGACGAATATCCTTATCACTGGTTCCAGCCGCGGTATCGGCGCGGCCACTCGCACGCAATTGCTGGCGCGCGGTGCAACGGTCATCGGCCACGGCACGCGCGCGCTGGATGCAAATACGCTCGCGGCCGACTTTTCGGATGCAGCCGCGCCAAAAGAATTGTGGGACGAGGCACTGGAACGCAGCGGCGGCACACTGGATGTGCTGATCAACAATGCCGGATTATTCAGCGCCAACAGCCTTGAAAATGGCGATCTGCAGTGGCTGGACGGATGGGAGGAAACCCTGCGCGTCAATCTGACCGCCGCGGCGCAACTATCCCGCCTTGCCGTGCGCCACTGGCAGGAAACCGGCAAGGCTGGCCGCATTGTCCACATCGCCAGCCGCGCCGGGCACCGCGGAGATTCGCCCGCGCATTGGCACTACGCCGCCGCCAAGGGCGGGATGCTGGCGATGCACAAGACCATCGCCCGCGCCTATGCCGCGCAGGGAATATTGAGCTTTGCGATCACCCCGGGATTTACCGACACGGCCATGGCGGGCGATTATCTCGCCAGCCGTGGCGGGCCGGGTCTGCTGGCGGATATTCCGCTCGGCCGCGTCGCCACACCGGAAGAAATCGCGCGCATCGCCGTATTCTGCGCCCTCGACGCCCCGCCGAGTATGACCGGCGCGACGATCGACGCCAATGGAGCAAGCTATGTTCGTTAGAATCGCGTTGGCCGCAGCGCTCGCCCTCACAGGCTGCACCGGCATGGCTTCGCAACCAGTGGTATCGGCCGATACAGCTCCCGACATGGCGGAATGGTTCGCGGCTTGCGAGGATTGGGACAAATGGGACAAGGCAGCCCCGCCGTTCCTTGTCCATGGGAATACCTATCACGTCGGAACCTGCGGCATTTCCGCCATTCTGGTCACGGACCCCAGGGGACATATCCTGATCGATAGCGGCACGCAGGAGGGCGCCAAGATCGTCCTCGCCAATATCCGCGCGCTCGGCTTCAGGCCCGAGGATATCAAATTCGTGCTTTCGAGCCACGAGCATTATGACCATGTCGGAGGCATGGCAGCGATACAGCAGGCCACCGGCGCGCGCGTAATTGCTGCGACCGACGTCGCTGCCAATGTCCTGCGCAGCGGCGAAGATTCCGATGAGGATCCGCAATCGGGCGATCATGCTCCTTTCGCGCCAGTGCCGAATGTCGAGGTGATGGAATCCCTGACTGTCGACACTGGCGACCTTATTTTGACTCTGGTCCCCACGCCCGGCCACACTCCGGGCGCGGCCAGCTGGCAATGGGAGAGCTGCGATGAGGCGGGCGGTTGCCGCATGATCGTCTATGCCGACAGTCTATCGCCCGTGAGCAGCGATGATTACCGCTTCTCCGACCATCCGGCCTATCTCGGGTATTATCGCGATAGCCTCGCCCGCGTCGCAGCGCTCGAATGCGATATGCTGCTCACGCCGCACCCGTCTGCGAGCAGGATGCGCGACAAGCTGGCAGCAGGCGATCTCGCCTCCGGGATGAATTGCCGCGAATTTTCCGCCTCGGTCACCGCCCGCCTCGACTCAAGGCTTGCGCAGGAAGCCGCGCCCAAGTGAGCACTTGGAAACTGACTGCCTTCGCGCCCAAGAAAATCATCCAGGCCGCCTTGCTCGCGCATGACGAGCTGGAGGAATGGGATGCAGAACTGGTCATTTCCGGCAGCGAAATTGCCGAGGACCGGCCGCAGGAATGGGTGCTGGAGGCATGGTTTCCGCGGCTGCCGGGCAAGACGGAGGTCGCCGCTCTGTCCGGGCTATTTTCCGGCAAACCGCCCAAATTCACCACCGAGAAAGTGACCGAGACCGACTGGCTCACCCTCAGCCAGCAGGGTATGGAGCCGATCCGCGCGGGGCGTTTCCACGTCCGATCGCCGGACCATTCCGTCTGCACCGATCCGGGCGTGACCGATCTGGTGATCCCCGCCAGCCAGGCATTCGGCACTGGCCAGCATGAAACGACTGCCGGCTGTCTCGCCATGCTGACCCGGATGAAGCGCAGCGGGGTGATCGCCCGAAACATCGCCGACATCGGCAGCGGCACCGGCCTGCTGGCCTTTGGCGCGCTGGACCTGTGGCCCCGTGCGCTGGCCCTCGCGAGCGATATCGACTCCGTATGCCTTCCGGTGATGGAGGATAATTGCGCCAGTAACGGCATCCGCACCGGCGGGCGGGCGGGCGAACTGACGCTGGTGATCGCGGAGGGAATGGACCACCCGCTGATCGCCGCGCGCGGGCCGTATGATCTGCTGATCGCCAATATCCTCGCGGGTCCGCTGGTGGAACTGGCGCCCGACTTTGCCGCCCATGTTCTGCCCGGCGGCAATCTGGTGCTGGCCGGCCTGCTGGAAACGCAGGAGGCCGCCGTGCGCCGGGCCTACCGCCTGGCCGGGTTCAGGCTCTCCGCGCGGCTGGTGAGCGGCGACTGGTCGATCCTGTGGCTGCGAAAAAGGCCGGACTGGTAAACGCCTTACCCCGCCGCAGCGACAATCGCGGACCACGCTGCCTCGTCGATCACTTCGATGCCCAGATCGGCGGCCTTTTTCAGCTTCGATCCGGCCCCCGGCCCGGCCACCACCAGATCGGTCTTCGCGCTGACCGTTCCCGCTGCCTTCGCGCCGAGCCGTTCGGCCTGCGCCTTCGCCTCGTCCCGGCTCATGGTTTCCAGCTTGCCGGTGAAGACAACGGTCTTGCCGGTCACCGGGCTGTCCGTGGTTTCGACCACGTAGCGCGGCGGGCTGACTTCGCTCAGTAGATCGTCCCACACCACCCGGTTGTGTTCCTCGTGGAAGAAATCGCCAAGCGCCTGCACCACGACGGGACCGATGCCGTCGATTGCGTTCAATTCTACCATCGCGTCCTCATCCCCGGCGCGCGCTTTTGCCGCCAGTTCGCGCAGCGCGGGCAGAGTGCCGAAACGCTTCATCAGATCCCGCGCCGTCACCGCGCCGACATGGCGAATGCCGAGCCCGAACAGCAGCCGCGCTGCGTCGGGCGTGCGGCGGTTCTCCACAGCTTCCAACAACTTATCCACAGACTTGTCCTGCCACCCGTCAAGCACCAGAATGTCGTCCCGCCGGTCTATCAGCCGGAAGATATCAGCGGGGCTTTCCAGCCAGCCCAACGCGAAGAACTGGTCGATGGTCTTCTCCCCCAGCCCATCGATATCGAGCGCGCCGCGACTGACAAAATGTTTCAATCTTTCCGTACGTTGCGCGGGACATATCAGACCGCCCGTGCAGCGCACATCGACCTCGCTCCGATCATCCTGAGCCTGTCGAAGGGCCGCCACGGCCTCGCTGCCGCATTCGGGACAGTGATCGGGAAACACATAGGGATCGCGCGGCACATCACGGGTCAAATTCTCGACCACTTGCGGGATCACATCGCCTGCGCGCTGGACCACAACGCGGTCGCCGGGGCGCACGCCGAGACGGGCGATCTCGTCGCGATTATGCAGCGTGACATTGGTCACCGTAACCCCGCCGACCAGAACCGGGGCCAGCCGCCCCACAGGCGTTAATTTGCCGGTTCGCCCGACCTGTATATCGATCTGTTCCAGCGTGGTTTCCGCCCGCTCCGCCGGGAATTTGCGCGCAATGGCCCAGCGCGGCGCCTTGGCGACAAAGCCCAGCCGCGCCTGGTAATCCAGCCGGTCAACCTTGTAGACCACCCCGTCGATTTCATACGGCAGGGTTGGCCTTGCTGCACCGATCTGCTCATAGGCGGCGACCATATCCTGCGTAGATGTGACGCGCTGGAAGAATGGCGAAACCGGAACGCCCCAGGCGCTGATTTGCTGCATCACTTCGACCTGAGTGTCGCCGGGAACTGCGGACGCCGCGCCCCAGCCATGCGCCCAGAATTTGAGCGGACGTTGTGCCGTGACGCTGGCATCTTTCTGGCGCAGCGAACCGGCGGCGGCGTTGCGCGGGTTGGCAAACAGCTTGCCGCCCGCTGCCGCCTGCGCCTCGTTCAGCGCCAGGAAGTCCGCCCGGGACATATAGACCTCGCCGCGAATTTCGAAGACTTCCGGGACGGGGAAGCCACCACCCCCAACCCCCTCCTCTTCAGAGGAGGGGGCCGGGGGGTGGTGCCTTACTTGGGGGTGGTGCCTTGCTACCGGAGCACCGCGCAACTCCTGCGGAATATCCGCAATCGTCGCCACATTGGCGGTCACATCCTCGCCCACCTGCCCGTCTCCGCGCGTGGCAGCACGCACCAGCACGCCATTTTCATAGCGCAGCGAGCAGGACAAGCCGTCGATCTTGTCCTCGGCAGTGAAGGCCACCGGTTCGCTTTCCAGTAACGCAAGGAACCGCCGCACCCGGCCTGCAAATTCGGCCAGTTCCTCATCCGAAAACGCATTGTCGAGGCTCATCATCCGGACCTCATGCGCAACCTTGCTCAGCGGTGACGCAGCGATTTCGTGGCCGACCACTCTGGAGGGGCTGTCCTCCCGCACCAGATGCGGAAACGCCGCTTCCAGCTCCGCATTGCGGCGGACCAGAGCATCGAATTCCGGGTCGGTGATCTCCGGCGTGTCCTCGGCATGATACAGTCGGTTATGATGCGCGATCTGCTTGGCGAGGCGCAAGAGTTCGTTGGCGGCTTCGGCTTCATTCATAGCAACAGCCAACTCACTTATTTGTTTGAGCGGTCAGAATAATACCCATATCCTTCGGGCGAATCTGCCAATAGCCATTTCGAAAGCGCGCTTCGAAGAAACTCCATCCGTTGACCTTAGCATCTTGCCGATAACCCGCCCAAGCGGTGCATTGATCGTAAATTTTGCAATCCAGATCATGCACATCGAACACAATCGCAGTTTCTCCCGTAATTGCGTCGCGGTAGGATCCGCCCATCCATTCGCAGCGGTCAAGCGGCGCAACGATTGCAAAATGCTCCATGAGCGCGAGCTGTTCGCTCTCTGGCAAAGCTTCCGCTTTCGTATCGTGGCCCATCCCGGCGCATATCGTCGGTAATTCGCCTTCGCGACCATCAACGAAGGTCGCGATACGATATTCAAGCAATGCCGGCACTGGGCCATCTGGCAGACTGGCAAGCGAGCCATCATCACGGGCAAGCCGGTAATTAAGAGGTGCAGCACAAGAGGCGAGGACCATTATCGCCATCAGGAGCGTGAAAATTGATCGCATCAAACCCCCTCCAGCAGCCGGTCAGCCTGCGCCCGCGCCTCGCTGGTGATTTCCGCACCGGACAGCATTCGGGCGATTTCCTCCTGGCGGCCTGCCGCATCCAGCAGTGCAACGGAGGTCTTCGTTACTGTGCCTTCGCTCGATTTCGCGATCACGTAATGCGTCCCGCCGCGCGCCGCGACTTGCGGGCTGTGGGTGACGGCGAGCAACTGCCCGCCATCGGCCAGCCGCGCCAGACGTTCGCCGATGGCAGACGCCACCGCCCCGCCCACGC
>JBGSJO010000093.1:0-6949 GCA_041741895.1 Pontixanthobacter sp.
GTCTGAAACTCCGGCATTGCTGCAGAGACGGCCATAGGCAACCTTCTGCTGCGGATGCCCCGTAGATAAATTCCCGCTTCCGGTCCGGCCTTGATACAATAGAAAACTCTAACCAAAAATGGGCCAGATTTCAGGCGGCCGAGTAGTCAAGTAAGGCACAGCCTCAATTATCGGCCGAATTTTGCGAGCTCACCTGATTTCTCGAAGCCGTCTGGTTCTGCAGTTCTAGCTAACGAGACTACTTCTGCCGTTTGGGCCTGAATTCGATTCCAAATGTCGAGCGCGGCGATTTTGTAGCCTTCCGCGAGTGTCGGATAATTGAAGCTATTTTCAACGAAATAGTCGATGGTTCCGCCAAGGTTGAGCACCGCCTGACCGATGTGGATCAACTCGCTAGCGCCCTCTCCAATGATATGCACACCAAGGAGCTTCTTGGTGTTCCTATCGCAGATCAGTTTCAAGATCCCGTAATCCATGCCCATGATGTGTCCGCGAGAGGTCTCCTTGAACCGCGCGATTCCGCATTCGTAAGGAATTTCGCGCTCCCGCACTTCATCTTCGGTCAAGCCGACCGATGAAAGTTCCGGCACGGCGTATCCGGTAAAGGACTCTCACCTCCTATCCAGTGCCCATGCCCGGCACACCTACGCCCTACGCCAGTTCACCCCGGCAGATTCTCATCTTGATTGTCGCGCTTCCTCACCTTGATTGTCGCGCTGCACGCTGGTCTTCTCGTAGAGTTTGCTGATCAGGTGGAACAGCAACTGGCCGCCTGATCGAGCGAACGGCAGATAACCCAGCTCATCGAGCACGATCAGATCGAGGCGGGAGAGCTGGCCGGCGAGAGCGCCGCTCTTGCCGATCCTGGCTTCCTCTTCGAGGCGGGTAACCAGATCGACCGTGTTGAAGGCAGAGGCATCGCCAGAAGACATTATCTGCTCCGTCGATCCCCACTGCTTCATAAGCCATATGTCCGCAATGCAGCGCTATGGTCTTACCAACCGGAGACCGGAAGCGCTGCTCTTGACCCAGCCAACGCCTCAAATCCGCAGGCAAATGCTCAATGAGATGATGGAGGGCGATTACGGCGAAGCTCTGCTAACTCATGGAGAAGAGATCGAGCATCCAAAAGCCTTCAGTCATCCGGGTCGCGCGCGAGGCAGAGCCATCGTTTTCCATGCCACCAAATTCTTTGGTGATTGCCTTACTGTCAAAGGAACCTTCTCACGTATCTCTACGATCGGTCAGACCTTTCTGGACATGTTGGAAATGCCCGATCATTGCGGTGGTATCATCCATGTGCTCGACCGCTGGTCAGAACATGCCCGAACCTATCTGGAGGAAATCATCGTCCGCGTAGAAGCATCCGAAAAGCCTATCCTAAAGGTACGCGCAGGTTACATCCTTGATGAATGCCTTGCCATTGACGATGCAAGAGTGCGCAAATGGCTAACATTCGCACAGCGCGGCTCAAGCAGGGTGCTCAACCCTGGTAAGCCCTTCAGTTCCGAGCATTCGGAAAAGTGGATGCTTTCCATCAATGTCTGAGGAGCTGACAGTCGCAAACACCGTTCTCGTCGATATAGCCGCTTGGATCGAGAAGTCGAAGGCCGACCCTGCGGCCTATATCGAGCGGCATCCGCCGCAATCGCGCGCGTGATCATCTGGACAGCCAGCGCGGGCTTGGTCGCAAAAGCCGTATCCGTTGGCACATGCGCTACACCACCCTGTTGTTCTTCCACCGCCCCATCTCGTGGCGGTCCAAATTGCCAATCTTGTTCATAGCTGAAGGATACGATCCCAGGCCGTCGGTGACGATCCTTTCAGCTTTGCCGCGGCGTTTCACCACCTTCTTCAAAAACCGTAAGGCTGCCTTTTTGTCTCGTGACTTGGTGACGTAACTCTCCAGAACCTCGCCCTCGTGATCGACCGCGTGCCACAGATAGTGCAATTTGCCATTTATCTTTACGTAAACCTCATCAAGGTGCCAGCGCCAGTGGCGAAAGCCGCGCATGCGATTGACGCGCTGCCGGCGAATATCTGCAGCGAAAAGCGGGCCAAACCGGTTCCACCAATAACGAACGGTCTCGTGGCAAATATCGATACCGCGCTCGGACAGCAAATCTTCCACATTCCGCAAACTCAGCGGATAGCGGACATACATCAGCACAGCGATACGGATGTCTCGGGCGAGGAGTTGAAATAGCGGAACGCACTGGACGGTTCGAGAGGGCGCGGCATCATCGATTATTATGCCTCCGGGCCCAGTTCGGCAATCCGGTGCAGTTGCTCTGACAGTACCTGCCGCGTATGCGGGCTGGAATTTTGGTTGCGAATGTGTTACGTACTGCGCAACTGCACTGGACAGCCCTTCTTGGCTGCGATGTGAGCAGGCTTAGTATCTGGAAAGGCGCAGACCACCCTACCTCAGCATTTATCCTGGATTTGGCCGTGCATCTGCACGGTCCGCAGGAGATTTGACTGATGTACCGGGGTACTGCCCGCACGAAAGGATTATGTATGGCAGCCAAGGCAAATGCCTTCGATGTCGGCGATTATGTAGTGTACCCCAAGCATGGGGTAGGCCGCGTGATCGAGCTTCAGAATGAAGAAATCGCCGGAATGCAGCTTGAACTGTATGTCCTGCGATTTGAAAAGGAACGGATGACCTTGCGCGTACCGACCAACAAGGTCGATGCGATCGGGATGCGGAAACTGTCGAGCGACAAGACACTGAAAGAGGCCATGGAAACGCTCAAGGGCAAGCCCAAGGTCAAGCGCACCATGTGGTCACGCCGGGCGCAAGAATATGAAGCGAAGATCAATTCCGGTGACCTGGTTTCAATTGCAGAGGTAACCCGCGACCTGTTCCGGCCGGAAGACCAGCCCGAACAAAGCTATTCCGAACGACAGATCTTCGAAGCGGCGTCCAGCCGTCTCGCCCGTGAATTGGCCGCCATGGAAAAAACCGACGAGCCGGCCGCTTTGGAAAAGATTCTCGACGTGCTGCGCGAACATGCGCCGCAATATTACGAGACCGCCGAAGACGCATGATTGCCTGCTTGGTCAATCGACCAACCGCATGACACAATCGACGAGGGCCGCCAGAAAGGGCGGCCCTTTTCATATCCGCGCCTTCAACAAACTTGCAGCACCGCCCTTACTGTATTACATCGGCAATACGGATTGCGCTGTGTTTTCGCAGGAGGATAAAATGCTTCACGGTTTTTTCAGGAAGGTCGCACCATTGGCGGCCATAGCCATGGCCGCCGGACTCGCGGGCTGTGACAAGATGAATTTCAAGATCGGCGACATGGAAGGCGTGCCGCTGGCGGACCTCGACATGTCGGGCGATCCGCCCACGCAGCTGGCGCTGGCCGGGCCTGATACGGTGGTTATTACCGACGGCAAGAAACTCGCGATTACCGTGGAGGGCGATCAGACGGCGATCGATGCGCTTCGTTTTTCGCTGAAAGATGGCACCCTGGGCATCCTGCGCGCGGATCAAAGCTGGAAAAACACGGGGACGGCAACCATCCGGGTCACCATACCATCCCCTAAATCGCTGACCCTGCTGGCGTCGGGCATGATCGAGGCCGCATCCCTGTCAGGCGATGCATCGGTGCAGATTCTAGGATCCGGCAAGGTGAGCACGGCAAAGGTCGCGGCCAATTCACTGGATATCACCATCGCCGGATCGGGAAGTTACGCTGCCGCAGGTGCAACCAAGAGCCTGGACTTGTCCGTTGCCGGATCGGGCAGCGCGGCCATGGCCGGATTGAAGGCCGATAGCGCGGATATCTCCGTCTTGGGTTCGGGCAATACGGAATTTGCCTCCGATGGCAATGTCTCCGCCGAAATCATGGGTTCGGGCAACGTCACCGTAATCGGCCGGGCCACGTGCACAGTCAATTCGATGGGTTCCGGCACGGTCACCTGCAAGCCAGTGCAGCAAGAAGGTAAGTAATCGACGGCTAAGGTAACCGGGGCTACGATGCGCGGGAAAGGTATTACCATGCGCATTGTAATCCCCGTGTTGGCCTTGAGTTCGGCCTTGCTGCTGCCCGGCTGCATTGCAAGAACCGCGCTGGATGTCGTCACCGCCCCGGTAAAGGTGGCGAGCAAGGCGGTCGATCTGGCCACCACCAGCCAGTCCGAATCAGACGAGAAACGCGGCCGGGAAATCCGCAAACGCGAAGAGGAACTGGGCAAACTCGACCGCGAACGCGAAAAATTGCGCGAGAAATGCTCAGACGGCGACCGCAGCGCCTGTCGCGATATGGAGGAGGTGGAGGCGGAAATGCGTGCGCTCAGCCCCGGCGTTCCCGTCGAACCGGGCCGGAAATAGCGTCCCCCACCAGGGGACTTATGCCGCAGCCCGGCGCAGGCGGTCATTGATCGCCATTCCGATACCCTCTGCCGGAATGGGCGCGACCGCGATTCTGGGCAGTTGCGATGCCGCCGCTTCGTGCAGTGCTGCGTAGAGATTTCCCCCCGCCTCCGCCACATCGCCCGATGCGGACAGGGTGCAATGGCCCTCGACAGCGCCGAACCCGATCATGAATTCATCTTGGCGGGGCTTGTCCGCATTCAGCCTCACGGGTTTTCCAGGTGAATAGTGCGACCTCAACTGCCCAGGCGCTTCGATATTTGCGGCAGGTCTTTCGGCCGCCGATCCAAAGCCGCGCAGCCGGGCCAAATCGAATGGTCCAGGCCGCAAGATATCGAGAGTGCCGTCATGACGGACCGCCAGAATCGTTGATTCCAAACCATTTTCACAAGCCCCCCCATCCAGGATCGCATCGATCCGTCCGCCGAGCGATGCCGCAACATGGGCGGCGGTGGTC
Organism: Pontixanthobacter sp.; assembly: GCA_041741895.1. Classification (GTDB taxonomy): domain Bacteria; phylum Pseudomonadota; class Alphaproteobacteria; order Sphingomonadales; family Sphingomonadaceae; genus Allopontixanthobacter. The sequence continues at coordinate 4,848 of JBGSJO010000093.1, forward strand.
GGGCTGATGGCGTTGCTCAAATTTGCCGAAGGCGCCGCCAACACGCAGCCGCTTTCCCGGATCAGTGCCCGCATTACCGGATGCGCCGGCATGCGCAGGGCAATGGTCGGCAGGCCTGCGGAAACCGCGTCTGCCAGCGGCGCATCGGCCCGCCTTGGCAGAACCAGCGTCAGCGGGCCGGGCCAGGCTGCCCGGGCGATTTGCCGCGCCAGATCGGAAAATTCGGCCAGCGCCTCCGCCTGCGCCAGAGTATCGACATGAACGATCAACGGATTGAAGCCGGGGCGCCCCTTTGCCGCATAGATTTTCGCGACTGCCGCCGTATCGTCTGCCCGCGCGGCCAGGCCATAAACAGTCTCGGTCGGGACGGCGACCAAACCGCCGGATTGCAGGATTCGCGCGGCCCGGGCGATTCCGGCTGCGTCTGCTCCCAGCGTTTCCGTAGCGTTCTTGCCCGACATGCCTGTCCGCTATAGGTGGGGCGCAGAAAAGCCAAGATATTCCCGAGACGATTACGCATTGTACTAAATTGTAAACCGCCCGCCAAGGAAACTGACGTGACCCCCTTTACGCCCCCCACCCAGGACCAATTGCTCGCCATCAATGTCTGTGCCGGGATCGGGGAACTGGCCCAGAGCGAACGCTTTGCCGCAGCAGAACCCGACATGGTCGAAGCCATCGTAGAGGGGATCGGCGCATTTTCAGCAGGCGAGTGGGCTCCGCTCAACCGGATCGGCGACACCCAGGGTGCGCAGTTGGAAAACGGCGTCGTGCGCCTGCCGGATGGTTTTACCGATGCTTACGAGGCCTATGTCGAACAGGGATGGAACGCGATTTCGGCCCCCGCTGAATTCGGCGGACAGGGCCTGCCCAGCACGCTGGGCTGCAATGTCCTGGAAAATCTGGGCACTGCCAATTTCGCCTTCAACCTGCTGCCGATGCTGTCCATCGGCGCAATCGAAGCATTGGAAGACCATGGCAGCGATGCGCAAAAGGCAATGTATCTGCCCAAGCTGGTAAGCGGCGAATGGTCGGGCACCATGAATTTGACCGAGCCGCAGGCAGGCAGCGATGTCGGTGCCTTGCGCGCCGCCGCCATGCCGATCGAGGACGGGCCGCATGCTGGAAAATACCGCATCACCGGCCAGAAAATCTACATTACCTGGGGCGAGCATGAACTGGCGAAGAACATTATCCACCTGGTGCTGGCCCGCACGCCCGGCGCGCCGGAAGGCACGCGAGGGATCTCCTTGTTCACCGTGCCCAAATACCACGTGAATGCCGATGGCTCTCTCGGCGGCAGGAATGATCTGCGCTGCGTCAGCCTGGAACACAAGCTGGGCATCAATGCATCGCCCACCTGCGTCATGGCTTACGGCGACAATGGCAATTGCATCGGGGAACTGGTCGGGGCGGAGAACCGCGGACTGGCAGCCATGTTCACCATGATGAATTCCGCGCGGATCAATGTCGGCAGCCAAGGCGTGCAGATTGCCGAACGCGCATTGCAGCAGGCGGTCCATTACGCTGTGGACCGGGTGCAATCCGCCCGCGCTGGCTCGCCGGACCGCGCCGCCGTGGCAATCATCGAACACCCGGATGTGCGCCGCATGATCATGCGCATGAAGGCGCTGACGGAAGGGATGCGCGCTCTGCTCTATTACACTGCGGGTCAGGTCGATCGCGGCACTTTGGGCAACGAAGCCTGTGCGCGCCGCGCGGAAGTGCTGGTGCCGCTGATCAAGGCGTGGGGCACCGATACCGGGGTCGAAGTGGCCAGTATCGGCGTGCAGGTGCATGGCGGAATGGGCTTTGTCGAGGAAACCGGGGCGGCCCAGCATTACCGCGATGCCCGGATCGCGCCAATCTATGAAGGCACCAACGGTATCCAGGCGGCCGATCTGGTCACGCGGAAACTGGGTTTCGAGGATGGCGCTGTATTCGCAGCATTGATGGCCGACATTGCGCGGGACAGCGCGGACGAGCCTGCCCTGCGCGGGCTGGCGGGCGATTGCGGGGCAATCGGCGTATGGATGCGGGACGAAGCCAGCCTGGATGACCGCCTGGCCGGCAGCGTGCCCTTCTGCGAAATGTGCGCCGTC
>JBGSJO010000094.1:0-4370 GCA_041741895.1 Pontixanthobacter sp.
GCGCCGGTCGGCCCGCCGCCAGCGCCGCCGCCGCCGCCACCGAAGTTTACCCCAAAAAGTGCTCAGCCACGTGGCAACCCGGGCAATTGGGCAACAACGAACGACTATCCTTCGCGCGCCCTGCGTGAAGACCGTGAAGGCACCACTGCTTTCCGTGTTACAGTCGGCTCTGATGGCCGGGTTCAAAGCTGCACGATCACCCGGTCGAGCGGACATCCCGATCTGGACGACGCAACTTGCAAGAACATCACGCGCCGTGCCCGCTTCAACCCGGCAACAGACGGGAGTGGCGCTGAAGTATCCGGCACCTGGTCCAGCCAGGTTCGTTGGCAGATACCCGATTAACCGGTTCGGACCGGTCCAGGGGTGGACCGGCCAAGCCATTATGCTTTTATTGAACAGCTTCTTTCTGAGAGGAAACTCGCAATGATTATCGAACTTCTTACCGCAGCCACCGACGCAGCACCGCAAAATAAATTTGGCTTTATCGAAGCCATGGAACAGGGCGGTGTGATCGCATGGTCCATCTTCAGCGTTCTGGTGATTATGTCTGTAGGGTCTTTCTACATCCTGATCACAAAATGGATGGAACAGCAAAAGGTCTTCAACCAACACAAACAGATCCAGGCCGGATTCTGGCGCGCCGGTTCGCTGAGAGAAGGCGCAACCAAGCTGGAAAAGAACAGCGCATGGCGCCAGTTGGTCGACGATGGGCTCGCTGCTGAAGCGCAGCACGTTCAGATGACCGACAGCCTAGAAGCGCATGACTGGATGCATGGTTCGCTGGCCCGCTCGGAAGCGGCGATCAATTCCAAGCTGGCGGGCGGCCTGCCGTTCCTTGCTTCGGTTGGCGCGACATCGCCATTCGTCGGTCTGCTGGGTACCGTTATCGGTATCTACCGCGCCCTGATCAACATCGGTCTCGCCGGTTCGGCATCAATCGACAAGGTTGCAGGCCCGGTTGGTGAAGCCCTGATCATGACCGCAATCGGTCTGCTCGTGGCTGTGCCTGCGGTGCTTGCCTACAACTGGCTGCAGAGCCGCAACAAGCGGATCGCCGAATTGCTCGCCGGCTTCTCGACCGACCTGCTTGCCAACATCAATTCCAAGGGTGCTGTCCGTCCGGCCGTGATGACCAAGGCTTCGACCCAGCAGGCTGGCGCAGCTGCCAAGCCCGCTGCACGTCCGGTTACTGCACCCAAGGCCTGATCGGGAAATTCCGGGGTGGCCGTGATATGGCCGCCCCGGCAATCTCCTAAGCGATCCAATGTATTTATTAGTTCAGGATAGGATTTAGCCATGGCAATTTCGGCAGGCGGCGGTGGCACAGAAACGCCGATGTCGGACATCAATACCACGCCGCTCGTCGACGTGATGCTGGTGCTCCTCATCATCTTCCTTATCGCGGTTCCGGTTGCGATCCAGACAATCGACAAGCTTAAGCTGCCGATCATGGAATCCGTCGAATCGAAGGATAAGGTTGAAAATCTTCTGCTGACGGTCAGCACGACCGATACAGCAGGGCGCACTGCCGGTGAGCCGGGCTTCGAGGGCGCATCACGCGATGGCGAATGCCGGATCTATTTCAACAATACGACCCCGGTGACATCGCAGGAATTGTATGATGATGCCTTCAAGCGCCTTGATGACATTGTGACCCGCGCTGGCGGCCCCGAAATGATCATGCAGGATCCCGATCTCATCCCGCAGGTCCACATTCGCGGCGATATCAATGCGCCTTGGCAGTGCATTGCAGGGACGATCTACAACGTGCAAGCGGCCGGTTATCCGACCGTTGGCTTCATTTCCAATCCGGTCGATCCTAACGGTTGACCGGCCTGACCGGGCGGGCCAACTGGCCTGTCTGATCAAGGAACTAACTTCGTGCCCGGCAGTGCTGGGCTGAATATTCAGGAGTAACCCACGATGGCAATTTCAGGCGGCAAGGACGATGGTTCGCCGATGATGGAGATGAACACGACGCCGCTCATCGACGTCATGCTCGTTCTGCTCATCATGTTTATCATCACCATCCCCGTGGCCACCCACTCGGTCGATATCGATCTGCCGCAGCCCAGCGCAGAACCGCCGCCGCTGAATCAGGTCGACCCGATCAAGAACAAAATCGTGTTGACGCAGGCGGGTGAAATTCTGTGGAATGGCACAGCCATCGATCAGAACGAACTGGTCCGCAACCTCCAGGAAACCATGGCGTTCGCGATTGAGCCGGAACTGCAGTTTGAACCCGAACCGCTGGCAAGCTATGACCTTTCGGCCAAGGTGCTGAACATCATCAAGGGCTCCGGCGTGAGCAAGTTCGGATTTGTCGGCAACGAAAAATACCGGACTTTCGGAAAAGCTGGCGCTTAAGTACCGTTAATCCTGAATTCTCCGAAAAGGGGGCGGCGCGATCCGCCCCCTTTTTTGTGGCTACATGGCAGAAGGCGGGTTTCGCCCGGTCAGACACGCCACCTAATCACGCTCACCATCCGCCAGCGGATCACCCCGCATCGCCGCCTCGGCAAGCCTTTCCGCTTCCAGCAGCAGCACATCATCGACCGCGCCCTGCGGCACGCTCTCGCGCCCGATCATTACCATAATCGGCACCGCCATCGGGCTGACCCGGTCGAGCCGGATATGCACCATCTGACCAACTGACCGGTCGAGCAGCGCGCCCAGCCTGCCGATATCGGTCATATGCGCCCTGGCATCGGCCCAGGCCGCATCGAGCAACAGGTGATCCGGTTCATATTTGCGCAGCACATCGTAAATCAGGTCGGTCGAAAAGCTAACCTGCTTTCCGCTCTTGCGTTTGCCCGGGTGCTGCCGTTCCACCAAACCGCCGATCACCGCCACTTCGCGAAATGCCCGGCGGAGCAAATGCGAACCCTCGATCCACGCCGCGAATTCGTCGCCCAGAATATCGGGGGATAGCAGCAGGGCAGGATTATCAACCCGCTTCAATCCCCACACGCCCAACGAATAATCATTCACCACGAAGCCGCCAGGTTGCAGCCCCATTGTCTCCATCCGCCGGGTGATCAGCATCCCCAAAGACTGGTTCGCATTCCATCCTTCGAACGTATAGAAAACGGTATATTCGCGTTTCGAATGCGGGAAACTTTCCACCAGCAATTGCCCGGGCCCTGGTATGACCGACCGGTAATCCTGCATCTCCAACCACTCACGCACATCATCGGGAAAACGACCCCAGCCCGCCCGATCGCTCAGTAACGCGCGGACTCGCTCCGCCAGATGGGTGGTGAGCGCCATGCGCGCACCGCCATAGGACGGGATCATCGCCGATTTCCTGGATGCCCGCACGATTATCTCGGTTTCCTTGACCCGTTCCACTTCCAGACTGGTGCCCGCGAAAGCGAAAGTATCGCCGGGGCGCAAGCTGGCGGCAAATCGTTCCTCCACCCGCCCCAGCGAGCGCCCGTTGCGGAAACGCACATCGAACATTTCACTGTCGATGATGATCCCGGCGTTCAGCCGGTAGCGCGCCGCCTGTTCCGGGTGGCTGAGCCGCCATATCCCGTTTGCATCGCGCGTTATCCGCTTGAATCGGTCATAGGCTTTCAGCGAATATCCGCCGGTCGCGACAAAGTTCAGCACGCGCTGCCAGATTACGTCATCGACCCAGTGATAGGAGAGCGAGGTTCGCACCTGTTCCAGCAATTCTGCTTCGTCAAAGGGCGCGGCGCAGGCGCAGCCCATGATATGCTGGGCCAGCACGTCCAGCCCACCGGGATGGAAATCTTCCCCGTCCCGCTGGCCTTCATCGACGGCTTCCTTGGCCGCAGTTGCCTCGAGAAATTCGAACCGGTTGCCGGGCACCAGTACCGCCCGGCTGGGCTGGTCGAGCCGGTGGTTGGCCCGGCCGATCCGCTGCAACAGTCGGGAAGATCCCTTGGGCGCGCCCATCTGGACCACCAGATCGACATCGCCCCAATCGACCCCCAGATCGAGGCTGGCGGTTGCAACCAATGCGCGCAATTCGCCGCGCGCCATAGCCCCTTCGACCTTGCGGCGCGCCTCTTTCGACAGCGACCCGTGGTGGATGCCGATAGGCAATTTGTCTTCATTTGCATCCCACAGATGCTGGAAAATATATTCGGCAAGGAACCTGGTGTTGGTGAAAATCAACACCGTCTGGTTCGCCCGGATCAATTCGTATAATTGCGGGATAGCCCAGATCGCCGCATGGCCGCCCCACGGAACCCGCTCCCCTTCGGGCAACAGGATTTCGACCTCCGGCGGCGCGCCTTCCTCCCCGATCACCAGTTCCACCGCGCCGACATCGCCCCACGGGGCCAGCCACGCGCGGAATTCCTCCGGCCGGGCGACGGTGGCAGACAGGGCCGCGC
>JBGSJO010000095.1:0-23845 GCA_041741895.1 Pontixanthobacter sp.
CGGGTGCCTTGCACCTTGTTCAGGCCTATGCGCATGAGGCGGGACTTGTGCTGGCCAGTTGCGCGACGCAGGCCAAAAGTAACGAGATTACGGCCATTCCAGAGCTTCTCGAGATGATCGACATCCACGGCGCGATCGTCACCATTGATGCCATGGGGACGCAGACCGAGATTGCCAGCGCCATCATCAGGCGCGGCGGTGACTATGTGCTGGCGCTGAAGGGAAATCAGGGCAGTCTACATGAAGATGCGGCGCTGTGGTTTGCCGATCCGGGCCTGGCCAAGGCAAGGCAGGTTCATACCAGCATCGAGGCTGTTCATGGTCGCATCGAGGAGCGCACCATCCTCGCTGGAGACGCCAGGTGGCTCGCCCAGCGGCATGCGGCATGGGCAAAACTTACCAGCATTGTGGCAATCACCAGCAAGCGAACCAACAAGAAAAGCGGCGCTGTCTCATGCGAAACGCGGTACTACATCTCGTCCCTGCCGCCAGATCCGCAAGCCCTCGCAGCAGCCATTCGTGCGCACTGGAGCATCGAGAACAACCTCCATTGGACCCTCGACGTCGCCTTCCACCAGGATCAGTGTCGCATAAGAAAAGACCACGCACCGCAAAATCTGGCCAATATCCGCCGGTTCGCACTCAACATGCTGAAAAAGGACAGCTCAAAAATGTCCATCAAACGAAAACGCTTCAAGGCCATGATCAACCCAACCTACCGTTCGCAAATCCTTGCGTGTTAACGATTTATGATTTTGCCCTGGCCCGGTCAGAGATATTCGATCGTGACGACAACGTTGCCGGTATAGACCCCGACCCGCTGGTTTGCGCCCACCCGCAGCCGTCCGCCAAGCGCGAAACTGAAGAATCCGTCGGGGGCGCCGATGAAGAACAATCGGGGCGTAGTGGACAGCTGGGTTGGCGGATTGCTGCTAATGGTCAGCCGGTCCAGCCGCATGGTTTCGCTGCCGTTTTCGCGACGCAACTGGTAGGTGTTAGCCGATACCCGCAGCCGAAGAAATTGGCGAAATGTGCCAAACCCATAGAAGGTCGCAGGCTGGCTATCCCCGGCCAGAGCCAGCACCCCGCCGGACATGGTTACCCCGCCTTCGGGCGCGAGGACGACAAACCCCTGAGTTGTGCCCGGAACGATCAGCCCGAAATCGAGATCAGCATCCTTGATCAGCGACAGCGGACGCAGGACGATCACCTTGGTTTCCGCTGTAGACGTATCATTGGCCCATGCTGGCGCGCCAAACCCGCCCGCAAAAGCCAGCAGCGCAGCGCCCGCAGCGCATAATCTAGCCAATATGGATTTCACGATAGCCCGGTTCCCTGATCTGGGAATGGCTTTAGACGGCAGTGGTTAAATAGGTTTTAAGGATGCTGCTGCGCAATACAGTTTGTGCCAAACCTAGCTTGCACCTGCGGGAATATCCGGCAGTGCGGCTTGATCCGCGCCATCAGCCGCCCCGCCCCGCAGGACAAATCGGCGGTCGCAATAGCCGCAATCGACATAGCCATGCTCGTCGATTTCCAGAAAGACCCGCGGGTGCCCGAGTGCGGCAGGAAGGAAGGTTCCGCACCCCGCTGCCGGGCCGCGAATGGCGCTGGCCCCGTCACAGCTGACACTGGATTGGTCGACAAGGATCGTTTCTGGCGGCGGAATGGTCATGAGATCAGCGATAGGCACTCAATGGCAGATTCGCAAGGCGTCCGGTGTTTGGAAAACCGGCTGCCCGCATAAAATTTCTGTTGCCTGTTGCCTGATTGACGTAAGGGTAGTCGGCACCGCGGCGCAGCGCCATGGCTAAAACCGCTTTACGCAAGATAGCGCTCCATCCTAGGTGGGTGGGATGATTGCAGAACCCACGCCTTTGGCCGCCCCTTCCCCTACCGCGCCCGACGCACCCCCGCCCGCAATCGCCATTCGCGATCTGGTGAAACGCTATGCCGGAGAAAAGGGCTCGACAGGCAAGCTGGCGCTGAAAGGGGTCAGCTTCGATGTGCCCGAAGGCGGCATCTTCGGTCTGCTAGGCCCAAATGGCGCGGGCAAATCAACCTTGATCAATATCCTGGCCGGGCTGGTGACAAAAACCAGCGGAACGGCGGAAATCTGGGGCTTTGATATCGATGCGCAAACCCGCAACGCCAAACGTTCGATCGGAATTGTCCCGCAGGAAATTGTCTTCGATCCATTTTTTACGCCCTATGAAGTGCTGGAAAACCAGGCCGGTTTCTATGGCATCTCGAAAACCCTGCGCCGTTCCGAAGCGCTGTTGAAGGCGGTCCATCTGGCGGACAAGCGCGATGCCTATGCGCGGACATTGTCGGGCGGGATGAAGCGCCGCCTGCTGATCGCCAAGGCCATGGTCCATTCGCCGCCGATCCTGATCCTGGACGAGCCGACTGCAGGCGTCGATGTCGAATTGCGCAAATTGCTCTGGGAACTGGTGTCCAGTCTCAATGGTGACGGGGTGACCGTGGTATTGACCACCCATTATCTGGAGGAAGCCGAGGAATTGTGCGACCGGATCGCGATCATCAATCACGGCGAGCTGATCGCAAACAAGCCGACCCGCGAAATGGTCGACATGGCGCGCGAGAAAATCGTCGCGGTAACCGTCGGCAGCGATCTGGCCGCCGTGCCGGTGCATGATGCCTTCGTGAAAAGCGAACTGGCCGGGCCGCGCGGGGTGGAGGTGACATATAACAAGGACCGCCTGACCGCCGGACAAGTGCTGGCGATACTGCAGGAACAGGGGCTGGTGGTAGAAGATGTCACCACCCGCGAGGCGGATCTGGAAGATGTTTTCGTGTCGTTGACCAGCGCGGCGGCAAGAGCATGACCAACCAAACCCACGATGTCCTGATCATCGGGTCCGGCGCGGCAGGCCTGACCGCTGCGCTTGCGCTGGGGCAGCACAAGAAAGTGCTGGTTCTGGCAAAGGGATCGCTCACCGGTGGCAGCACCGCCTGGGCGCAAGGCGGTATCGCGGCGGTGCTGGATGCGGGCGATACGTTCGAGAACCACATCCACGATACGATGCGCGCGGGCGCAGGCCTCAACCGGTTGGAGACGGTCGAATTTGTGATCGAGCGCGCGCCGCATTCAATCTCGCGGCTGGTGGAACTGGGCGTGCCCTTCAACGAGGAAGGCACCGACCTGCATTTGACGCGCGAAGGCGGCCATTCGCACCGGCGGATCGTGCATGTGAACGATGCGACCGGCTGGGCGGTGCAGGAAGCCTTGTTGAAAGCCGCCAATGCCAATCCCAACATCACCATGCTGCCGGGGCGCACCTGTGTCGATCTGATCACCGGCAAGCATGAGGAAAAATACTCCGGTTCGGGCCGCGTGTGGGGTGCTTATGCGCTGAATGATGCGACCGGCAAGGTCGAGGTGCACACCGCCCATGCCACGATCATGGCGGCGGGCGGCGCGGGCCGGGTCTATCAATTCTCGACCTCCCCGCGGGGCGCGACGGGGGACGGGATCGCGATGGCATGGCGTGCCGGGGCGCGGGTCTCCAACATGGAAATGATGCAGTTCCACCCGACCTGCCTGTATAATCTGGAGGTCAAGAATTTCCTGATTACCGAGGCTGTGCGCGGCGAGGGCGGACATCTGCTCCACCCTGAAACCGGCCATCGTTTCATGGCGGATTACGATCCGGAACGCATGGAACTGGCCCCGCGCGATGTGGTTGCCCGTGCAATCGATGACCAGATCAAGCGTTACGGCCTCGATTATGTCCATCTCGACATCAGCCATCAGCCGCCTGAATTCGTGAAGGAACATTTCCCCACCATCCATGAAAAGCTGATGGGGCTGGGCATCGACATGACCGTTGGGCCGATCCCCGTTGTGCCAGCGCAGCATTACACCTGCGGCGGGATTCTGATCGATCTGGCGGGGCGGACCGATCTGCCCGGGCTTTATGCGGCGGGCGAATGCACGGAAAGCGGCCTGCACGGCGCGAACCGGCTGGCGTCCAACAGCCTGCTGGAATGTTTCGTGTTCGGCGAAGCGGCAGCGGCGGATATTCTGACGCGGTGGGACGAATTCGATGCGCCGCCCGCGATAAATCCGTGGGATGAAAGCCGCGTCACGGATTCGGACGAAGAAGTGATCATCAAGCAGAACTGGACTGAAATCCGCCGCTTCATGTGGAACTATGTCGGGATCGTGCGCACCACCAAACGCCTCGAACGCGCGCAACACCGTATCCGTCTGCTGAACGACGAAGTCGCCGATTATTATGGCCATTTCCGGGTTACGACCGACCTGATCGAACTCAGAAACCTGCTGCAAAGTGCCGAACTGATCGTGCGGTCCGCGCTGGCCCGGCACGAAAGCCGCGGCCTGCATTTCACGCTCGATTATCCTGAAACGGACGAAGTAGCCCGCGATACGATACTGGTGCCATAACACGCGCACCCAGGAGCGAGTATAAGATATGAGCAGACTGCACAGCGAATCCCACACTATCGGCCGCATCGGGTGGCTGCGCGCGGCGGTGCTTGGCGCGAATGACGGGATCGTTTCCACGGCCAGCCTGATCGTCGGTGTCGCGGCGGCTGCGGCAGACAAGCCAGCCATTCTGCTTGCCGGGTCAGCCGGTCTGGTGGCTGGCGCATTGTCGATGGCGGCGGGGGAATATGTTTCCGTCAGTTCACAATCCGATACCGAAAATGCAGATCTTGACCGTGAACGCAGTGAACTGAGGGACCAGCCTGAATTTGAACTGGACGAACTGGCCGCCACCTATGCGCAGCGCGGCCTTGCACCCGATCTGGCGCGCGAAGTCGCCCGTCAGCTCACCATGCATGACGCACTTGGCGCCCATGCCCGGGACGAACTTGGCATTTCCGATCTCACCACCGCACGGCCGCTGCAAGCGGCGCTGGCGTCGGCGGCGACATTTGCCATCGGTGCCGCATTGCCCATGCTGGTGGTGCTGCTGGTGCCGGCAGATGCGATTGTTTCCAGTGTCATCGCCGCTTCGCTGATCTTTCTGGCGGCGCTTGGCTTTATGGGTGCCCGGGTGGGCGGATCACCGATCCTGAAATCAATCGTCCGGGTCGTTTTCTGGGGCGCGCTGGCCATGGCCGTTACCGCCGGTGTAGGCTCCCTTTTCAACACGAAAGCTGTTTAATCCATGCCCCAGATAACCGCCAACAACATCGCCATCGAATATGAATCCTACGGCGCGGAGAGCGACCCGGCGATGTTGCTGGTCATGGGGCTGGGCGCGCAATTGACGCTGTGGCCGATGGAGCTGGTCGATGCGCTGGTGGCGCGCGGCTTTCGGGTGATCCGCTATGACAACCGCGATATCGGCCTGAGCCATAAATTTGACGATGCGGGCAAGGTCTCGATCCCCTGGACGATGATCAAGGCGCGCTTCGGGCTGAAGCCGCGCGTGCCCTATACGCTGTCGGACATGGCGGCGGACGGGGTCGGCCTGCTCGATGCGCTGGGGATCGACCGGGCGCATGTCGTTGGCGCTTCGATGGGCGGGATGATCGCGCAATTGATCGCGGCGGAATATCCCGGCCGTGTGCTGTCGCTCACCTCGATCATGTCAACCACCGGCCACGCCAAATTGCCGCCTGCGGAAAAGGAAGCGATGGCGGCGTTGACGGCCCGCCCGGCCAACACCGAAATGGCGACCATTCGCGCGCACGGATTTCGTGTTGCCCGCGCCATCGGCAGTCCGGCCTATCCGGCAGAGGAATCTGCCTTGCATGCAAAGATAGAAAGCAATTTCAAACGCAGTTTCCATCCCGCCGGGATGGCCCGCCAGATGGCCGCGATCATTGCCGATGGCGATCGCCGCGCCCGGTTGGCGCAGGTTGCCGCACCCACATTGGTGGTCCACGGCGAAGCCGATCCGCTGGTCAAGGTGGCGGGCGCGCATGACACCGCCGCGCATATTCCCGGTGCCAAATTGAAACTGTTTCCCGGCATGGGGCATGACCTGCCTGTGCAGCTGGTCGAACCGATGGCCGATGCAATCGCGGACCATGCCGCCAGCGCCGGCTGATCCAGCAGACCGGTCGGCCAAGCCTGCCGCCCGAAAGAAGGTAACTTCTCGTTTTTCGATCGAACCCGATTCGAAAAGCAGCGTGTGGCCGACTTTACCGATGCCTGATTCAAAAAGATGGAACCGGTACGGTCAAAAGGTAATTAGCTAAGTCACGCTGAGAGTTGAAGAACGCAAAAAGGCATGCCCCGGAGTGTCAAAAAATTTGACAATTTTCCCGAAAGGCGTATTTTTTCGATCGTCAAATTGCGATCCGCAGACGTCTTTTGACTGATCGACCAAAAAATCGTCGTATCCGCTGCTCAAGGCGTACTGAAAATAGGGTCGCTACAGCGATTTTTCTCTGTGGCCGGTCATCCCATTAAAAAAGGATGATCAAATGAAAAAGTTAGTTTCTGTTGCTTTTGCAGCATCGCTTGCCCTTCCCTTTTCCGCAATACAGGCTCAAAATGCCGATATCGTGGTATCTTCGAGCCGCTCTATAGAGAGATTCGTCGAAGATATTTCCCATGATCTTGGCCGAAATCTCGAGTGGCCCAACCCCAACCGGTCCGATTTACAAGGGACCGGAGTGGCGCAGGTACTGTTCCAATGCGGTCCGGACGGGAAACCAGCTAATATTACATTGTATCGTAAGTCCGGGTCTACGAAGGTCAATTGGCTTGCCAAAAGAGCCGTTTCGAGGATCAATGTACTTCATCCGCTGCCGAATGGCGTGTCAGAAGATCAGCTGTATCTGGCCAATATAATCATTGCAGACAGTCCTGTTCAATACGCCCAATTATCCCAGAAGCTAAACAAACGCGAAGCACAGCGGCTCGCTTCCGGAAAAGACCGCGGTAAAATATTCGCTTTCACTCTTGGAAACTCTCCGTCCACCTGAAGGATAATTCAGGTGAACATTGGCACTGCCGACGTGCCGCACTGCGGACGGCGCTGCGGCAGTGCCAATCGTATTTTTTGGCAGATCATAAAAGGGTAGTGCGCCACGCCGACGCAATACCGCCATTGCGGCATTGGCCCAAATCGAACTGGCGGGTCAGTTAGGCTGCCATGGTGTGCCGCCCGTTAAATATGCGTCATTCCCCGCCTGGGCCTTGACCGAATACCCATCCGCTGCGCAGCGTGAGATCATGGGCGCGGTATAGGGGGCATCAGGATTGATATGGCTGAACCGTTCAAGGGCGAAACTGTCTGGGGTCAGCCTAAGGGATTGCTGTTTCTGGCGATGACCGAGGCGTGGGAGCGGTTCAGTTTCTACGGGATGCGCGCCCTGCTGATTCTCTACATGGTGCAGGAATTGCTGCTGCCCGGCCGGATCGAGAATGTCGCCGGGATGGACGCGTATCGCAGCGTGGTGGAGGGGATATTCGGCCCCCTGTCGACGCAGGCCTTCGCCAGCCAGACCTTCGGGCTGTACAGCGGTTTTGTCTATTTTACCCCGCTGTTCGGCGGCCTGCTAGCCGACCGCTGGCTGGGGTCGCGCAAGACCGTGATGATCGGCATCGCGCTAATGACCGCCGGGCATTTCGCGATGGTCTTCGATGCCAGCTTTCTGCTCGCGCTGCTGTTTCTGGTGCTGGGGTCAGGCTGTCTGAAGGGCAATATCGCGGCGCAGGTCGGCCATCTTTATCCGCGCGACGACGAAGCCCGGCGTACACGGGGGTTCACCATATTCAGCACCGGGATCAATATCGGTGCTATCTTTGGGCCGTTACTGTGCGGCCTGCTGGCGCAGATCTATGGCTGGCATTTCGGATTTGGACTCGCCGGGGTGATGATGCTGGTCGCAGCCATCACCTATTTTATCGGGATGCCCCATTTCGCCGCAGAAAGAGTCAAGCCCGTCAAGGGCGAGGCCGATCAGCGTCCGCCGATGACCGGACTCGATTGGCAAATGATGGCGCTGGTGGTCTCCGTGATGCTGATTTCTACATTTTGGGGGCTAACTTATGATCAATTGTCCAATGTTGGCTTGATCTGGATTTCGGAGAAGGTAGCACTCGCCACGCCGTTCGGAACAGTTCCAGTCCCGTGGTTCGCTTCGGAAGATGCTCTTGCCTCGGTGCTGATCGTCCCGCTGCTGATCATGCTTTGGCGGTGGCAGGCAAGCCGGGGAACCGAGCCGGACGATCTTGGAAAAATTGCGATCGGTTCGGTGATCATGGCCTTGTCTGCGGGTTCGCTTGCGATGGGCGATTATGTGGCGGGCGACCACAAGGTTTCGATAATCTACCCGATCATAGCTTTCTGCCTTTCCGGTGCAGCGTTCATGTGGGCCTGGCCCACACTGCTGGCGCTGGTTTCCCGCCGCGCACCGGCTCGGATCAATTCGACCATGATGGCTCTGGTCTATTTTACCAGTTTCGCGTCGGGCATCGGATCGGGCACCATCGCGCGCTATTACGAAGTGATGCCCGCTTGGCAGTTCTGGGTACTCAATACGGGAATTTCTTTGGCTGGAGCAGCGATGATTGTCGTCTTCGGACCGTGGCTTCGACGCCGAATGGACGATCTGGACCGGCAGACAAATCAGCCCGCCGAGTAATCAGCCGACGCCCAGCATCCGCCCGATAAAGATCAGGGCCATCGCGCCCAGCACCGAGGCGAGACAGCCCGCCGGGTGAAAGCCCGAGCGCCCGCGGTGCGTCAGCAACCCCGCCAGCAGCGATCCGCCAATCCCCAGCCCGATGGTCCACAACCAGTCCATTTCCACCGCGCCGGGATAAAACCAACGGGCGAGGGCACCGACCAGCAGACCGGAAGTTACGGCCCCGATAATGTTGAACATTGGCAAATTCCTGCTGCAAATGGCGAACAAATATTACTCGCGTCGATTCGATTGATTCAAAGCCCTGAAGCCATCTTATCCCGCGAAATATTTTTTCGCAGATTCATTTTTGGACTTGCGCACCACGCCAGCCAAGGATTCCCCACGCGTCGCGCGTATTGCCCGCGCAACACACCTGCGCCGATAGCGGTATGGACGCGGTTAATTCGAATTTACCCTCTTGCGTGATCGGCCATGCTGATTCACTATCTAGTGGTTGGTTACCGGGGGGCACCTACTAGACCTTGTTACTCCATCGGCTTGCCTGGCGAAGGCAGCGGGGGCGGATTCGGGGCTGTTTGGGGGGCGTTCTGCGGTGACTGTGGGCATGTGGGGGGATAAGTTTTTCCCCGCGACCCCGCGAAAATTGCTAGGTGGGGGGTGCTCTGCCGAATCGAACGGAAGTAGAACATTGCTTGATACTGGGCGGGTTCTGACCACATAAGAGGATTGAGCGGAAATGGATTTCAAAAGCGGGGACGGTGCAACCATGGGGCTCGATCTGGATAGTAACGATACAATTGATGACACCCCGACCGAGCCGGCAAAAAACCCGGCCAAAAACGAAGAGAATAAAGCAGTGACGATGGAAGCGGCAGACAAGGGCAGCGACGAGCTGGTGGCTGAAAAGGCTGCGCAGGCGATGACCGGCGCGCTTGCGGCTGCGGTAAATTCCGCCGGTGCCGCTGCGGACAAGGCCGACACCAAGAAAGTGCGCGACCGCCGCTTTACCATCGTGACCGACAACAGCCGCGATGTTCTGCTGACCGATTTTGGCAAGGACACGCTGATCGATCGCTACCTGCTGCCGGGTGAGAATTTCCAGGATCTGTTCGCCCGCGTGGCCGATGCCTATGCCGATGACCAGGACCATGCGCAGCGGCTGTATGATTACATCAGCCGCCTGTGGTTCATGCCCGCAACGCCGGTATTGTCCAACGGCGGCACCAGCCGCGGCCTGCCGATTTCCTGCTATCTCAATTCCGTGTCCGACAGCCTGGAAGGGATCGTCAACACCTGGAATGAAAATGTCTGGCTGGCGTCCAAGGGCGGCGGGATCGGCACCTATTGGGGCAATGTGCGCGGAATTGGCGAACCGGTTGGCCTGAACGGCAAGACCAGCGGCATCATCCCGTTTGTGCGGGTGATGGACAGCCTGACCCTGGCGATTTCGCAGGGATCGCTGCGGCGCGGCAGTGCGGCCTGCTATCTCGACGTATCGCATCCGGAAATCGAGGAATTCCTCGAAATCCGCAAGGCATCGGGCGATTTCAACCGCAAGGCGCTCAATCTGCACCACGGCGTGCTGCTGACCGACAAATTCATGGAAGCGGTCCGTGCGGGGGAGAAATTCGACCTTCTTTCGCCCAAGACCGGCGAAGTGCGCGGCACGGTGGATGCCCGTTCGCTGTTCCAGAAACTGGTTGAAACCCGGCTGGCCACGGGCGAACCTTATATCGTCTTCTCCGACACGGTGAACCGGATGATGCCGAAACATCACCGCGATCTGGGGCTGAAGGTTTCCACCTCGAACCTGTGCAGCGAAATTACCCTGCCGACCGGGATCGATCATCTGGGCAACGACCGTACGGCGGTGTGCTGCCTGTCCTCGCTCAACCTGGAAAAATGGGACGAATGGAACGGCGAGAAGGTCTTCATCGAAGACGTGATGCGCATGCTCGACAACGTGCTGCAGGATTATATCGACCGCGCGCCGGAAGAAATGGCGCGGGCGAAATATTCCGCATCACGCGAACGTTCGGTCGGCCTAGGCGTGATGGGTTTCCATTCCTTCCTGCAGATGAAGAACCTGCCGCTGGAAGGATCGATGGCGAAAGTCTGGAACCTGAAAATGTTCAAGCACATCAGCGGCAAGGCGGAAGAAGCCTCCATGCTGCTGGCGCATGAACGCGGCCCGTGCCCCGATGCGGAAGACATGGGGGCGATGGAACGTTTCAGCTGCAAGATGGCGATCGCGCCCACCGCGTCGATCAGCATCATCTGCGGCGGCACCAGCGCCTGCATCGAACCGATCCCCGCGAATATCTACACGCACAAGACGCTGTCCGGCAGCTTCGTGGTCAAGAACCCTTACTTGCAGAAGCTGCTCGGCGAAAAGAGCAAGGATTCGACCAATGTGTGGAACACAATCCTGGAGAAAGGCGGTTCGGTCCAGCATCTCGATTTCCTGAGCGCGGAAGAAAAGGCGATTTACAAGACCAGCTTCGAAATCGACCAGCGTTACCTGCTCGAATATGCCGCCGACCGCGCGCCGTTCATCGATCAGGCGCAGAGCCTGAACTTGTTCATTCCGGCCGATGTCGACAAATGGGATCTGGCGATGCTGCATTTCCAGGCTTGGGAAAAAGGCATCAAGTCGCTCTATTACCTGCGTTCGAAAAGCGTCCAGCGCGCCGGTTTTGCCGGCGGCGTGGAAGCGGACAACACATCCGAAGCGGCCAAGATCGAACTGCTCGCCGGCATCCCGCAAACCGATTACGAGGAATGTTTGAGCTGTCAGTGAGATTTTTTGAATTTGACTGACTTCTTACCAGCATAGGATGAAGTATGGCCAAGAATGAGAAGACTTCGTCAAAGGTAGCAAGCATCGCTTCGAAGGGATTGCGCACAGGCGAACTCACACCCAAAGAAATCAAATCGGTTTCAACTACCGCTTTGACACAAGCTCCAGACAGACCGAAGAGAAAATAGCTTATGTTTCGCATTGTTACTTCGGTCTTTCTGGTCCTCTTCCTCTCCGCCTGCGCGACGCAGGTTCCCGCCGCGGTAGAGCAATCCGGTGATGCGCCGGGGTTCCTGTTTGGCCTGTGGCACGGGTTCATTTTCCCCTTTGCGTGGATCGGGTCGCTGTTCGATCCTGACATTGCGGTTTACGCGGTGCCCAATCGCGGGGGGTGGTATGATTTCGGGTTCTTCCTCGGCATAACCGTGCTCGGCGGCGGATCGTGGTTTTCCTCCAGGCGGCGGGGCTAACATACACAGCGGAACCCCCGCCCTCACCTGCGTGAGGCCGGGGGCCCTTTGCTACCGCAATGCGGTGCGGTAGAAATCGTATGGTTCGGCGGGGTCAGGCCATCGTTGCCTTGTTGCCCAGATCGGCCGGAATACGGGCCGACTGCTTCAGATAGACGCGGTTGTCGTCAATCTTTTCGACGTCTTCCAGGCTGAGCAAATGGTGCATGCTATCGGCGCTGTCCGATTTGGTCAGCTTGATCGTGTCATCCTTGACCTCGTCCACGGTTCCGACATGGTCGCCATTATAGTTGGTGACTTCCATATGTTCCTTGATGCGTAGCTTCTCGAACATGATTTGTCCTTTCGTTTCAGTTGCTTCTACCCAATTAACGGATGGGGACGGAGGTTTGTTCCGCAGCCTGCCGCACGCCAGCCACGGTTCGTTGTGCTTGCGCCAGATTGGCCCCGAAACAGAGCCCAAAACAGGGCTTGACCCGGCCGCCAGTCCAGCTAATGCGAAGCAATTGCAAATTGATTGGGGTGAATATGCGTAAATGGCATCGCTGGTTGTCGGTATTTTTCGGCATCTTCCTGTTCTGGATCGCTACCACCGGGCTGCTTGGCCAGGCGGCCGATCTGCTGCCGGATCTCGGCGCGTCGGCTGATGCCGCCGCTATTCAAGCCGCTGCCGCAACCCCGCCCGCGGGATTCACCTGTCCGGAGGGGTGGCGCTGCCGCCCGCCGGAACCCGCCACCGGCCTCGGTTCGCTCAAGAGCTTCTTCCACCACCTTCACTCGGGCGAGGAATTCGGGCCCGTGGGCGTCGCGATCTCGGTCCTGTCCGGCCTCGCGCTGGCATTCTTCAGCCTGTCGGGCCTGTGGGTATATGTGCAGATGTGGCGGGGGCGCCGCGCCAGAAAGATGCAAGGCGGGATGTTTTGGAAATAATTTTCCGGATGGCGCGCGCGGGGAGGCACGAGTCGCACCCGCGCAAGACAAAATAAACCCCTTTATCCCCGCCGAATCGGTAAAACTTGCCTTCGCTTTCGGGCCGCATTTCTGTATGGTGCGGTTCGTGCCTGAATCCGATGGAGACACTACATGTCGTTGACTGAGTCCCGCAAGACCTACAAGCCCTTCGAATATCCCTGGGCTTATGACTTCTGGAAACGGCAACAGCAAATCCACTGGATGCCCGAAGAAGTGCCCCTGGGCGAAGATTGCCGCGACTGGGCGCAGAACCTGTCCGATCACGAGCGGAACCTGCTCACGCAGATCTTCCGTTTCTTCACCCAGGCCGATATCGAGGTGCAGGATTGCTACCACGAAAAATATGCACGGGTGTTCAAACCGACCGAGATCAAGATGATGCTGGCGGCGTTTTCCAACATGGAAACCGTGCATATCGCGGCCTATTCACATCTGCTCGACACCATCGGCATGCCCGAAAGCGAATATGGCATGTTCCTCGAATATGAGGAGATGAAGAACAAGCACGATTATCTGCAGGAATTCGGCGTCGAAACGGACGAGGATATCTCCCGCACGCTGGCGATGTTCGGCGGGTTCACCGAAGGGCTGCAGCTGTTCGCTAGCTTCGCGATGCTGATGAATTTCCCGCGCTTCAACAAGATGAAGGGCATGGGGCAGATCGTCAGCTGGTCCGTGCGCGACGAATCGCTGCACTGCGAAGGCATCACCCGCCTGTTCCACGCCTTTACCCAGGAACGCGATTGCCTGACCAAAGCGGTCAAGGAAGACATTCTGGACGCCTGCCAGAAAACCGTGCGGCTGGAAGATGCCTTCATCGATCTGGCGTTCGAGGATGGCCCGGTGCCCGGGATGACGCCGAAGGAAATCAAGCACTACATCCGCTACATCGCGGACTGGCGCCTCAGCCAGCTGGGCCTGCCCGCGATCTATATGGTCGAGGATCACCCCCTACCATGGCTCGCCCCGCTGCTGAACGGCGTGGAGCACGCCAACTTCTTCGAAACCCGCGCCACCGAATATTCCAAGGGCGCGACCCGGGGCAACTGGCAGGACGTCTGGAGCAGCTTCGACCAACGCCAGAACGCGAAAAAAGGCGACGAAGCCAACGACGTCGCCGCAGATGACGGTCCGGGGTTGTTCGGGGATGACGCCGGGGCCGGGAGTGTGGCGGCGGAGTGAGACTAGCACCATTACATCAACGGCTACTTGAATTCGTGCGCAATGCCGGTCAAGCCGAAGGGCTCATTGCATTCGAGGATGTTGCGAATGAAGATTGTTTAGCCGCTGCACGTGATCTTGTCGTGGCGGGCTATCTAAGGGGCGCTTTCCCGCCAAATCCGAATATGCGTGACGGGATCGATTGGGGATATGTGATTGACCCGAACAGATCAAGAACATAGAGTGCAATTGTGAGGGGAGCAGCGAATGCATTCTATTGAATTTTGTGCAGGGGCCGGTGGACAGGCCTTGGGCTTGGAGCAAGCAGGATTTCAGCACGAGGCGCTAGTCGAGATCGAGCCTGACTTCGCCCGGACTCTGAAACTTAATCGCCCGGCTTGGGACGTGCGGGCTACGGACATGAACGAATTCGATGGCCGCCCATTCAAAGGCATCGATATAATGACGGCGGGATTGCCTTGCCCCCCATTCTCCGTAGCTGGCAGGCAGCTGGGCGAGAATGACGAGCGTAACCTCTTCCCTGCGGCACTTCGCTTAATTGATGAAATGAAGCCCAAGGCAGTGATGATTGAAAATGTCCGTGGATTTCTTTCTGCGGTGTTCGAAGACTATCGAATTCAGCTTCGGACGCAACTGGATAAGCTAGGATACAAGACTGAATGGCGTTTGCTCAATGCGTCGGATTTCGGAGTGTCGCAACTTCGACCGCGGGTAATCATCGTAGCGATACGGAAGGATTTGGTTGAGGCATTTGATTGGCCTGTGGTTCAACCACATAATCCTCCATCTGTTGGCATACTGCTCAAGGATCTAATGGCTGAGAATGGCTGGCGCGGTGTCGATCGCTGGGTAACTCAGGCAAGCGATATTGCTCCCACGTTGGTTGGCGGCTCAAAAAAGCATGGTGGCCCTGACCTTGGTCCGACAAGAGCACGTAAGGCATGGGCAACAATGGGCGTGGAAGGCAAGAGTTTGGCCAACGCAGCTCCGGATCGAGACTTTGTAGGTATGCCTAGGCTAACGCTCCGCATGGTGGCCCGGTTGCAAGGCTTTCCAGACAATTGGCAATTCCATGGTGGGAAGACTACAAGCTACCGGCAGATTGGGAATGCTTTCCCCCCACCAGTCGCTAAGGCAGTTGCAGCAAATCTGAAAATCGCGCTTTCGGTGCAGAAATACTTTGCGGTCAAAGCAGCCTGATGGGCGCGCGTGAACTCCTTCGTGACCACTTCCTTTCCAACATCGGCAAGGTACTCAATAGCGAAGAACTGCGTGAGGCATCGGGGGGTATTAGCGAATGGGCGCGACGAATTCGAGAGCTGCGGAATGAAGAAGGTTTCCTGATACTAACGCACAATGACCGATCGGATTTGAAGCCCGGACAATATCTTTTACTTACCGCCAAACCCGAACCTGCATTTGAACGGGGTATTTCAAAAGAGACTAGAGCAATAGTCTTGGACAGAAACGGCTTTACGTGCCAAATGTGCGGCGCGGGTGCTGGAGAAACACACCCATTTGATCCTTCTCGCAAAACTCGTCTGCATTTGGGGCACGTGATCGATAAATCGATGGGGGGCACCGATGACCCATCAAATTTAAGAGCAATCTGTTCAGTTTGTAACGAAGGCGCTTCGAACATCACGCCGGATCGCCCAAGCACAATCAAATTGAAGGCGCAAATTCGTAAAGCAAGGGGTGACGATCAACTGGAACTTCTGAAGTTCCTGCTTGAGAAATATCCAAAGCAAGCGCGCGATTTTCTCTCATAACATTTTCAATATCTTGGATTATCTCGCGCAAGCCATAGCCCCCGCCGACCGGGCCGTTTGAAAAAGTGATTTTCCACGCGGAGACGCGGGGGGAGGCGCACCGGTTCTCCTCTGACCTCGAAAACGTGAGCACGGCTGCGCCGCAGGCACCCATTCTCCGCGGCTCCGCGCCTCCGCGTGAACCAATAGGCCTTTCAGCCCAGTTCCGCAGCGCACACACACCGGCGCAATTTTGATTTGGCGCAATGCAGCGGGCGGGCGGCGTGCTAGGGCAGGGTTCAACCTTGAAAGGCTGCCCGATGTCCAACACTCCGCATGATCTCCACGCCGAATTTCCCGACGATGGCGAGGCGCTGCACAGGCTCAAGCTGGAGGACGCGCATTTCCGCAATCTGGCGGACCAGTATCACGAGGTGAACGACGAAATTCACCGCAGCGACGCGGAAATCACCCCGGTATCGGACGAACATTCCGAGGAATTGAAGAAACGCCGCCTCGCCCTGCTGGACGAAATCTCCGGCCTGGTCACCGCCGCGAAGGGCTAAGACCCCCGGCGCGGGCGCATGCCGCCCGGCAAACAGCCGTTCTCCAGCAATCTGCACGTGATTGCCATTCTGCAATTCCCGGCGCTGATGGGTGCGCTGGTCTTTTTCGGCCGGCCCTAGCATCCGGTTCGCGCGGTTCGCGGGTGCTTGCGCCGCGTGCGCGAAGCTGCGAAACTCCGGTCGGGCGCGACCAGGGGAATGATGCCGAATGACACAGGATACGCCGCGCCGCGCGCGCTCGATGGAAGAATTCGGCGCCAGAATGATGGCGATGGCCCCGACCGAGGCGGAGGCGGCCGCCGCAGCGCCCTATCAGCCGCGTCCAACCGATGTGATCATCACTCCCTACGGCAAATGCGGCACCACCATGTTGCAGCAGATGTTCCACCAGCTGCGCACCGCGCAGGCGGGCGGGGACATGGATTTCGACGATATCAGCCGGCTGCTACCGTGGATCGAAAACTCCGCCGGGCTGGGGCTGGACGTGAATGGGGAACAGCGCGCAAACCCGCGCGGCTTCAAGAGCCATCTCAATTACGAGGATTTGCCGGCGGGGACCAGATATGTGGTGTCGCTGCGCGAGCCCAAGGCGGCTTTCATGTCGTTCTTCCGGTTCATGGAAGGGTGGTTCATCGAACCCGGCACGGTCACGCCGCAGCAATTCCTGGGCGGCTGGCTGATGGGCGGGCCGCAGGGCAAGAGCTATGTCTCGCATCTGCTGAGCTGGTGGGCGCGGCGCGGTGAAGCCGATACGCTGCTGCTGGAATATTCGCACATCGTGGCGGACAAGCCCACGGCGATCCGCAGGCTGGCGGCGTTTGCCGGCATCGCGCTGGACAATGCGGCACTGGCCCTGGTGGAGGAACGGTCGAGCCGCGCCTATATGCTTGCGTATAAGGACCGGTTCGATGATGCAATGCAGCGCGCCCGCAGCGAAAGCCATGCAGGCCTGCCGCCGGGTAGCGATTCAGCCAAGGTGCGCGCCGATGGCGGATCGGACCGGGAGATCGCAAGCGATATAGCCGATCAGATCGACACGATGTGGCGTCAGCAGGTCACGCCCGTCACCGGCCATGCCGACTATGCAGCGCTGGCAGCGGAATTACGCGGAAATTAGGGCACCTAGCGGCCGCGTAGCCTTGGTCAAATCGCGCAACCGGCTTTCCTATGCCGCGTCAAGCGGCTAAGCGCGCCCGGTAGATCGTGAGGATTTCGCGCATGGCAGACGAGGCGGATATTATGGCGGATGACAGGACCATCCTGGCCAAGGCGGAAACGCTGATCGAGGCGCTGCCCTATTTCCAGCGTTACAAGGGCCGCACCTTTGTGGTGAAATACGGCGGCCACGCGATGGGAGATCCCAAGGCCGCGCGCGAATTTGCCGAAGATGTGGTGCTGCTGAAGGCGGTCGGGATCAATCCGGTGGTGGTCCACGGCGGCGGCCCGCAGATCGGCGCGATGCTGAAACGGTTGGGGGTTGAAAGCAGCTTCGTTGACGGCCTCCGCGTGACCGACAAGGCCACCGCCGACATCGCCGAAATGGTGCTGTCGGGCGCGATCAACAAGGAACTGGTCGGCTGGATCGCGGCGGCGGGCGGCAAGGCGATCGGCATTTCGGGCAAGGATGGCGGGCTGGTGACGGCAACGAAAGTCGAACGCACCACGAAAGACCCGGAAAGCAATATCGAACGGGTGGTCGATCTGGGCTTTGTCGGGGAACCTTCCGCAGTGGATGTGACGATCCTGGACACCGTCAGTGCGGCGGGGATGATCCCCGTCATCGCCCCGATCGGCGCGGGTGCGGACGGGCATACCTATAACATCAATGCCGATACCATGGCGGGCGCCATCGCTGCGGCGCTGGGCGCGGCGCGGCTGTTCCTGCTGACCGATGTGAAGGGCGTGCTGGACAAATCGGGTGAATTGCTGATTGATCTCGACCCGGCAGCGATCCAGAAATTGCGCGATGACGGCACGATCAGCGGCGGAATGATCCCGAAACTGGAAACCTGTATCCATGCGGTAGAGGGCGGCTGCGACGCGGCGGTTGTGTTGGACGGGCGCGTGCCCCATGCCATGCTGCTGGAATTCTTCACCAGCCGCGGGGCCGGCACTTTGATCAGAAAGGCATAAATTATGGACCGTTCAGTGCTTCTCCTTTTGACGATCCCGCCCGCATTGGTTCTGGCGCTGGCCGGATGCGGCCAGGCGGACGATGCCGGTACGGCGGCGGAAACGGGCCAGCCGGAAGTCGTCGCGACCACCAATTATGAACCGGCGCTGGTGGAACTGCCGGAAGCGTTCTCGAGCCGGAACTGTTCGGCGGTGGCGGGTGCCTATGCGCAGGCGCTGGGCGAAAAGCAGTTCTCCGCCGCAGCGCAGGCCTGGGTGCAGCCGATCGGCACGGACAAGCTGGCGATGGGCTACGAGAAATACGGCAGGCCGAACCTGCAGATCGGACAGACGCGCGAAGAAGGTGCGGCCGGTTCGCTATACTGCGAGGTCACCGTCACGCTGCGCGACGGCGACAATCCGCAAACCCCGCTGAAGCAGGGAACGCTCGCCTTCCGCCGTGCCAACGATGTGCCTGGCGCGGCCCCCGATCAGCTGCGCTGGCGGATCGTAACCAGCACGATCGACGAGGAATTGACCGCCGCCGCGAAAACTCCGACCGAATAAAGCGTATTATGCGGTTGATACAGTCCGCGCCCATCCTGTATCACCTCACCCTGTATCACTGCCCCTATATCCGCAAGTCTTAGCCGGAAGGACATCCCTTGATCCTGATAATCGACATCCTCTCCATGCTGATCAACGTGTTGGTCATGCTGATCATCGTACAGTTCATTATTGGGCTGTTGTTCGCCTTCAACGTCATCAACCCAGGCAACGAATTTCTCCGGCAGATCTATGATTCGATCAATTCATTGTTAGAACCAGTCCTGAAACCGATCCGGCGCATTCTTCCGGCGACCGGCGCGATCGACTTTTCCCCGCTGGTGCTGATCATCGGATTGCAGATCGTGATGCGGATATTGCTCGAAATCGCGTATTCGGCTGCATGACTTGCGCTGCTCCCACAGCTCGGGCGGCCGACCTGATCGATGGCAAGGCCTTCGCGCTCAAATTACGCGAGAAAGTGGGCGCGCTGGCCCGTGATTTCCAGGCTAGGGCGGGTCGGAAGGCAGGGCTGGCGGTGGTTCTGGTGGGTGATGATCCAGCCAGCCAGGTCTATGTCGGGTCGAAAGGCAAGGCGACGCTGGCGGCCAATATGAACAGCTTCGAACACCGACTGCCTGACGATGTGGCGGGCGAGGAATTGCTGGCGCTGATTGCGCAGCTCAACAAGGATCCGGCGGTGGACGGGATACTCGTCCAATTGCCGCTGCCCGCGCATCTGGACGGACAGGCGGTCATCGCCGCGATTTCTCCGGACAAGGACGTGGACGGATTTCATGTCATCAACGCGGGGCGGCTTTCCGTGGGGCAGGCGGGCTTCGTGCCTTGCACCCCGCTGGGCTGCATGATGTTGCTGACGGACCGCCTGGGTGATCTTTCGGGGCTGGAAGCGGTCGTGATCGGCCGGTCCAACATCGTCGGCAAGCCGATGGCGCAATTGCTGCTGGATGCCAATGCCACCGTGACCATCGCGCACAGCCGGACCAAAAACCTGCCCGAAGTGGTGCGCCGCGCCGATATCGTGGTGGCCGCAGTTGGCCGTGCGGAGATGATCGGACGCGACTGGATCAAGCCCGGCGCGACGGTGATCGATGTCGGGATCAACCGGTTGCCGCCTGCCGGGGGCGAGGCAAAGGGCCGGTTGGTGGGCGATGTCGCATTTGACGAAGCGCGCGAAATTGCCGGGGCAATCACCCCCGTGCCGGGCGGGGTCGGTCCGATGACCATCGCCGTCTTGCTGCGCAACACGCTGGTCGCGGCGCATCGCAACGCCGGGCTTGACCTGGCGGAGGACACATTGTGAAATTCAACGCCGTAATTGCCGCAATCGCCGCATCGCTTGCCCTGGCATCCTGTGCAGGAGGTGCGGGTTCCGGCCAGCGGCTGAAACCGGTCGCCAACCCCAGCGAAGTGGTGGCTACCGAACTGGCCTTTGCCCGGGCGGCACGCGAAGATGGTCAGTGGACCGCGTTTCGCAAATATGCGGCGGATGGTGCGCTGATCTTTGGCCCGGATGGCGCGTTCGAGGCCAAACCCTGGCTCAGCAAGCAGAATAACCCCGAACAATCGGTCCGCTGGCAACCCCACGCAGTGTGGTCCAGCTGCGATGGAACGCTGGCGGTCAGCCGGGTCAGCTTCGTCGATCCCGGCGATGGCACCACGGGCGTGGGCCATACCGTCTGGCAGCGCGGCAAAAAAGGCGAATATCGCTGGGTGTTCGACTTTGGCTGGCCGACCCGGGACACGCCGCCGCAATCGGATATGATTTCTGCAGATGTTGCCGAATGCGGGCCAGTCAGCT
This sequence comes from Pontixanthobacter sp., assembly GCA_041741895.1. Classification (GTDB taxonomy): domain Bacteria; phylum Pseudomonadota; class Alphaproteobacteria; order Sphingomonadales; family Sphingomonadaceae; genus Allopontixanthobacter. Next base: position 20,826 of record JBGSJO010000095.1, read on the forward strand.
CTGTGCCGGACGCGTCCACCGGCCAGCGCCGTTCCGCCGACGGGACCCTGGCCTGGGGATTTTCCTACTCGGCTGATGGCCAGCGCAATTTCACCGTCTGGACCGCCGGTGCTGGCGGAACTATGATGCCGGTAATCGAAGTTTCCATTCCTCCAGCGGGCTGACCTAAGTGCTTGAATTGTTCCTGTCTGCTTTCATCACCCTGTTCGTGGTGATCGACCCGCCCGGCTGCGCACCAATCTACGCGGGCCTGACCCGCGATGCCGCCCCCGCGCAGCAGCGTTTCATGGCGGTCAAGGCCTGCCTGATCGCGGGGGCGATCCTGCTGGGCTTTGCGCTGGTCGGGGAAAATCTGCTGGCGGCGTTGCATATCGAACTCAGTGCTTTCCGCATTGCCGGCGGGATCATGCTGTTCATGATCGCGATCGACATGGTGTTCGAAAAACGCACCCAGCGGCGCGAGGAACGGGCCGAAAAGATCATGGGCACGCCCGAGGTGGAAGATGTTTCGGTGTTCCCCATGGCCATGCCGATGCTGGCCGGGCCGGGGGCGATCGCTTCGATCATGCTACTTGTGGGCGGTTCGACCGGCACCCAAAGCACCTTGGTGATCCTGGGCGCGCTGGCGTCGGTTTTGCTGCTGACAATGCTTGCATTGATGGCCGCAAGCCCGCTTATGCGGCTGTTCGGTGCCTCGGTCGAGGCGGTCATCACCCGCCTGCTCGGCGTGCTGCTGGCGGCGCTGGCCGCGCAATATGTGATCGACGGGCTGCGGGAAAGCTTCGGGATTTAGCCAGCCGCCCTACTGCAACGTCACCCGGTCATCGTCCCCGTCGCGGCGGCCGAAGAACTGCATCAGCTGGACCAGCAATTCGCAGCGGGTGGCAATATCGTCCGCTTCCAGCAGGGCTTGCTTGGCGGCGGGATCGAACGGAGCGATCTGGGAAACGCCGTTGATCAGCGACATATCATCCAGCCTTGCTACCGAATCCCAATCCACGCTGTAACCCTGCGCATCGGCGAAACGCCGTGCCTCGCGTTCGAAACTGGCGCGTTCGATGCTGCTCAGCGCCTCGTGCTCGTCATCTTCGATCAATTCGGCTTCTACCTGACGGAACGGGGTGACGACATCCAGTTCGCGTAGAACCCGGAAACGCTGTTCGCCCTCCAGCACCAGGTTGAAGCGGCCATCGTCCAGCGCCTCGAATTCCCCGATCCGCCCGACACAGCCGACAGAGAACAACGGTGCGCCTTCCCCCGGGCGCTGCGGCTGGATCATCGCGATCCGCCGGTCCCGCGCGAGGGCATCACTGGCGAGCGCGCGGTAACGCGGTTCGAACAGATGCAGCGGCAATTGCAGCCCCGGCAGCAGGATGGTGCCGGTAAGCGGGAAGATGGACAGGCGTTTTGCCATCCGCTTACCCGAACAATATTTTGGACAGGCGCCGCCGGGTGGCGACCACCCAGGGATCTTCGAGGCCGATCGCCTCGAAAATCTGAAGCAGCTTAGCCTTCGCCGCGCCTTCATTCCATTCGCGGTCAGCCTCAATCATTGCCAGCAGCGTATCGGCGGCTTCATCCCGGGATCTGGCGGCATAGGCCGCTTCGGCAAAGGCAAACTGCGCGTCCATATCCGCCGGCCGCTCGGCCGCGGCCGCGCGCAGGGCCTGCAATTCGGATTCGTCAACCGGGGTGCCGGCCAATTCCAGCGCCGCGGCCGCAGCGTGGATCAGCGGATCGTCCTTCAACGCGGGGTCAAGCGCATCCAGCACGCCGCGTGCTTCCGGCACTTCGCCCAGCGCCACCAGCGCACGGATCAGCCCGGCGTGCCCGGCTGCGTTGCCCGGGGCCATTTCGGTAATCTGGCCGAACACTCCGGCGGCGCGTTCGGCGTCTCCTTCGGCCAGCACCTGTTCGGCCAGGGTGATGAACTGGGTCACGTCCTGCTGCGGCGTTTCGCCCGGTGCGCCCGCTTCGACCGGCAGCTTTTCAAGCAATTGGTCGAGCAGCTGCTTGAGCTGGGTTTCGGTCCGCGCCGCGGTCAGGTCCGCCACTGGCTGGCCCTTGAACATCGCATAGACCGTGGGAATGGATTTTACCTGGAATTGGGAGGCAATGAATTGCTCCTCATCCACGTTCACCTTGGCCAGGATCACGCCCTTGTCGGCATAATCTGCGGCGACCTTCTCCAGCAACGGGGTCAGCGCCTTGCACGGCCCGCACCATTCGGCCCAGAAATCGAGCACGACCAGTTTGGTCATCGATGGTTCGACGATATCTTTCCTGAAACGCTCGACGGCTTTCTGTTCGTCAATATTGAGACCTATGCTGGCCAAGGTACACTCCTGTAATTGGTTCTTTCCACCTGTGCATATATGCCGGGCGGGGCTGAATTCCCAATGTGGGCCTTTCGCAGCATATGTGAAGGGCAAAATGCCCAAGTAGTTTCCGCCGTTGTTTCGGCAGTTGTTGGGGCGGTTCTTCAGGGCGCGATTTTCCCCTTGCTAGGGCGGGTGACCGCTGCTAGTTGCCCGCTTCCCCACCGAACCAGCAGGTTTGGTGTACCCTTTATGGGGACCCCAGGGGAACAAGTGTGAGCGGGCGTAGCTCAGGGGTAGAGCACAACCTTGCCAAGGTTGGGGTCGAGGGTTCGAATCCCTTCGCCCGCTCCAGTTTTCCAGCAGCAAATCAACGATTTGCACCTCGCGTAGCTCGCGGGGATTTGGTGACAAGGCCATAATTGCTTGCTGCTGTCACCACATTGTCACCAGCTCAAGTCCGGTTCAGGGCTACTCAGGCGTTCTTCCATGCCCGGCCTGGACCGATTTAGTCGATCGCTGGTCGCAATTATGTCGGTCTGAGTGAGCCGGCCTGCAAAGGGTGCTGGTAGCGCAGACTGGCGCCTCTTCCGCAGAACCAACCACTCGCATTAGCCGCTGATCCCTGGGCTCGAAGCCTGTCCTCCTTCAATCAACCCGTGAAGGGTCCGCTACGCTTGCGCGTGCGGCCGCAGCTTTGCT
>JBGSJO010000096.1:0-17837 GCA_041741895.1 Pontixanthobacter sp.
AGGCGGCGCTGGCGGCCGGCGAACTGAAGCCCGGCGGCCGGGGCGATGCGTTGTTGCTGGGCACCGAATTGTGGAGCGGTGAAGCAGGCATTACGCGCACCTCCGCCCTGCGTGGTTCCCTGTTTGCCGCCGTTTCGGATGCCCGGTTCAAGCGGTTCTCCGACAGTTATCAGACCCGGTTTGGCAGCCAGCCCTACCGCATTGCAACCCTTGGCTATGACAGCGTCCTGCTGACATTGAATGTTGCGACGGATTGGAAAGTGGGCCGCAGTTTCCCGGTATCCGCCTTGCGCGATTCCGGTGGGTTCCTTGGATTGGACGGACCATTCCGTTTCCAGCGATCCGGCGTGGCTGAAAGGGCCATGGAAGTGCGCGAGGTGCGCGACGGGAAAATCATAATAGTTTCGCCCGCACCGACAACTTTCGGCAATTGAAATACATCCGCTTTTGCGCGGCTGAAGATAAACCGGCGGTTCCGCTTGTCGCTCGGCAAAGGGCTGGCTTATAGCCTGATCCATGACTGACGATCTTTTTGACGGAACGCCCGCGTCCAGCGGCGATTACAATGCATCATCAATCGAAGTGCTGGAGGGGCTGGAGCCAGTCCGGCGCCGTCCTGGCATGTATATCGGCGGCACGGACGACCGTGCGTTGCACCATCTGGCGGCCGAGGTGATCGATAATGCGATGGACGAAGCCGTCGCCGGTCACGCCACCCGGATCGAGGTCTCTCTGGAAGAAGGCAACCGGCTGAGCGTGGCGGATAATGGCCGCGGTATTCCGGTGGAAGAACATCCCAAATATCCTGGCAAATCCACGCTGGAAGTAATCATGGCGACGCTGCATTCCGGGGGCAAATTCTCCGGCAAGGCCTATGCTACCAGCGGCGGACTGCACGGGGTCGGGGTCAGCGTGGTCAATGCGCTATCGTCCGACACAAGGGTTGAGGTAGCGCGCGACCGCCAGCTTTATGCACAGAATTTTGCCAGGGGCATCACGCTCGGCCCGATCGAGAAACTGGGACCAACGCCAAATCGGCGCGGCACCACCGTCAGCTTTACGCCGGATACCGAGATATTCGGGGATCGCCAGTTCAGCCCCAAACGCCTGTTCAAACTTGCCCGATCGAAGGCTTATCTGTTTGCAGGTGTGGAAATCCGCTGGAAATGCGCAGCATCGCTGATCAGCGTCGATGTCCCGTCGGAAGCAGTTTTCAAATTCCCCGGCGGATTGGCCGATCATTTGGCCGAACAGATCGGTAGCCGGGAATGCGTAATAACCCAGCCCTTCGCCGGTAACCAGGAATTCCCGCTCAACGAAGCGGGCGATGCCATGGGCCGCGCCGAATGGGCGATCGCCTGGCCGCTTTATTCCGACGGATCGTTCAGCTGGTATTGCAACACCGTGCCAACGCCCGATGGCGGAACCCATGAACAGGGTTTGCGCGGGGCGCTGACCAAGGGGCTGCGTGCGTTTGGCGAGTTGATCGGCCAGAAAAAGGCCAAGGACATCACCGCCGATGACGTCATGACCGGGGGCGAGATGATGCTTTCGGTGTTCATCCGCGATCCGCAATTTCAGAGCCAGACCAAGGACCGGCTAACCAGCCCGGAAGCCGCGCGGCTGGTTGAAAACGCGATGCGGGACCATTTCGACCATTTCCTGTCGGACAATATGGAACGCGGCAAGGCGCTGCTCGGCGAAGTGATGGAGCGCATGGACGAACGCCTGCGCCGCAAGCAGGAACGCGATATCAAGCGCAAGACTGCAACCAATGCCAAGAAACTGCGCCTACCGGGCAAGCTGACCGATTGTTCGGGTGATGGTAAGGGCGAAACCGAATTGTTCATCGTCGAAGGCGATTCGGCCGGCGGCAGCGCGAAACAGGCGCGTAACCGTAAAACGCAGGCCATCTTGCCGATCCGCGGCAAGATACTCAACGTCGCCAGCGCAACAATGGACAAGATCCGCGCGAATAACGAAATTGCGGACCTCAGCCTCGCGATGGGCTGCGGTACGCGCAAGGATTGTGATGCGGACAATCTGCGATACGACCGCATTGTGATCATGACCGATGCCGATGTCGATGGCGCGCATATTGCCACCCTGTTGATGACGTTTTTCTTCCAGGAAATGCCCGATATCGTTCGCAAGGGGCATCTCTATCTCGCCCAGCCGCCGCTCTACCGCCTGACCGCCGGGAAGGAGAGCCGCTATGCCAGGGACGACGCGCACCGGGCCGAATTGGAAGCAACGGTTTTCAAGGGCAAGAGTGTCGAAGTCGGCCGGTTTAAGGGCCTTGGCGAAATGAACCCCCAGCAGCTGCGCGAAACCACTATGGACCCGGCCACGCGCAATTTGATTCGGATCACATTGCCAGGCGAATGCGAACAGCGCGCGGCGGTGAAGGAATTGGTCGATCAGCTAATGGGCCGCAATCCTGAACATCGGTTCAATTTTATCCAGAACCGGGCGGGCGAACTCGATCGCGACATGATCGATGCCTGAGCAGGCTTTGCATTAGAAGTCCGACGAGACACCGGTCATTCTGCAGCGATCGGACCGATCAACCTACCGCTTGTGCTCACCGCTTGTGTAAGAATATGCAAATGCCCTTCCAGCGTTCGGTGGACCGGGCATTTGTCGGCAATGGCGATAATCTGCTGGCATTGATCATCGCTCAATGCATCGCCCAGCAATTCTATCTTGCGATAGAGCGCCTGAACCTGCGCGCCATCGTCCTCGCAATGATCACAATCCTCCGCATGGTTACGCTGGTGCGTGACATGCACTCTCGTTCCTTCGAAGGGCCAATGTTTGCGATCGGCATACATCTTCATCGTCATGGCGGTGCAGGTGCCGAGCGCTGCCAACAACAAGTCGTACGGTGTCGGCCCGCTGTCATCGCCGCCATAGCTGGCGGGTTCGTCCGCTACGAAGCGATGGCTTGGCGTATGCACCTCGGTGCCGAATTTTCCGTTACCGGTATGCACCATCACGCCTTCATCCGGCATGGCAGGCACCGCCTTATTTGGCAGGTATCGCGCCGCCCACGCGGCGATCATCCGCGCGGCGAAATTCGCGTCATTCTCATCCAGCAGCAAATGATCGGCGCCTGCAAGACTGACAAAGCTTTTGGGATGTTTGGCCGCATCGAACAATTTGCCGGCATGATCTATTCCCACGATCTCGTCAGTCGGCGAATGCATGATCATCAGTGGAACGCGCAACTTTACCATCACGGCCAGCAGATCAACCTCGCGGGTTTTTTCGAGGAATTCACGCCCGAGCAGAAATTTGCGTCCTCCAATTGAAACTTCGCCTTCACCATCCTTCTCGATCTTCGCCAGGTCACCCTTGATATTGTGCAGCACATGCGGGACGTCGGAAGGCGCGCCGATGGTTGCCACCGCTGCTACCTTGTCGCGCCCCAGCCCGGCCGATGCAGCCAGCACAGCCGCTCCGCCCAGGCTATGGCCCACTAACAATATCTGACATTTAAACCGGTCGACGAGATATTGTGCGGAGACAATCAGATCCTCCACATCGCTGGCAAATCCAGCACGGCCAAATTCACCCTGGCTGGCGCCGAGGCCGGTAAAATCGAACCGCAGGGATGCAATCCCTTCACGCGCCAGCGCACGCGTTACTGCGGTTGCCGCCTTTGATTGCTTGGTACAAGTGAAGCAATGGGCGAATAATGCCGCCCCGCGCACCAGCCCAGTAGGCAGTTCCAGTGCGCCGGAAAGCTCATGCCCGTGGGAGGTGGTAATCTTCAGGCTTTCGGTCGGCATTAGCAGTCTCCTTGCGCGCAGATGTAACGGGTTATTCGGATTGTCGCGCCAAAAGTTTCAATTCCGCCGCACATTGCCTTGGCAATTTGTTGGATTGCGCAGCGACACCCTTGCACCAGACCGCTGGGTAACTTAACCCGCACGGAAAGTTTCAAGGGAAAACCGATGACCGTACAATCTACTGCCAAGTCCGATATCGGGCGTTTTGACGGCACCCAATCCTATATCGCCACTGAGGACCTCAAAGTGGCCGTCAATGCCGCGGTGACGCTGCGGCGACCGCTGCTGGTCAAGGGTGAGCCCGGCACCGGAAAGACGGTTCTGGCGCATGAAGTGGCCAAGGCAATGGGTGCGCCGCTGATCGAATGGAATATCAAATCGACTACCAAGGCGCAGCAGGGCCTGTATGAATATGACGCGGTTGCCCGGCTGCGCGATGGCCAACTGGGTGAAGAGCGGGTCCACGATATTTCGAACTACATCAAGAAAGGCAAATTGTGGGAGGCTTTCACCAGCCCCGAATTGCCTGTTCTGCTGATCGATGAGATCGACAAGGCGGATATCGAATTTCCCAACGATCTGCTGCAGGAACTAGACCGGATGAGCTTCGACGTTTATGAAACGAAAGAGCGGATCGAGGCGAAGGACCGCCCGGTCATGATCATCACGTCCAACAATGAAAAGGAACTGCCGGACGCATTCCTGCGCCGCTGTTTCTTCCATTATATCAAATTTCCCGACCGCGATACGATGCGGGAAATCATCGACGTCCATTTCCCCGATATCCAAAAAATCCTGGTGACCAAGGCGATGGATATCTTCTACGAGATTCGCGAAGTGCCCGGCCTCAAGAAAAAGCCGAGCACATCTGAATTGCTCGATTGGCTCAAGCTATTGCTCAACGAAGATATGCCGCTGGAAGTGTTGCAGGACCGCGATCCGGCAAAGGCCATCCCGCCGCTGCATGGCGCATTACTGAAAAACGAACAGGACGTGATGCTGTTCGAACGGCTTGCGTTCATGGCCCGCCGTCAAGGCGGTTGAGCGCAGCCGGCCGGGTCGGGCATCAATCCTCGAACGAATAGGCCAGTTCGAAATCGCCCCAGCGCCGACCGTTGATGTTCATCGGTACATACACGTTGCGGACTACCAGATATTTCTGGCCATCACCTTCCTGCCGGTACACGGCCATCATGTATGGCGCGGTGCTGCGTTTAGCCTTCTTGTCCAGGGCATCGAACAGGATCCTGCCATTGCGGCAGAATTCCGTGTCATGCGCCAGGTCTCCGGTTGGCTGACGCGAATGGGCGGTAACGTGGGTTGGCAGGAAGCCCTTCATGTCTGCCTGCGAACACATCCTGACCGGCGGCCCTTGGGCGGCGATACGGTCCAGCACCGGGCGCCAGTTCTGGTCCGCCCAATCACTCAGGCCGGTCCGGTAGCGCGGCGGATTGCTGTCTGCGACACTCTGGTAATTCTGGTCAAACAGGGCGTCAACTGACAGAGTGCCGTCTGCCAGGCCGGACTCTGCGCGCCCGGCGATTTCCTTGGCCACCGATTGCGCGCGTTGCACCATCTCGCTGTCTTTTGGCGAAAGCCCGGCCTTGACGATGCCGTCGAACATTTCGCTGGCGGTCAATTCCAGATCATTCATCCGGCTATGCGCGGTTTCCAGCTTGCTTTCGTTCTGACGGGCGGCGACATCAAAGCTGTCCAGCACATCCTGCACACGGTGGACATGACCGCTGATTGTGCTGGTCGAACGCGCGATCTGATCGTTCTGGCGGTCCACTTCCTCGACCAGTTCGGCCACTCCATTGATGGTCTGTTCGATCTGGACGACAGAGTTCTTGGCCTCCCGGCTTGCCTCGGCTCCGCTTTCGATCTGGGCGATGACGCGCTCCGCCTCGCCCCCAAGCGTGTCGATGGTCCGGCCGATTTCTTCCGTAGCCTTGCGGGTATCGTTGGCCAGGCTTTTGACCTCGCTGGCGACAACCGCAAAAGTGCGCCCGGCATCGCCGGCCCGCATAGCTTCGATGGTTGCGTTGAGAGCGAGAATATTGGTGGTTTCGGCGATCTGGTCGATATCCTGCGAACAGCGACGCACCTGTTCCATCGCGGCGGCAAATCCGGTGACATGCTGGGACAGCGTATCAACCAGGTCGAGCAGGTCGGAAATGCGGCCAAGAGAGGTCTGGATCATTTCCGTCCCCTGCCCCAACCGCTCGATCGCGCGTTCGGACAGCAACCGTGCTTCGTCGCTGGCTTCGGAGACCTTGCGCTGGTCCGCCTCAAGCTCGGCTACGGTGCCTTGCAGCGCGCCATGTTCGGCCCGCAGTTTTTCGGAGGACTGGATCACTGACTGGACAATCCCGGCGACATCGGAACAGCCCACGGTAACTTCGCCGCAGCTTTCCGGAATCAGGTCAATCGATCCCGGAACGACATTACCGAATGATTCATGCTTCATTGATCGCGGTCCCCAATTTTTGTTGAACAGCGCGTAGCCGGAACATCGTTACCATCGGATTAAGATCAATTGGGAACACTAAATTGTTAGGCCGGTTTGGCGTTTGCAAATTGGCGGTCAACAGACCTATGGCGCCGCAGCCGGAGGCAGGTTAGAGGACGCTCATGTTTTTCGATTTCATGGATGAATTGCGCGCCGCCGGGATCAAGGTTTCCTTCAAGGAACACCTGACCCTGCTGGAAGCACTGGACAAGGATGTAATCGAGCAGACGCCCGAGGCATTCTATTACCTTAGCCGCGCCACCTTCGTTAAGGACGAAGGCCTGCTCGACCGGTTTGACCAAGTGTTCAACAAGGTTTTCAAGGGCATCATGTCCGATTACGGCCAGAACCCGGTCGATGTACCCGAAGACTGGCTGAAAGCGGTCGCCGAAAAATTCCTGTCGCCAGAGGAAATGGAAGCAATCAAGTCGCTCGGCGATTGGGACGAGATCATGGAGACGCTGAAGAAGCGGCTCGAGGAACAGGAAAAGCGCCACCAAGGCGGCAACAAATGGGTTGGCACCGGGGGCACCAGTCCGTTCGGCAATTCCGGCTACAATCCCGAAGGCGTGCGGATCGGCGGGGAAGGCAAACACAAACGCGCGATCAAGGTATGGGAAAAGCGCGAATTCCAGAACCTCGACAATACCAAGGAACTGGGCACCCGGAATATCAAGATGGCGATGCGGCGCCTGCGCCGCTTCGCGCGCGAGGGTTCGGCGGATGAGCTTGATCTGGACGCGACGATTGACGGCACGGCAAAGCAGGGCTGGCTGGACATTCACATGCGCCCGGAACGGCATAATGCGGTCAAATTGCTGCTGTTCCTGGATGTCGGCGGGTCAATGGATCCCTTCATCAAGCTGGTCGAAGAATTGTTCAGCGCCGCGACTTCGGAATTCAAGAACCTGGAATTCTTCTATTTCCACAACTGCCTGTATGAAGGCGTGTGGAAGGATAACCGCCGCCGGTGGGCAGAACGGACCAATACCTGGGATGTCCTGCACAAGTTCGGGCACGATTATAAAATCGTTTTCGTCGGCGATGCGGCGATGAGCCCCTATGAAATCACCCATCAGGGCGGCAGCGTCGAACATATGAACGAAGAATCCGGCGCGGTGTGGATGAAGCGGGTGACGAACACCTATCCCGCAACCGTGTGGATGAACCCGGTGCCGGAAAACCAGTGGAATTACTCGCAATCCACCAAGATGCTCAAGCAATTGGTGGACGGACGGATGTATCCCCTGACGCTGGGCGGTCTGGACGATGCGATGCGGGAATTGAGCCGGAAACAGGGGTAAGGCCGGAAATCGCGCGCCGCGAACCAGTTGTGAAAATTTACCGCAGGATGCACTCTGGCAGGCCAATGGAGGAGGTTAGGATGGAATGTTTCGGTGCATTGGTCGGCTGGGGGCACCATGATAATGGCAATCGCCTCATGCTCAGGCTGGAAAGTATTCCATCGAATGAAGCGCTGGACCGCCATGATCTCGATGTCCTGCGCATTCTAATGACCAAGCAGCAAGCGTTTGTGCTTGGCAATTATCTGATCAAGCATTCCGGCAAATCAGCCGTGGATCAAAATGAGCGGGGATGGTTTCGCCGTCTGTTCGGCTGAGCATTCCAGTTCCAATGCCCATTACCGGTCAAGAAAACAGACAACGGCGTTCAATACAGCAGATGGGTGCGTACCGCTTCTTGCCAAGCGGCTTCATCCGGCGCGGCAATCTGTTCCAGATCATCCGGGCCCAGGGCCGCATCATCGACCCATTGCCGCAAGGCCGCCCCGCCGTTGATCACATCGATTGCCAGCCGGTCCAATTCGTACTCATACGGGAAATCACGCCACAGATCGTAATCGGGATAAAGGCTGCGGATCGCCTTGAAGGCCAACGCTTGCAGCCGCCACGGGCGGAACGCTGCGTGATCGTAAAACGGCCTCTCCGGATGGATCATCAAGGCGCTGCATAATTGCCCCTGATGTTTGTGGAAAGTCGGCTCGAACCAGCATTCGCGCAGCTTGCATCCGCTGAGCCATTCAGGTGCGATTCGTTGCATTTCCCGGTGCACCGCCGCTGCATCCAGATCGGGCGCGCCGAACAGCACTTCCAGCGGGCGGGTGGTGCCCCTGCCCTCGCTCAGATTGGTGCCTTCCAGCATGACCGTACCGGCATAGGCGCGGGCCATGTTCACATTGGCCGCATTGGGGCTGGGGTTGATCCAGACGCGGCCCTCCGGCCATCCGAAGCCGGGGGCAGCAGGCTGCCAACCGGTCATTTCAATCACGCGATATTCCACATCGAGACCGAAATAATCGATGAACCAATGGCCCATTTCGCCCATGGTCAGCCCGTGCCGCATCGCCATTGGCGCGGCCCCGACGAAACTTTCCTGCCCGGGCACCAGCAGCGTGCCCTCCACCGGGCGCCCGGCAGGGTTGGGCCGGTCCAGCACCCACACGACCTTGCCATGTTTCGATGCTTCTTCAAGCAGATACAGCAGAGTGGTGGCAAAGGTATAGATGCGGCAGCCGAGGTCCTGAAGGTCGAACAGGAACACGTCCGCGCTCGACATCATCTGCCCGGCCGGACGGCGAACCTCGCCATAAAGACTGAACACCGGGATGCCGTACACCGGGTCGGTCTCGTCCCGGGTTTCGACCATATTATCCTGCTTGTCGCCCTTCAGCCCGTGTTGCGGCCCAAAGGCGCTGGTCACATTGACCCCCGCGTCGATCAGGGCATCGAGCGAATGGGTAAGGTCAGCGGTAACAGAGGCGGGGTGCGCCACCAAGGCCACCCGCTTTCCCATCAAATCAGCACGCAATGCAGGCTCCGCCAGCAAGCGGTCGATACCGAATTTGACGCTCATAGTGCCTGATCTTCGAGATGGAGGGCCCTGCACACCTTGCTGTGAAATTCGGGTTTGCCGGCCGGGAATGCGAGCGCCCAGAACTGGATATTTCCCTGCTTGTCCTCGATAATTCCATTAAGCGCGACATCGGCAGGAACCGGTAGCTCGGAGACAATTTCCGCCTCGACCACCAATGTATCCCCTTCCCTGCGATACTGGATTGCGACATCGGCCGGGGCATTGCGCGAATTCAGCCGGAAATCGTCGAAATCATAGCAGGCCCAGCGGGTTGAGGGGGAGAGGTTGAACTCACGATAATAAGCGCCGCCATCGGGCTGCCAGAAAATTTCAAAGCAGGAAGTCCGCCACAAATTGTCCATCCGCACCGGTTCGGTGATTTCGGGGATGATGATGGCATCCAGATCGCCCATTGCACGAAAGACCGCGCGGCAGCCGGATGGCGTTGCCTCAATCGAGGCGTTGATCGCGACGACAGGTCCGGCGGGGCAATCGGGATGCAGGATCAAATTGTTCATGCCCATGCCTATTACTGAGCCGGGAGACGCTTTCAAGCATTCTGCTGCAAGCTATAAGCGTTTCCCCAGCGCAATTTCGCTGCTAGACGCCGCGGCCTATGAGCCAATATTTATCCGATCTCTTGCGTCTGCTCGACCAGCGCGGCTATATTCACCAGGCCACCGATCCGGCGGCGCTCGATGCGCTGGCGATGAAACAGATTGTCCCGGGCTATATCGGTTTCGATGCCACCGCGCCTTCGCTGCACATCGGTAGTCTAGTGCAGATCATGATGCTGCGCCGATTGCAGCAGACGGGCCATAAGCCGATAGTGCTGATGGGCGGCGGGACCACGCGGATTGGCGATCCGACCGGGCGCGATGAAAGCCGCAAGATGCTGAACGACGAAACGATTGACGCGAACATCGCTTCGATCCGTACAGTATTCGAAAAACTGTTGATTTTTGGCGATGGGCCAAGCGATGCGGTCATGGTTAACAACCACGATTGGCTGGAGAAGCTCGGTTATATCGAGATGCTGCAGAAGGTCGGAACCCATTTTACCGTAAACCGGATGCTGACGTTCGATTCGGTAAAATTGCGGCTCGAACGCGAACAGCCGATGACCTTTCTCGAATTCAATTACATGATCTTGCAGGGATATGACTATCGCCATCTCGCGCAGACAATGGGCGCCCGGCTGCAAATGGGCGGCAGTGACCAATGGGGCAATATCGTCAACGGGATCGAACTCACGCGCCGGATGGACGGGATAGAGGTTTACGGGTTCACCACGCCTCTACTGACCACGGCAGACGGCGCGAAGATGGGCAAGACTGCCGCAGGCGCCGTGTGGCTGAATGAAGCGCAGCTGCCGAGTTACGATTTCTGGCAATATTGGCGCAATGTCGATGACCGCGATGTCGGCCGGTTTCTGCGCTTGTTCACCGATCTGCCGCTGGATGAAATCGCCCGGCTGGAAGCATTGGAAGGCAGCGCTATCAACGATGCCAAGGTGGTGCTGGCCAATGAAGTGACCGGCCTGGTGCGCGGGCCAGATGCGGCACGGGCGGCGGCAGGCACTGCATCGGCGACCTTTGCCGGCGGCGGTCTTGGTGAAGATCTGCCTACCCTAGCGATTGGTTCTGGGGGAATGGGGATCACAGCGATCTGCACCGCCATCGGATTCACCCAGTCCAACGGCGAGGCGAAACGCAAGATTGCAGAAGGCGCCGTGAAGATCGACGATGTGGCCGTGACCGACCCCGGTCTGCAACTGGAAATCCCCGATGGTGAGAGCCGAAAGCTGAGCCTGGGCAAGAAAAAGCATGGCATCCTGAAACCCTGAAACGCCCAGAAATACGTCGAATTCGTCCGAAATGTGCCATTTCAGCACATTTGGCTTTTACAAAATATCAGCCTTTTGGCTTCATAAGGCCCCCTCCACGAACATACGGAAGGCGAAGACCATTGACTGTCGGAGCACAATTATCAGTAACCGATCTGCGCAGGGCAACGCGCCATCCGGTTGATTTCCCGGTTATTGCGGAGCATCGCGATAGCGGTGATCTGCAGCTGCACATCAGCAATGTTTCAGCCCACGGCTTCATGGTCGATGATGCCGCAAATTTGGCGCGCGGTGACCGCGTGATTGTACGCTTGCCGGTAGTGGGCCGGATCGAGGCCTATGTTATCTGGCTGCGGGAAAACCGCGCTGGATTCCAGTTCGAGCGGATCATCCGGTATGATGAATTCATGCAGATCATCGACACCCTTCAGCCGAACCCCCGCTTGCGTAAAGCCCGCTAATCCGGAAATTCTGGTGCATGGTTGCACTTCGATAATTGATGGCTTGGAAATAGCTCCAGCGCCTGTCATGGCGCCAAAGTGCGTGTTGAAAACCCCGATTTGATCACATCTCCGCTCGCTATCGCTGATTATCGGCGATATTGGGCGGCGCGCTTTCTGGCCGTTTTCGCTACGATCTCCATGGTCGTGCTGATCGGCTACCAAACCTATGATGTGGCGCGGGCCGATTACGGGATGGACCGCCCGGAAGCAGCATTCCAGCTTGGACTTCTCGGCCTGGCACAATTTATTCCGCTGTTCCTGCTCACCCCGGTTGCTGGCATTGCGGCGGACCGGTTTGACCGCCGCGTGGTCGTGTTGGTCGCCAATTTAGTTGATGGCTGTATCGCGGTGACGCTGGCCGTCCTGACTTATCAGGCTGCGCTCAGCCTGCCGATCCTGTTCACTTTAGCGGCGTTGCACGGCGCAGCGCGGGTATTCAACGGTCCCGCCCTCAGCTCGATCGCCCCGAACATCGTGCCACCCCGCTTGCTGCCCCGTGCAATCGCGCTGGGTTCGATCGCCTGGCAGGTAGGCAGTGTAGTCGGGCCCGGCATTGGCGGTGTCTTGTTCGAAATATCCCCTTCCCTACCCCATTTCCTTTCTGCCGGCCTGCTGGTTGCATCGGGCCTGCTGATCATGTCTATCCGCCCCATGCGCGCCAAACAGGAAGGTCCGCCAGTACATCCAGTCCGGCAAATCCTGCTGGGTTTGCAGTTCGTGAAGCGGGAGCGGTTCCTGCTTGGTTGCATAACGCTGGACCTGTTTGCAGTACTGCTGGCCGGGGCTACCGCGCTGCTGCCGGTCTATGCCCGCGATATTCTGAATGTGGGCGCCGATGGCCTGGGCTTCATGCGTGGGGCAATCGCGGCGGGGGCTGCTCTGGTGGCTCTGGTGCTGTCTTTCAAGCCGCTGGAAACCAATGTCGGGGTGAAGATGCTGTGGTCCGTTGGCGTGTTTGGCGCTCTGACCATTGCCTTCGCCTTTTCGCGCGATTTCTACCTGTCGATGGGAATACTGGCGTTGCTGGGTGCGGCGGACATGGTTTCGGTGTTCATCCGCTCCTCGTTGGTCCAGCTCAATACGCCGGATTCAATGCGCGGGCGGGTTTCGTCCATATCCGGCCTGGCCATTTCCGCCTCGAACGAACTGGGTGAAATGCAATCCGGGCTGGCGGCGGCCATCCTTGGCGCGACAGGCGCGGTTGCATTTGGCGGTGCGGGCGCGATATTCATTACACTCATGTGGGCGTGGCTGTTTCCTGAAATCAGGAACGCAAAGACATTCTCATCCAAATATCTCGACGATGATCCGCCCCGAGAAAAGCCAACGGAGAAAACATCATGAAAGCCGCCTCTGTTCTCGCCACTATCGGTAACACCCCGCACATCCGCCTGTCGCGAATGTTTCCAGACCACGAGGTCTGGATCAAATCGGAACGTTCCAATCCCGGCGGATCGATCAAGGACCGTATTGCGCTATCGATGATCGAAGCGGCCGAAAAGTCGGGCGATCTGAAGCCCGGCGGCACGATTATCGAGCCTACGTCCGGCAACACCGGGGTCGGCCTGGCCATGGTTGCTGCAGTAAAGGGCTACACCCTGCTGCTGGTGATGCCCGAATCGATGTCGATCGAACGCCGCCGGTTGATGCTGGCCTATGGCGCGAAATTCGACCTGACCGACAAGGCCAAGGGGATGAAGGGCGCGATCGAGCGCGCGCAGGAATTGGTCGAGCAGACAGAAGGAGCGTGGATGCCGCAGCAATTCGACAATCCGGCCAATGTCGCCATACATATCGCGACCACGTCGCAGGAAATCCTGCATGATTTCGCAGATAATCCGATCGATGTCATGATCACCGGTGTCGGCACGGGCGGTCACTTAACTGGCTGCGCAGAGGAATTGAAGCGCCACTGGCCGCAATTGAAGGCCTTTGCGGTCGAACCAGAACTGTCACCGGTTATCGCAGGCGGCAAACCCGGACCTCACCCGATCCAGGGCATCGGCGCGGGTTTCATCCCGAGCAATCTGCATACAATGGCGATCGACGGTTCCATTCAGGTGGATGCTGAAAAGGCGAAGGAAATGGCCCGGCGCTCGGCATCCGAGGAGGGACTACTCGTCGGGATTTCCAGCGGCGCAACATTGGCAGCGATTGCGGCGAAACTGCCTGACCTGACGCCGGGTGCCCGTATTTTGGGGTTCAATTATGATACCGGGGAACGTTACCTGTCCGTCCCGGATTTCCTGCCGACGGAATAAGCGCGGCGAATTTCAAGCAAAAAGAACGGGCGCCCACGCAAGCGGGCGCCCGTTCTTTTTGTGCAAAGTGAAGATCAGGCCGCAGTGGCGAAATCTTCTTCCTTCAGCGCCATCATCGATGCAGCACCACTTTCGATCTTGCGGCGCAATGCACCAGCATCCGGAATAAACCGGTCTGCGTAATAACGGGCGGTAGTCAGCTTGGCTTCGTAGAACGCCGCATCATCACTGCCGGCAGCCAGTTTGGCGACAGCGACATTCGCCATCCGCAGCCACATCAGGCCGAGCGATACGATGCCCATGAGGTGCATGTAATGATGCGCGCCGGCACCCAGATCGTTGGGGTTCTGCATCGCGTGCTGCATAAACCACATCGTGGCTGTCTTCTGGTCAGTCAGCGCCCTGTCCAGCGCCTCGGCAATTGGCTTCAGGGCATCGTCCTTCTTGGCCGAGGCAATTTCCTCGTCGACCGTCTTGAAGAACGCCTGGATCGCCGCGCCGCCCTTGTGCGCCAGTTTCCGGCCGCACAGATCCATGGCCTGCACCCCGTTGGTGCCTTCGTAGATCATCGCGATGCGCGAATCGCGCACGAATTGCTCCATGCCCCATTCGGCAATGTATCCGTGGCCGCCGTAAACCTGCTGCATGTTGTTGGCGATGTCATAGCCCTTGTCAGTGCCGTAACCCTTGATCACCGGGGTCAGCAGGCTGATGATCATGTCGGCTTCTTCACGCTCTTCCTCGGTCTGCGCCTTGTGAGTCAGATCAACTTGCAACGCGCCCCACAATGCCAGTGCACGCATCCCTTCGGTAAATGCCTTGGCATCCATAAGCATCCGGCGAACATCCGGGTGAACAAAGATCGGATCCGCCTGTGCCTGCGGTTCTGCCGGGCCGGTCAGGGCGCGGCCCTGACGGCGGTCCAGCGCGTATGTGACCGCGTTCTGGTAGGAAATTTCAGCCTGCGCGAGACCCTGGATACCCACACCGAGACGAGCGGCATTCATCATGATGAACATCGCGGCCAGGCCCTTGTTTTCCTCGCCAACCATCCAGCCGCTCGCGCCATCATAATTCATCAGGCAGGTCGAATTGCCGTGGATGCCCATCTTTTCTTCAATGGAACCGCATATCACGCCGTTGCGCGTCCCGGGATTGCCATCCGCATCGACAATGAATTTGGGAACGATGAACAGCGAGATGCCCTTGGAACTGTCCGGCGCGCCGGGTGTCTTGGCCAGCACCAGGTGGATGATATTCTCGGACAGGTCATGCTCGCCAGCGGAGATGAAAATCTTTGTGCCGGTGATTGCATAGGATCCATCCGCCTGCGGCTCCGCCTTGGTACGGATCATGCCCAAATCGGTGCCGCAATGCGGCTCGGTCAGGTTCATGGTGCCGGTCCATTCGCCGGAAATCATCTTGGGAAGGTACATTTCCTTCTGTTCGTCCGATCCCTTGGCAGTAATCGCGGATATCGCGCCGGCAGTCAGGCCGGGATACATGGCAAAGGCCTGATTGGACGCAGCCATGAATTCCTCAACCACAAAGCCCAGGACATGCGGCATCCCCTGCCCGCCGAATTCTTCAGGCTGGGCAATCGTGCCCCAGCCCGATTCGCGGTACTGCGCGAAAGCTTTTTTGAAACCGGTGGGCGTGGTCACGCTGCCATCGGCGTTGCGGGTGCAGCCTTCACGGTCGCCAATCTGGTTAAGCGGATGCAGGACCTCGGCACAGAATTTGCCTGCTTCGTTAATGACTGTGTCGATCATGTCGGCAGAGGCATTCTCGAAACCGGGCAGATTTCCGTAACTGGCCAGATCGAGCATTTCATTGACGATGAAGCGCGTATCACGCGTCGGGGCGGT
Organism: Pontixanthobacter sp.; assembly: GCA_041741895.1. Taxonomy (GTDB): domain Bacteria; phylum Pseudomonadota; class Alphaproteobacteria; order Sphingomonadales; family Sphingomonadaceae; genus Allopontixanthobacter. Next base: position 15,659 of record JBGSJO010000096.1, read on the forward strand.
ATAGGTTGGCATAGATTAAGTCCTTTGCGGAGAGGGCTTGGGTAAGGGATCAGCTTTCAGGGCTGTCCACATCAAGGCGTTCGATCTGTTTGATGAAATCGGACAATTCGCTGATCGATGAATCTATATCGTCCCGCTGCGCCTTCAATTTCGTGACATGGCGGCGGCAGCGGTCGATGGTGACACGGCGCTGCTCTACCCGGCCATCGTCCAGATCATAAAGGTCTATCATTTCGCGGATTTCGGTCAGGCTGAAGCCGACATTCTTGGCCCGCATGATCCATGCCAACCGCGCCCGATCACGCTTGGAATAGACCCGCGTCAATCCGATGCGGGCTGGCGCGACCAGGCCTTCATCCTCGTAAAAACGCAGCGCCCGGGCAGTACAATCGAATTCGGATGTCAGATCCGAAATGCTGAACTGTTCGCGCGATAATATGTCAGGCCGTTCCAGATGTGCACCAGCATGGCGGGCATGGCCGGAATGATCCTTGGCGGTTTCGATCGGTTTGGCGTGGGCTGCGTTTGGCATAGCCGCCGTCTATCTAACCTTTACGTAAAGGTCAATCAGGATTGCGTTTTAATTCACCGCCTACCAACTCGCGATAGAAACATTCACGCGCGCCGGTGTGGCAAGTGGGGCCAGCCGGGGTGCATTCCAAAATCAACGAATCCTGGTCGCAATCGACCATAATCCTCTCCACGGAGAGAATGTTGCCCGAACTCTCGCCCTTCATCCACAACTTACCGCGGGACCTTGAATGGAAATGTGCGATCCCGGTTTCACGGGTCTTGTCGATCGCCAATTGGTCCATCATCGCAACCATCAGGACTGCCCGGGTATCAGCATTGACGACAACTGCGGTCAGCAACCCGTTGGAATCAAAACTGGGCATAAACACGTTGCCCGTTTCCCGATCAGTATTGCCGGTGCTCTCAATTGTCACAAATCGTCCTTCTAGCGGCCGGTTCGCCGCGTCATGGCGTCAAATATGGATGTTGCAGGATAACAACAGACGTAGCGTAAAATCGAAATGAAATTCACAAGGCACTTTGATGTTAATCGCCTTGATGGAATGTAGCGAGCGTGGTTCGAAAGGGCCACCCACCGAATGGCGGTGCCGCTAGAGCGCCAGGTTCAGGGGAATATGGAGATGCAGCCCGCTTATGCGTTGGCGCCTCCAAACGATGAGGGATTGGATCCGGGTAATCTTCTGGGGGGATGATTACCATACCGCAAGGCGGATCCAGCATTAATCGTCACGTGGCGCCCGGGTCCGGATCGGACCCGGGCGTTATGTTTTTCGGCCGGAAATCGAGCCCTGCATCCATCACCCGCGCAAAGCAGGCGATGAGAACCTTGTTCGCGCCGACTTTCTGCAGGGCAGTCAAGCAGGCATCGCTGGTCGCGCCGCTGGTAAACACATCGTCCACCAGCATGTTGTTAGCCTCCTTGATCCGTTCCATCTGCCCTGCAGGGACTGTAATCGCCCCGGACATGCCGGTGCCGTGGCTTTCTTGCCCAGCCCGCCCAGCGAAGGCGTGGCCCTGCAGCGGACCAGCCCGTCGATCGCCAACCAGGCCTGCGTCAACTTCGCCAGCTCCCTCGCCAGCAGCGCCGCCGGTTATATCCCCTTTGCCACAGTCTCCAACGGTGGAGCGGAACCGGTATGATCAACCAGTCGCCTTCCAACCGGGGAAGCCGCACGGCGATCAGCCGGGCCAGCATCGGGGCCATTGCGATCCGGCGGCCGTGCTTGAAGGCCAGCACCAGTTTGTGGGATGCCGGATTGTACAGTGTCGCGGCGGCAATCTCGTTATACCTGGGCGGGCTGGACAGGCAAGGGGCACATAAGCGCCCGGAGCCACCGAACCACCGCCAAAGGGCCGCTGACAGGCTGCGCAGCTCGGTTCGCCCGGGATATGCAACTGCGACCAGCACGGCCCGCATAATCCCTGTTGGCCCGGGATACCGCCGGCGCATAGCGGGCACCGGGGCGGGAAGATCAGATCGACGATCGGTGCAGTGGTTTCTGCAAGATTTGCCGTGATGATCGATCCCAGGGACATGGCACCCGTCCTGCCGTGCTTGCGCTGGGCTGGCAAGCGCGGCAAAGCGCAGCGATGCCTCCCAGCAGCCCTCCCCGCATTTTCGCACCAGCCCGCCGCGCGGCACTGC
>JBGSJO010000097.1:0-32000 GCA_041741895.1 Pontixanthobacter sp.
GCTGGCTAGAACGGGAGGCAGGCGGCATCTTCGACCTGCCGGTACAGTGCGAGCTGACGGCCTGCGGTTTCGCTGGCGCTGGTCGCCTCTGCAATTGCCGCTTCCGCCTGCGCGATGGCCGCCCGGCTTTCTTCCAGCCGCGCGCGCTGGGCACGCTCGTCCACAGTGAACAGCGGCTGGCCCTTGGTCACATAATCGCCGGGCCGCACCAGAACATCCGTCACCAGGCCCGGCAGCGATGTGCCGATGCTGACCAGTTCGCTCGATGGTTCGACCACGCCGGACCCGGCAACCCGCGGTGCACCGGCCAACGAGCCTACCGCATGGGCGGGCTTTTCTGCCGGATCGTCCAGCGTCCGGTCCGGCTGTCCGGCTATCATCACATAGATGGCGACCAGCAAGCCGACGAAGGCCACAATCGGCAGCACGTGCCGCGAAATACTCCAGCCCTTTGGCAATAGCGCCATGGTCAATCCTATCCTTCTTGCGGCATTTCGGTGCCGTCATGAGTAATCCGGCCGTCCTCGAGCACGAGGATACGGTCGGCAAGGTCGAAAATGCGGTTGTCATGCGTGACGATCATCACTGAGCGGCCTTCCGCCACCGCCACTTCGCGCAGCAAATCCATCACCCGGCGGCCCGACCGGGCATCGAGCGCGGCAGTCGGTTCGTCGCACACCACCAGCCGCGGTTCGTGGATTAATGCGCGGGCAATGGCAACGCGTTGCTGCTGACCGCCCGATAGCTGGCTGGGCAATTTGTCGGCCTGGTCGGCAATGCGCAGGCGGCCCAGCATCTCGCGCGCCCTTTCGCGGGCTTCGGCAATCTTCATGCCGCGCGCCAGCAGGGGAACTGCTGCATTGGCGGCGGCATCGATGGTCGGGATCAGATTATATTGCTGGAAGATAAAGCCGATATTGGCCAGCCGGAATTCGACCAGCTGCGTGTCGGTCAGTTCGTAGATATTCTGTCCGAAAACCTGCACATGGCCCTCGGTCGGCCACAGGATTCCGGCGATGATCGAAATCAGCGTAGTCTTGCCCGATCCGGATTCGCCGACCAGATAGGTCAGTTCGCCTGAACGGATATCCATCTCGATATTATGCAGCACACGAATGGTATCCTGCCCCGCCTTGAAATCGCGCGAGACATTACGGACACGGATCGCCGCTTCGGGGCCGCCCGCCCTGGCCATGATAGTGCCGATCATCGGAATACTGACGCCGGTTCGGTGTTGAGTACGCTGCGCAGGCCGAGCCATCCGGACAGGCCGAGAATGAGGACGACGGGGATCAGGCAGATGATCGGAATTTGCCAGGGCGAATAGAACCCCTTGAAATTCGGGCCCGCCTGTTCGAACCAATAGATGAACAATACCGAACCGAGGATGCCGAAAGCATATCCGATCGAACCAACCACGGCGGCCTGCGTCCCGACCATGCCGGCCAGCTTGCGGTTCGTCACCCCGATTGCCTTGAGTGCGCCGAATTGCCGGATGTTGTCGCGAATAAACAGGCTGAAGGTCAGCCCGACAATGGCCACGCCGACAATGAAGCCGAGCATCACGGTGATGCCGAAATTGAACGGAATGCCGGTGTTTTCGATCACGAATGCGATCCCGTCATCCGCAAATTGGTCGCGGGTGCGGGCTTTCCATCCGGTCTGGCGGGTAATCCGCACCGCCAGTTCATCCGGGGTCACACCGGGTGCGGCGCGGGCAAGCACGAAGCTCGTCCGGTTGCGCGTTCCCGGGACATATGTCAGCGCGCGCGAATATCTGGTGTAGAGGAATACCTGGCTGGTGAAGGTTGGCGTGGCATCCACCACGCCGCGGATGATCGCCCGCCGGTCGTTCATTTCCAGCCGCTCGCCAACCGGATTGACCCCCTTGCCGAACATCTTTCCCGCCCCGACATCGTCGATCAACACTGCATCGGGCTCGGCCAGCGAAGATGCATCGCCAATCAGCATCTTGTGCGGCAGGCCGATCAGTGTGGTATCATCGACCCCGACAATCGCGACGCCTTCCAGGTCGCCGTCGCTGGAACGGACCGACGCGGCGGAGCGCAAATGCGGGACTGCCCATTCCACCCCCGGCACCGATCTGACCGCGTCCAACGCGGTGGATGGCATGGCATAATTCACCTCCGGCGTGCGGGTGACCGGGTCCATCACCCAGACATCGGCGGTATATTCATTGAATACGGCATTGGCGCCGCGTTGGACCAGATTGACCAGGATGGTCATTTGCTGGCAAATGAGCAGCGTCGAGAATGCAATACCGAAGATCAGGCCAAAAAATTTCTGCCGGTCGCCGGTAAGCATCCGAATCGCGATCCAGTTCATCCTTCGCGCACCCCCAACACACCCCTGCTCAATTCCCGGCTCCCGAACCGGTCCGCTGGCGGAAATTCCGCAAAACCGCCCGGTCGATGCCGACAATCACGATGCAATTATAGAGGCGACGACCCATGCGCTTTTCTCGGGCGAATATTCCCAAGCTTGATCGAATGCATAGCGGCTGATGCGGGCGTGTCAAAGGTTACTGTTTACAATCAGTTCGCCGGGCATTTCGGGGGGCAATTCAGCGGCAGGCCCGCGCTTTGTAAATGCGCCATGTTAGAGCGGCTGGCCGATGCGGATCGACAGGTACAATTCCGATCGATCCGCAGGGTGCTTTCCCGCCGAGTGCTGTGTTATCTTGCCATTCACGCTGATGGCCCCATATTGGCATTCACGAAAGGACTACCAAGTCGATGAATGATGAAAAGGAACCCCAGGGTCCCAATCCATGGGTCAAGAGCATGCTGGTATGGGGCGGGATTTTTCTCGCCCTGTTGATGGTCGTGACCATGTTCAACAGCGGCGCACAGACTGCCGGTACCGAAATCGGGTATTCCGACTTCCGTAACAAGGTTGCCGAAGGAACGGTGGAGAAGGTGCAGATCGCACCGGAGATTATCGCGGGCCAATTGAAAAACGGCCAGAGCTTCACCACCACGCCGGTGGCCGGCGACACGCAGCTGACCGAATTGCTGGATGAAATGGGCGTCGAATATGCCGGCGTCGCGCCGGAACGGATGAATTTGTTCCTGGTCATCGTGATGCAGGCTCTGCCGTTCATCCTGATCCTGGGCATAGCATTTTTCGCCATGCGCCAGGTGCAAAAGGGCGGCGGCGGCGGGGCGATGGGTTTTGGCAAGTCCAAGGCCAAATTGCTGACCGAGAAACAGGGCCGCGTGACTTTCGAAGACGTGGCTGGGATCGATGAAGCGCGTGAGGAACTGGAGGAAATCGTTGAATTCCTGAAAGACCCGCAACGTTTTTCGAAACTGGGCGGACAAATCCCCAAGGGCGCCCTGCTGGTCGGTTCGCCCGGCACCGGCAAGACGCTGCTGGCCCGCGCGATCGCGGGCGAAGCGGGCGTTCCATTCTTCACCATATCAGGTTCCGATTTTGTCGAAATGTTCGTCGGCGTCGGCGCAAGCCGGGTGCGCGACATGTTCGAACAGGCGAAGAAAAACGCGCCGTGCATTGTCTTCATCGACGAAATCGACGCGGTAGGCCGCCATCGCGGTTCCGGCCTAGGCAATTCGAATGACGAACGCGAACAGACGCTGAACCAGCTGCTGGTCGAAATGGATGGGTTCGAGGCGAACGAAGGCATCATCATCATCGCGGCGACCAACCGCCCCGATGTGCTGGACCCTGCGCTGCTACGCCCGGGCCGGTTCGACCGCCAGGTCGTGGTGCCGATCCCGGATATTGAAGGGCGGGAGAAAATTCTCGCCGTCCACATGAAGAAAGTGCCGCTGGCACCCGACGTCAACCCGCGCACCATTGCGCGCGGCACCCCCGGTTTTTCCGGCGCGGACCTTGCCAATCTGGTCAACGAAGCTGCCTTGCTGGCTGCGCGCCGTAACAAGCGCCTGGTCGCGATGCAGGAATTCGAAGACGCGAAGGACAAGGTGATGATGGGCACCGAACGGCGATCCATGGTGATGACCGACGATGAAAAGAAGATGACCGCCTATCACGAGGCAGGCCATGCGCTGGTATCCGTGAACGAGGAAGCATCGGACCCGATCCACAAGGCGACGATCATCCCGCGCGGCCGCGCCCTGGGCATGGTCATGCGCCTGCCGGAACGGGACAATTATTCGTATCACCGCGATAAGATGCACGCCAATCTGGCGGTGTCGATGGGCGGCCGGGTGGCTGAAGAGATCATTTTCGGCCACGATAAAGTGTCTTCCGGCGCATCGTCCGACATCCAGTATGCCACCGATCTGGCCCGCAACATGGTAACCAAATGGGGCATGTCGGACAAGCTGGGCCCGCTGATGTATGAACAGCAGCAGGAAGGCTATCTGGGTATGGGCCAGTCCCAGCGTACGATGGGTTCGGCTGAAACCAACAAGCTTATCGATGCCGAAATCCGCACGCTGGTGGAGGATGCCCATAAAAGGGCAACTGACATCCTGACCAAGCAGGAAGATAAATTGCACCTGATTGCGCTGGCCATGCTCGAATATGAAACGCTGACCGGTAACGAGATTGATCAGCTGATGACAGACGGCAAGATCGACCGCCCGAACGAGCCCAAGGGCCCGGCAAAGGTCAAGCCCATGCGCGGATCAGCCATTCCCAAGTCCGGCAAGAAGTTTGGCGGATCAGACGATGCGGCCCCGCAAGGCGCGTAACTCCTGGCTGATATTTGGAATTGAGGGGCGTGCTGCAAGGCGCGCCCCTTATCCTAATAGGCCCAGAACAATCAGCGTGACTAGAAACAGGGCCAGGACCAGTCCGATCAGAAATACCATCACCGCTGCGCGCCATGTTGCGGACAGGTTCGTCAGACCATAGGCACGTTTCAACTGGCGTTGCAGGTGCCACAGGGGGATCACTGTCGCTGCCAGACCAAGCAAGGTAGCACTTACCCCAAAGCCGCCCAAGATCATCAGGACGATGAACAGCAGCGACATGAATGCGATCGAATAGGTTACGAATATCGCGTGGTCATACAGACCGAAGTTCCGTTTCCAGGCGAACAGCAGCCACACGAATGGCAGTGACAGCGGGATCAGCAGCCACGAAAATTTGTAACTGTTGGTCATCAGCTTGTAGAGCATGAGGCTCGGATTTGTTCGTGCCTTTGCAATTCCCTTGTCCAGCCGCTTCCAGCCAGTCTTGGCCTCCTCGAAAGTCATCGAGAAACTGTCGTTGATGACGAATTTCTCACCTCTCTCGAGCATGGCTTGCGCGGTCTTGGCGCTATCAAGCCGTTCCTGCGCTGCTGCGCGCCCGGGATCATCCGGGGCGAGCGACGCAAGGGCCTTGGTCGCTTCCGCCAGTTCATTATCGGCCAGGACTTTTGCGCTGGAAACTCCCTGACCGGCCTGCCGGGTGGTTTCCTGGGTTGCTTGGGCGACGTCGGCTGGCGGGCTAACGCCTTCAATTTGCAGCACTGCAAACATCACGAACACGGTGAACAGAAACAGCGCCATCGGTGATACGAAACGGGCACGTTCGCCGGCAATATACCGTCTGGTCAGCTCCCCCGGCCTCCAGCACAGCATCGGTAGTGTGTGCCAGACCTTCCCTTCGAAATGCAGCGCGCCGTGCAGCAGATCATGCATGAACGCGCCGAGAGTTCGATGAATATGAGCATGTTGACCGCAATTGTGGCAGTGAGAACCAACCAGGGCCGTTCCGCAATTCAGGCACGCGGTTTCGTGGGTATGGTCATCTTCGCCGGTCTTGGACTCGACGAATCGGGCGTATAATCCGCCTTCCGGAATCGTTCCGACTGCATCCGTAAGGTCGCTCATGATCCCACCATAGCGCAGGTTTAACCCGCCCGGCGCAATCGGTCGAGTGGTTAGCCCTTTTTGGATGCCAGCTTGCGCTCGATCGCGGTCCAGAGTTGCTGCAAAGCGCGGGCGGCGGGGGAGCGCGGCGCAAAGGCACCGACGGGTTGTTGGCGCACGGCGCATTGTTCTATCGCGCTGGCGAGAGGGATCGCCGGCCAGCCTGGATTGGCTTCACGCGCTTCGCGGTGCAGGTTCCTGCGCATGTCGAGCATCGACAGAACCGGCAGGATCGGCGGATGCGGCCTGCTGGTGGCGGCGACTTCCTCTGCGACCAGTTCAAACGCACGGGCAGATAGCGGCGAGGGCGGCAGGGGCACGATCACCAGGTCGGCGGCACGCATTACCTGCGCGCTGATTTCATTCAGCACCGGCGGGCAGTCGAAAATTATACGCTCGTAATCTTTCGACAGATTGCCGGTCAACTTGGCGAGCCGTTTACGTTTCCCGATCGAGGCAAACTGGCTGTCGAGCGCGCGAATGCTCTCGTCTGCTGGCAACAGGTCGAGGTTGGGATAGGTGGTCTTCCGGATCAGTTTGGCCGGATCCTGTTCGCGCGAGAAGATCGATTCCGCACGTTTGCCGGGTGTTTTCTTTGCCGGCTTGGCATCGACCCCCAGCAGGAACCCTGCGCCGCCCGCTGCATCGAGATCCCACAGCAAGGTCCGCCGGCAGGAAATCATCGCCGAATAATACGCAAGATTGGCGGCCAATGTGGTTTTGCCCACCCCGCCCTTGATGCTGTATATTGCGACAACCGCCATGCGTACCCAGACTCCTCGATCTTGCTCGTAGGCTCAGAAGGGTAAGCGCAGCCCGCAGGCTGTAAAGTACCAAATCTCACTTGTGCCATAAATGCAAAAGGCCGCCCCCGAAGGAGCGGCCTTTTGTTACGCTGGCAATTTGCGCATTTTAACCTTCGTAATCGGAACCGATAGAGGTCGAGCGGGTCGGCGCGGATGCGGTGATCCGCAGCGCTTCTGCCGACTGGCTGAGCGAACCCACTTCATCCGCTTCGTCTTCATCGTCGGGCAGGATTTTCTGCAAGCCGGTGACGACGCTTTCCATCAGATGTTTGGGTTTTACAGTCTGTTCTGCGATTTCGCGCAAGGCGACAACCGGGTTCTTGTCCCGGTCCCGGTCGACGGTCAGTTCCGCGCCGCCAGAAATCTCCCGGGCACGCTGGGCCGCAAGCAATACCAGGTCGAACCGGTTGGGGATCTTGTCGACACAATCTTCGACTGTAACGCGCGCCATCTGGCACTCCAATTTCTATGAATATCAGGAAAGCACGCCGATTAGTCGGGGGAGTGCCCGGAGTCAAGGATAAGCCAAGGATTTGCGCAGGTCGGCGCGGGAAGGTAGAGCATCCGGTTATGGGCGATGATCGAGCAACAGGGCAGCTAACGGAACCGGGGGCCGCCTTCAACGAATTGGCGCCCTTTTCGACTTCCGCGCAGGGACAGGAACTGACCTTCTATCCGGCGGGCAAGGACCGGCTGGACCGGTTGCTGGGATTGATTGGCGGCGCGCGCGAATCGGTCCGGCTGTGTTTCTACATTTTCTCCCCGGATGATGCCGGCACAAGGGTGCGCGATGCGCTGGTGGAAGCGGCGCAGCGCGGCGTGCGGGTGACACTGATCATCGATGGCTTCGGCGCTGATGCGGACGAGGCATTCCTGCAACCGCTCAGCGATGCGGGCGGGAGATGGCATGTCTTCAGCTCCGGCTGGTCGCAACGTTATCTGATCCGCAACCATCAGAAAATGGTGATTGCGGACGGCAGCGCGATGCTCGGCGGGTTCAACATCGCCGATGAATATTTCGCCCCGCCGCAGGTCAATGGCTGGAGCGATCTGGGGGTGACGGTGGAAGGGTCCTCCGTCATCCAATTGTCCCGCTGGTTTGACGCGATTGAACGCTGGACCGCCAATCCCAGAGCAAACTGGCTCGTCATCAGCCGGATGATCCGTGATTGGAATCCGGGCACCGGACCGGTCCAGCTATTGATCGGCGGGCCCACGCGCACCCCGTCGAGCTGGGCGCAGGCGATCCGCAAGGACATCGCACGGGCGCGGCGGCTGGACATGACGATGGCCTATTTCTCCCCCGCCAGCCGCATGGCCCGCCGAATCGGCAATCTGGCGCGGCGCGGCACGGTTCATCTGGTGATGGCGGGAAAATCGGACAATAACGCCACGATCGGGGCCACCAGGTCGCTGTATGATTACCTGCTCGGCACTGGCGCGAAAATATGGGAATTCACCGCCTGCAAATTGCACACCAAGCTGATCGTGGTCGATGATGCGGTCTATTTCGGCAGCGCCAATTTCGACATGCGCAGCCTGTATCTGAACCTGGAAGTGATGCTGCGGATCGAAGATGCGGCGCTGGCCGGGCGGATGCGCGAATTCATCGGCCACCAGATTACCGCGAGCGAGGCAATCACGCCGCAGCTGAACCGGTACCGCGCTACATTGTTCAATCGGATTCGCTGGAATTTCGCCTGGTTCCTGGTCTCGGTGGTCGATTACAATGTCAGTCGCCGCCTGAATCTGGGGCTGTAGCCCGCGCTCGCGGCTCGCGGCTGGCGGCTGGCGGATTGCGATCAGCCGAATTGGCCGCGCCGGTCGTCTTCCTCCAGATCGGAGAATTTGGTGATCCTGGCTTCGAATTTCATCCGCACCTTGCCGGTGGAACCGTGGCGCTGTTTCGCGACGACCAGTTCGGCCAGGCCGAACACCTGCTCCATCTGGGCCATCCAGGCCGAATAGGCCTCATGCACTTTCTGGTCGTCCGTTTCGACCGGGCGTTTGGGTTCCTTGGATGCGATGTAGTAATCCTCGCGGTAGACGAACCAGACCATATCCGCGTCCTGTTCGATCGAACCCGATTCGCGCAGGTCGGACAGCATAGGGGTCTTGTCTTCGCGCTGTTCCACTGCACGGCTCAGCTGGGACAGGGCAATCACCGGCACTTCGATTTCCTTGGCGAGGGTTTTGAGGCCCCGGCTGATTTCCGAAATTTCGTTCACGCGGTTGTCATTGGCGCGGCCCGATCCCTGCAGCAATTGCAGGTAATCGACCACGATCAGCCCGATGTCATGCTTGCGTTTCAGCCGCCGCGCGCGGGTGCGCAGCGCGGCGATGGTCAGTGCGGGCGTATCGTCGATATACAGCGGCAATTCGGCGAGCCGCTGGCTGGCGAAGCTCAATTGCTGGAAATCCTCGCGGCTGATCTTGCCCATCCGCAGTGCTTCGGATGAAATGCCCGCCTGTTCCGACAGGATGCGTGTGGCGAGTTGGTCCGCGCTCATTTCCAGGCTGAAGAAGGCAACCGGCGCGCCGACAGATTTATCCGCTGCAATCCCGTGGATGGTGGTGTCTTCGAGGAAGCGGTTTGCACAATTATAGGCGATATTGGTCGCCAGCGAGGTCTTGCCCATCCCCGGGCGCCCGGCCAGGATGATCAGATCGGAATCGTGCAGCCCGCCGATCTTTTCGTTGATGCAGGTCAGGCCGGTGGTCTTGCCGGAAATATGCCCGCCCGAATTGATCGCCATTTCGATCATCCCGAGCGCTTTTCTGGTCGCGGCGCTGAAGCTGGCGGCTTCGTTCTGGCCGCCCGCGCCCTCCGCCACCTTGAACAGCGCGGCTTCGGCTTCCTCGATCTGTTTCATCGGGGCGACCGAATCGGAGGTATCGATTGCCCCTTCCACCAGATTGCGGCCTACGCTGACCAATTCGCGCAGCAGCGCCAGATCGTAAATCTGTTCGGCCAGTTCGCGCGGGGCCAGCAAGCCCTGGCCATCGGCGGTCAGGCGGGCGAGATAGGTGATCCCGCCCAGTTCCTTCAGCGCCTCGTCCGCTTCGAAATAGGGTTTCAGCGTTACCGGCGTCACCACCGCGCTGCGATCGAGGAGAGTTAGGATCCGTTCGAACACCCTCTGGTGGACAGGTTCGAAGAAATGTTCGGGCCGAATCGGTGCAGGCAGTTCTTCCAGCACCCGATTGTCGATCAGCACCGCGCCCAGGAACGCCGCCTCCGCCTCGATATTCGCAGGCAGACTACGTATTGTGGGTGTATCGGTTTCGGGTCGGGAAAGGAGATTTTGATCGGCCATCCGGCTGCTTTGCGCGCGAAGCCATGCCCAACGCAAGTGCCGGATAGTCGCAATCGCTTGTGGATAGTGGGGATGGTTTCGGAAAGCCTTGCACCGCCCCCCGTGCATCTGCGAAAGCGGCACACTATGCTCAACCACACGATCTCCCACATTGCGCTCGACGAGGACACGATCCTGTGGCGCAGCGCCGATGTCGAACAGGAACGGCGCGTGGCGATCTTCGATCTGATCGAGGAAAACAGTTTCAAACCGCTGCGCGCGGCGGCAGCGGGCCACGATGGGCCGTACCGGTTGACGCTGGCAGTGCGCGACGGCCGGCTTCAGCTGACCATTCGCGATGCGGACGATGTGGAACTGGAAACGCTGATCCTGGGGCTCGCCCGATTCCGCCGCCCGATTCGTGATTATTTTGCGATCTGCGACAGTTACTACCAGGCGATCCGCAAATCGACCGCGGCAGAGATCGAAACCATCGATATGGCCCGGCGCGGGGTGCATAATGGCGCAGCCGAGCTGTTGCTCGAACGGTTGGAGGGCAAGGTCGATACCGATTTCGCCACCGCGCGCCGCCTGTTTACGCTCATCTGCGTCCTCCACATCAAGGGTTGAGGGCGCATGGCAAGGAAACGCAAACCTTCGCCGTGGAAGCTGCGCATCGCCGGGGCATTGCTGCTGATACTGCTGGGCGCTGGGGGGTATCTGTGGTGGCAAGTAAACCACTGGGCCCCGCCGGAAGATGCCTATCCCGATCAGGGCGTGGTCGCGGGCGCGCGGGACGGGGTGATCAATTTCCGCACGGTCCGCGCGCTGGGCGGCAGCTTTGCCTATCTGGACGCCAGCGACGGGGGAAGCGGGCAGGACGCGCGCTTCAGCCGCAATTTCGCTGCGGCGAGGGAAGCAAAATTGCAGGTCGGTGCTGTCCATGCCTTCGATCCCTGCACCATGGCAGACGGGCAATCGGCCAATTTCGTCACCATGGTCCCGCGTGACAGCAGCCTGCTGCCGCCCGCGATCGAGCTCGGCCGCACGGCCGACAGCTGCGAAGAGCGGGTCAGCGATGCCGCGGTCGAAAGCGAGCTGATGACGCTGATCAACCAGATCGAAAACCATGCGGGCAAGGCAGTGATCCTGAAAATCGATCCGGAATTCGAAATCCGCTACGGCCTGGCCCAGCGGCTGGAACGCAATCTGTGGCTAACCCGCACCCGGCTGGAACCGGACTACGCCGGGCGGCCCTGGCTGCTATGGACCGCGAACGAAGCGCTGCGTAGCGAAGCAAGCGATGATCCGGTCCGCTGGGTAGTGGTGCAACCGTGAAGGCCTTACACTTCAATCCCTCTTCCGTTCGTGTCGGGCGAAGTCGAGATATTTTTCCTGGACGTATCTCGACTTCGCTCGACACGAACGGGGTTTTGTATGGCGGAGTTTTGTATGCATAGTTCGACTGACCACGACCTGATCGCCGCCGCCCGCGCTGCGGCGGAGCATTCCTATTCGCCCTATTCCGGCTTTGCCGTCGGGGCTGCGTTGCGCTTCGCCGATGGCAGCGTGGTGACCGGCACCAATATCGAAAATGCCAGCTACGGCATGGCGCTGTGCGCGGAAACGGTCGCGGTAGCGAAGGCAATGGCAGGCGGCGCGCGTGGCGGGCTGGTGGCGGTGGCGGTCACCGGGCCTGACGACAAGGGGGGAGGCGATCCGATCACCCCGTGCGGGCGGTGCCGCCAGGTGCTGTACGAACTCGCCGCGCTGGGCGGCACCGATCCCGATGTGCTGTGCGTCGGGCCGGAGGATGTGCGGCGAGTCAAACTGTCCGCGCTGCTGCCAGCGGCGTTTGGTCCGGCGAGTTTGGTGTAGGTCGGTTTTCGGCCTTGCTGGCGGCAACCAGCCACCGAAGACTTGATGTCACACGACATCTACTTGACAAAAGAAACCAAATAGGTTATAAACTGCGCATCCTTTAACCAAGGTATAGGATCCGGGGCGCGCTTGACCGGCTTGCTTCGCTCATCTTTCCTGCGGCTTGTCCGCCATGGGCAAGCTGCAGGTCAGCGCGGTTGGTGCGGGTGCGGGTCTGGGCGGTTAGGTGACGCTATCAAGCCGGCATTTCCCTCACCGGAAATCTGAAGACTGGATGTTGCGGGCGGCTTACCCCTCCTGCCGGTGGCGCGGCGCTATCAGCCGCGAGGAACCTGCCTGCCATGCGAGCTCTCGCGCAGGTTCCGGCCAGCCTGACTCAGGGCCGAACCGGCGTGCTGCGGATGGGCGCGCCGGTCGTTCGCAAGTCGTTTTCCGCAAGGGCCCGCCCGCGCGGGGGCGCGGCCAAGATCCTCCGCCCGCCTTTCGCGCACATCATCCGATGCCGCGCCGACCGCGCGATCTGTTTTCCAACACTGGCGTAAGCCCTTCCGCGAAGCCGCCGGAGGGAAGGTTGTGCGCGCTGCGTTCCCGCGCGCCCATCTTCGCTCGCAATGACGAAGATAAGGGCGTCTCTCAGGCGGCGATCAATCCGCCGACGGCTTCGAGGAAGGGCTTCATCGAAACCGGTTTGGCCAGATAGCCATTGGCACCGGCAGAGCGAACCTTGAGTTCCTCGCCTTTGCCGACATAGCCGGTAACCGCCAGCACCGGGATATTGCTGAGCAGCGCGTTTGATTTCAGCAGTTTGATGATGTCGATCCCGGACACATGTGGCAGATTGATGTCGAGCACGATTAGATCTGGGGAAAATTCCTCCACCTCGGCCAGCATCATCCGCTCGTCGGCTACTTCTTCGACCTGATAGCCGCCCTCGCGCAGCACGGCGCAGAACATCATCCGGTTGAGAAGATCGTCTTCGACAACGAGCACACGTTTGGGCATTTATTTTCCGATCGGGGGGTTACATTACGGCCTGAAGCCGATGCGGAATTTGCTGTCAATCGGCCAAGCGACAGAGCGTGACCGGTTTAAGACCTGTTCCCTGCGCCCTCAGCCGTCCAGCCATTCAGCCAGAGCTGCCAGGCAATCGCGCGCCAGCAATTTGCAGCGTTCCGGGCTCCAGCCCTGCTCGGGATCGGGCAGGTCGCGATTGTCCTTGAACGGCATTTCGAGCGTCATCGAACAGCAGCCGAAACGGTGGGCGAGCTGGGTGGTGGACATGGTCAGCTTCGCCTTGCCCGGCGAAGTGACGCCGTAGCCGAGCGCGGTCTGGAAATCGGGCGTGCGCCGGTCCAGTGTCGCCTGATAGCGCAAGTAATCGGCTTGCTGTTTGTCCTTCAATCCGGGAATGCCTTCGAACCCGGCCAGGAAAACCGCCGGGATCGCCTCGTCCCCGTGAATGTCCATGGCAAAATCAACCCCGGTTTCGTCCATCGCATTGCGAATACACAATACCTCGGGCGATCTTTCCTCGCTGGGGCTGTCCCATTCGCGGTTGAGATTGGCGCCCACCGCGTTGGTCCGCAAATGGCCGCGCCGCGATCCGTCGGGATTGCAATTGGGTACGATGTGGAGGCGGCATTTCTGGCGCAGAATCCGACCGACCGGATCGGCCGGATCGGTCAGGCATTCCAGCGCCCCTTCCATCCACCATTCGGCCTGGGTTTCGCCCGGATGTTGGCGGGCGTAGAGCCACACCTGCATGCCACCCTCGCCCATTTCCAGGCAATCGATCGGCTGCCCGTCCAATGAAGTGCCGAGCCGACGATAGGACACACCCTCGCACAGTGCCGATTCAGCGACCAAATCGTGGTGCCGCTCCATCGAATAGGGAGCGAAATAGGCGAAATATGCAATGTCGCTGTCCGATGCATAGGTGATCGTCAGCGTGCCGCCACCCTCGTCCTTGTCGAAGGCGCTGCTGACACGGCCCCAATAGGCGCGGTCTTCAGACACGCAGGCATCGTAATCGGTCCACCCGCCGGGATAGGCGGAGGCATTCAGATCGGTGATTTTCAATTCCAGCTCGCGCCCAGCGGCGCCGCTCACCCGGAAATGGAACCATTGCCTGAAGTCGGACATATGATCCTTGCGCAGCGCCAGCCTTGCAACCGCCCCTTCCACCGACAGGACCACGATATTGCCGCTGTCGAAGGCGCAATCAATCTGGATATCATTCACTTGGGGTTGACCTTCACTTCTGTGGTTTCACCGCTGTTGCCGGGGAATTCGCGGAACAATGCAGCGGCAATGGTGGCTGCGTTCGCTTGTCCCTCTGCCAGTGGGGAATTGGTGCCGACGGAGAAATTGGCGCGCCCTTCCCACAACGCATCGCCGCTGGCGGCATTGCGGATCCTGACGGCCATTTGCGTGGCAATCTGCTGCGCGGATTTCTTGCCGCCCAGATTGATCCCGATCCCCAAGCCGACGCCGGAACCATAGCTACCGGTGCCGCCGCCCACGCCGACGGACACCGGGCTTTCCTTGGGCGGCGGCTCCGATATGAGCCGGTCGAGGCTGAGCTGTGCGATCTGGGCGGCAGAATCGCGCGATGTTTCGCGGTATCCCATTTTCGTCAGCTCGCGCGCGACCGCTTCCTTATAGGGCGCCATTTCGAGCGCGCCGAGATCGACATCGCTGGCTGTCTCGATAAAGATCGTTGTCTGGCCCAGCTGGCCCACCGTCGCCGGCTGGTGAAAACGGGTCACTTCGACCGGGCTGGCGGGTACGGTGGTGCAGGCAGACAAAGCGGCGGCGGTAACCGCCAGAAATGCGATCCGGGAAAATTTCATGTGGTGTTCCAATCTTGAATCCGGCCCATTCATTATTCGGCACTATGGCCGTATTTACATGGTTGTAACCTAGCCAACCAAGGCGTGAAGCGCCAGAGAACTATCATTTGCCGATTCGCCTGCGGGGATTAAGTCACAATTTATGAACACAATATCAACCGAAGCAGGAAAAACTCCGGTGCTGGTGACCGGCGGTGCCGGATATATCGGCAGCCATGCGGTGCTGGCGCTGGTCGATGGCGGATGGCCGGTCGTGGTGATCGACAATCTCACCACCGGGTTCCGGTTTGCGGTACCTGACGGCGTCCCCTTGTATGAAGGCGATATAGCGGATGGCGCTTTTCTGGCGCGGATTTTCGAAGAGCGCCAGATCGGCGCGATCATGCATTTCGCTGGATCGGTGGTGGTGCCCGAATCGGTCGAGAACCCGCTGAAATATTACCACAACAATACCGCCAAGAGCCGCGCCCTGATCGAAGCGGCAGTGACCGCGTTCATCCCGCATTTTATTTTCAGTTCGACCGCAGCAACCTACGGCGTGCCGGACGTGTCGCCGGTTGCCGAAGATGCCCCGCAGGTTCCGATCAATCCCTACGGCTGGTCGAAACTGATGACCGAACAGATGTTGGGCGATGTGGCGGCCGTGCATGAAATGAATTTCTGCGCCTTGCGCTATTTCAACGTCGCGGGCGCCGATCCGCAGGGGCGCAGCGGGCAATCCACCGCCGGGGCCACGCATCTGATCAAGGTCGCAGTGGAAGCGGCGCTGGGCAAGCGGGACAAAGTCGCCGTGTTCGGTACCGACTACGATACGCCCGATGGTACCGGGGTACGGGATTACATCCATGTCAGCGATCTTGCGGCGGCCCATGTGCTGGCGTTGCAGGCGCTGGAACAGCAGCCCGGCCGCTCGCTGAAAATGAACTGCGGATATGGCCGCGGGTTTTCCGTGTTGGAGGTGCTCGATGCGGTTGACCGGGTGACCAATCGTAAGCTGGACCGCGATCTGCAACCGCGCCGCGCGGGCGACCCCGGATCGCTGGTGTCCGATCCTGCGCGCATTCGGGCCACCTTGCCGTGGGAGCCAGCACATGCCGATCTGGATGAAATCATTGCCCATGCGCTGCAATGGGAACGCAAGCTGGGTGAAATCAGGGGCGATTGATCTCAGAAGGCCGGTTTACCCGCGAAACTTCTGGTGGGTGAATCTGTTGACTTCAGCGCGAAGCGCCCCTAATTGCTCGGCTTGAATTTCCGGCATCGGGGTAATCTCCGGTGCTTCTTTTTTTGGAACTAGAGCCATGAAAATCCGCAACAGCCTCAAGTCGCTGAAGAACCGCCACCGCGATTGCCGCGTTATTCGCCGCCGCGGGCGCACCTATGTGATCAACAAGACCAACCGCCGCTTCAAAGCCCGTCAGGGCTAAGCTGCAGGTCTGGTTGGTTCCGCTGCCTTTATGGCCGGCGGGACCGGAACTCACGAATCGGCCCGCCTTCCATTTGGAGCGCGGGCCGTTCCTGTGTCTGCGACCCAGGAACCTGAACGATGCAACACGATGGAGCACAGGCAATGAGCGGTACGGTCAAGGCAGTGGTGTTCGATGTCGGCCGGGTAATCGTGCAGTGGGATTTGCGCTGCCTGTTTGCCAAATTGATCGAGGATGAAGATCGGCTCGACTGGTTTCTTGCCCATGTAGTGACGGAAGAATGGCATTTCGAACATGATGCAGGCCGCCCGCTGTCCGACATGGTTCCGGAACGAAAGGCGCAGTTTCCCGATCATGCCGATTTGATCGATGCCTATGCGTCTCGCTTTCTGGAAACGATTCCCGGCCCGGTTGCGGGCACGGCGGAATTGATTCGGGGATTGGACGAAGCGGGTGTTCGCTTGTTTGCGATCACAAATTTCGGGGCCGATTTCTGGGAGATGTTCCTGCCAACGCAGCCGGTGTTGAACCATTTTCGCGACATCGTGGTTTCGGGGCAGGAAAGGCTGGCCAAGCCCGACCCGGCCATTTTTCGTCTGGCACAACGGCGTTTCGGCCATGCGCCGGAAGAGATGCTGTTTATTGACGATAATCCCGCCAATATTGCTGCGGCCAGGCAGGAAGGGTGGCAGGTCCATCATTTCGTTGGCGCGCCCGGCCTTGCCGCCGATCTTCGCTGGCGCGGCCTGCCGGTCTGATCCCCGCCAACAAATAGGGCCCCCGGCAATCAAGCCGGGGGCCCGGAAGTGTCCCGATCACCAGGAGGGTGGGACCTGGGCGGGACGCGGTGGTTACTTGCCGTTGCAGCTGGCCAGATCGCCGGCTTCGAGCGCCGTTTCACCGGCGGTGAAGCTGGTGACTTCGCCCAATTCGCGCGCGACGCGTTTGCACAGGTTTACCGGGCGGGACGAGGCCTTGGCGGCGATGCAAGTGGTGCTGGCACATTGCCATACGACGCCGCCAATGATGCTGTTGTTTGCCGCGGCAGGTGCCGCGAGTTCGGCCGAATAATAGGCGGCCGGGCTGCGGGCTTCGACAGCAACGGGGCTGAGGGCCGCGCCGAAAGTCAGGCCGGTCCAGACCAGAGCGATGCCGATGGCACCTAGCGAGCTGGATTTGGGGAGGGAGAGGGTCATCTTCGCATATCCTTTATACGTATTTGCGTGGTGTTGCGGTGCACCGGTTCAGTATGAATTCACAACCAGTTGCGAATCACTACTTACTGGGTTACATTTCAAGTTGCAACTAAAAACTTAGTTTCGGTTTTGTGACACGGGCAAAACGCGCTAACGCTACGGCGAGAGGGATTTACATGGGTGAATTACGCGAACCATTGAAGGAACTGACAGTCTGCGGATTGCCGGAAGCGCTCGAAACCATGGGGGAACGATGGTCTTTCATGATCCTGCGCGCAGCGTTCAACGGGCTCCATCATTTCGAAGAATTTCTGGGGGAACTCGGGATTGCCCGGAATATCCTGTCGAATCGACTCGCCAAGCTGGTCGATCACGGCATCCTCAGCCGCAAAGCCTGCCCGGATGATCGCCGGAGGATCGAATACCGGCTGACGGAAAAGGGCCTCGACCTGCTGCCCGCAATGCTGGCGCTGCGCCAGTGGGGCCAGAAATACGGGACCGAGATCGAAGAAAATCCGGTGCTGGTTGATGCCCGTGACCGCCTGCCAATCGGCCCCGTATCCATCCTGGCTCAGGATGGCCGCATCTTGACCTGTATGGATTTACAACTTCAGGCGCGGGACAGGCTCGGCATACGCGAAGACGGATCACGGGCCGAGCCATCGCGCGATGCCTGCGCGCCCGGCAGCTTTGCCCGGGTTGAGGGTGAACCGGTAAAACCGCCCAGAATTGCCGCCAACGGATAGGCCGCCCTGGTCTTATTGCCGGATCACCGTGTAATCGATCCTGATACGCACCCATTCGCCCACTTGGGAACGCCCCCCAACGCGCGGTGGCCGCACGCGAAATTGCCATGCCGCCGCCAGAACGGCGCGCCCGATCTGTGACCCGCGTGGATATTCAGCCTCCAGAACGCAATCTTCAACCCGGAAATCGGCCACTGTCCGGCAATTGATCAGGCCCCATCCCGGGCTATTGGCGGTCGAGAGATAGCCGCGCAATTCATCGGGATAGGGTTCGCGGTACCAGGCGGCGGCATACAGCGGTTCGCCATTGGGGCCGCTGCCGCTCACCCGTTCACTGTCGCCGGGAAAGCCGGTATCGGGCGGCCCCATTGGCCCTCTCTTGGCTGGCGCAGGCGGGCCTGCCTTCTTACCGCTGATATCGGCGCGGGCCATCTGGTCGCGGGACAGCTGGATGAAGGCCGGCGGTTTGGGTGCAGGTCTTACCTCGGCTGGTGGAGGTTCGGCCGGCGGGACGGGCGCCTCAGCCAACTCTGGCTGTTGCAGCGCAGCAGGCCTCGCTTCGGCGAATTCGGGTTCCTCGGTTTCAGCGGGACTCGGGCTTTCTTCCGCATCGGGCCGGGCATCGAAGCTGACCATCGCCACCGGGACGGGCTCTTCCCGCAATGCTCCACTGCCAAGGGTCAGCAGCGCAAGGATCAGCAATGTTTCCAGCATCAGCGCTAGCACGATGCCGACGGTCCGGCGCTTGGCCTCCGGTTCGATCTCGGACCAATTTCCCGCCCGCAATGCGTCAGGAATGACCCTGTCAGCCAAGCGAGAAAGTTGCGACATGGAACCTCAAAATTGTGCGGAGTGGAGGGGCAATTACCCTGAACCGGCGCCGAGCGCACCTACAATGCGCAATAGTTTTTCTAAATATCTGGGCAGGCCTGGCATGCGCGGCACGAACGCATGCTTTCCCTAGCTTATAGGTGTCGGGTTAGTGGTTACAATGATTGTGGCTGCAACGATCAAGGTTCTCGTCCTAAAGTCTTAAATCCGGCAAGCCCGTTTCAAAAGGTCCGCCTCCCGCCTAGTTTCTGTCATTCCGAGGCCATCCGAGACCTTCCAAGGCTTCCAAAGAACTGACATCCGTAGGGGGCTTTACGATCCAGAGATGAGCAGATTATGCCCGCCCGCCGCTGCGATTTCGAGTGCGCGTTTGGCGGATTCCTGCCCCTTGACCTGCTTCAGGTCCGGCCCTGGCGCGGCGGGCTCGACCTCGCCTGGCTTCGGATCGGGCAGGGTCTGCGTGCCCTTCAGATGATTGAGCAGGCTGATCAGATCAGGCGCGGCGATGCGGAATACCCGCCGCCCAGCGAGCCTCCGACCCCTGACCGGCGGGGCAGATCAGCCTGGTTTCTTACTGGCTGGCATGGATCGCCGCCAGCAGCACACCGGGGGAGGAGACGACCCGCCCGTCCAGCGCCAGATCGCCCCCCGCGATCCAGTCTGCCAATTGTTCCGCATCGGTCACGCCCATTGCGGCCAGCAGCGCCAGCGCAATCGGCAGATCGTAATGCGATCCTTCCTTGGGCAGATCGGCTGGAGAGAGGTTGATCGTGATCCGCTTTGGCGGCAGCGACAGGCCCATCGCGGCGAGCGCGTTTTGCACCCGTTCCCGGCTTTCTCCCACGGCCTTGTCCGCCAGCAGGGCGATATTGAAACGCGGCAGCCCCGGGGCGACCTGGCATTGCACTTCCACAGCGCGTGACTCCAGCCCGAGATAGGCCACCCTACGGACCAATGCGACCACGCATTACCCCCGGTTTGTTCTATACGGTATCTAGGGAAAAATCGGGCAGATTCGAGCAGTAAGTCGCTGAAATACAGTCCCGCATCGCGCATCAACCAAATGGCAACCATTCCGGCTAGCAATTGGGCAAGGTCCGCGGGTCCAGACAGGCGCAATGCGCAGCCTGAATGCCCTGTTTGTTGGTTTTGCGGCCATGCTGGCCGTGCCGGTCCAGGCGCAGGTTCTTTCAGTCGAAACCTATATGGAAGAATGGAACCCTGCCGCGCAGCAATGGGTCCGGCTTTCGCCCGCGGATGCGGCGCGTGCCAGGTCGAGCGCCGAACGTTTCCTTTCCGCGCACGCCGCGCCTAAACCGTCCGCCATCGCCGCCTATGGCCCGTTCCGCGTGGATGATCCGCGCCGCGCCTCTCTGGTCGGACTGACCGATGCCACAACCCCGGGGCAATTTGCCGCCTTGCTGCGCGATTTTCCCGATATCGCGGTGCTGGATATGGTCGAATGTCCCGGCACCGATGATGACCGCGCGAATCTGGCGCTGGGGCGGATGATTCGCGCCGCCGGTATCGCCACCCATGTCCCGGCGAACGGTTCGGTCCGATCCGGGGCGGTGGAGCTGTTTCTGGCCGGGGCAACGCGCCAGATCGACGACGGAGCGGAATTCGCGGTCCATTCCTGGCTGGATGATCGCGGGCGCCAGCCGCATCATTTCGCTGCCGATTCGCCAGAAAACCGGCTCTATCTGGATTATTATGCCGAAATGGGCATGTCCCGCAGCGCCGCGCGGGCATTCTACGCCATGACCAATTCGGCCGCCCATGATGATGCGAAATGGCTGTCGGCGCAGGATATGCGTGGATGGATCGGCGAAACGGCCGGTTTCGGGACCGGCGTGACCGTGGTTGAAAGCGCCTCTGCGCCGCCCATTGCTTATCTTGACTTGGGGCAGAGCTTCCCCTAACCGGCGCTCTGCTAATGGCGGCCTGCTGGTGCGGGCGGCCCTTTTTATTGTATTGAGGTTATCATGAAGCGGACTTTTCAGCCCAGCAATCTCGTGCGCGCCCGTCGCCACGGTTTCTTCGCCCGCAAGGCAACTGTTGGCGGCCGGAAGATCCTCCGTGCGCGCCGTGCCCGTGGCCGTAACAAGCTCAGCGCCTAAATCGTCGGGGCCTGATTCTCCCGGGCCGGCCGATCGCCCGAAATCGGGCGACGATACAATCGCAGTGCTGACGCGCCGCGTCGATTTCCTTTCCGCAAACCGGGGCCTGCGCGTAGCACGTCCCGGTTTCGTTTTGCTCGCGAACCCGAATCAAGGGCAGGGCAAGCGTTATGGCATCACCGTGACCAAGAAGATCGGCAATGCTGTGGTCCGCAACCGGATGAAGCGCCGTTTCCGGGAATTGCTCCGCGATGCCTTGCCGGGTGAAGGGCTGGCGGATCACGACCATGTGCTGATCGGGCGCGAGGGCGGGCTTGAGCGGAACTTTGCCAGATTGCGGGCAGAACTGGCGCGGGCCCTGGCCAAGGCAAATGCCGGTGAGGGCGATCCACCGCGTAAATATCTCGGCAGGAACCGCGGCAAGAACGGACGTAACAAGACCAAATGAAGCAGGTGCTGATCTGGATTGCCAAGGGCTGGCAGATGGGCCCGTCGCGGATTTTGCCGCCGTCTTGCCGCTATGCCCCGTCCTGCAGTGAATATGCGATTCAGGCGCTGGGAAAATATGGCGCGATCAAGGGTGGATGGTTGGCCGTTAAGCGTATATTGCGCTGCCATCCTTGGGGGGGGCATGGGTACGATCCGGTACCCTGAACTGCCTCGATTTTGACATCAATCTGACGTACGGGATCCGATATTTTGGACAATCAGCGTAATCTTCTGGTCGCCGTGGTGCTGTGCGGTCTGCTTCTTCTGGGCTGGGATGCCGGGATGAAATATTTCTATTCGCAGCCCGCACCCACGACACATTCGGCCAGGGTCGATAATGACTCTGGTTCTGCGGCCCCTGCTGCTGCTGCTGCTGCACCGGGCAAGCGGACACGCGAAGGCGGACTGACCGATCCCGCTGCAATCGAGGAAGAGCAGGCCGATCTGCGCACCTCGCTGGCCGCACCGACGCGGGTCCGGATCGATTCGCCCGAAGTGATCGGCTCGATCAATCTGGTCGGCGCACGGATCGACGATATTACTTTGAAGACCCACCGCCAGACGGTGAAGAAGGACAGCGGCCCGGTTCGCCTGTTCTCCCCCCAGGGCACCCCGGCGCAGCAATTCGCGCAATTCGGCTGGGTCGGCCAGGGTGTGACCGTCCCTGACGCGGCAACCGTGTGGCAGGCCAGCGCGGGTCCGCTAAGCGAGGCCAATCCGGTCACGCTCAGCTCGGATAACGGCGAAGGCCAGCGGTTCCGCATCGCCCTGTCGATTGACGAACATTACATGATTACGGCGCAGCAATCGGTGTCCAACACCGGCGCGGCGCCGGTGGTTGTGCGCCCGTTCGCCACCATCAACCGCACCAGCGCGACCGCCAGTTCCGACACCTGGAATGTTCATTCTGGCCCGATCGGAGCATTTGGCGATACCGTAACCTTCAGCAACAATTACGATGATGTTGCCGACGAAGGCACGATTACTCCCGGTGGAAAGACCGGCTGGCTCGGCTTCACCGACATTTACTGGCTGTCTGCGCTGGTACCCGAAAAGGGCACCGATCCGGCGGCGGATTTCCGTTCTCTGGGCAATAATATCTTCCGCGCGGATATGATCTATCAGCCGGTCACGGTTCCTGCGGGCAAGCAGGCCAGCCGCACCACGCGCCTGTTCGCCGGTGCCAAGGAAACGTCGGTCCTGGACCTTTACGAAGACGCCGGGGTCACCAAATTCGGCTATTCGATCGACTGGGGCTGGTTCGCCTGGTTCGAAAAACCGATTTTCTGGTTGCTCAGCAAATTGTTCAGCCTGGTCGGCAATTTCGGTGTGGCGATTATCCTGCTGACGGTGGTCATCCGCGCGCTGATGTTCCCGATTGCGCAGCGCGGCTTTGCCTCCATGGCCTCCATGAAGGCGATCCAGCCCAAGATGAAGGCGCTGCAGGAACGGTACAAGGACGACAAGCCGAAACAGCAGCAGGAAATCATGGCGCTGTACAAGACCGAAGGCGTCAATCCGCTGGCGGGCTGCCTGCCGATGCTGATCCAGATCCCGATCTTCTTCGCGCTGTATAAAACGCTGATCCTGACCATCGAAATGCGGCACCAGCCGTTCATCCTGTGGATCAAGGATCTGTCCGCGCCCGATCCGGCGATGATCCTCAACCTTTTCGGCCTGCTGCCGTTTACCCCGCCCAGCTTCCTCGGCATTGGCGTGCTGGCGGTCTTGCTGGGCCTGACGATGTGGATGACTTTCAAGCTGAATCCCGCCGCGATGGACCCGATGCAGCAGCAGATTTTCAACATCATGCCGTGGATGCTGATGTTCGTGATGGCGCCGTTTGCCGCCGGCCTGCTGGTGTACTGGGTCACCTCCAACATCCTTACCCTGGCGCAGCAGAGCTATCTCTATTCGAAACATCCGCAATTGCGGGCTCAGGCGGATAAGGACAAGGAAGATGCCGCCCGGGCCAAGGGCCGCGATGAAAAGCAGGGCAAGACGTGAGCGAGACCGAAACTGGCCCCGATATTAGTGGCCCTGAAATCACTGGTGCTGAAGAGCGCGAGCGGGAATTGCTCGCCCGGCGTGCAGCCAAGCTGTTTTCGGGCCGGGTCGATTTCCTGCTGTCCGCCCCGCAATTGAAATTTCTGCCCGAACCGACGGTGCCGGAAATTGCCTTTTGCGGGCGCAGCAATGTCGGCAAATCATCGCTGCTCAACGCGCTGACCGGCCGCAGGTCGATTGCGCGCGCATCGGTGACACCAGGCCGGACGCAGGAACTGAACTTCTTCGAAGTGGGCCAGCCTACGCTGTTCCGGCTGGTCGATATGCCCGGTTACGGTTTTGCCAAGGCCCCACCGGCAGTGGTCGAAAAGTGGAAGAAGCTGGTCAAAAGCTATCTGCGCGGGCGCCAGGTGCTGCACCGCAATCTGGTGCTGATCGATTCGCGCCACGGGGTCAAGGATGTCGACCGTGACATGATGGAAATGCTGGACGGAGCCGCCGTGGGCTACCGCGTCGTGCTGACCAAGGCGGACAAGATCAAGGCCAGCGAACTGGATGCGGTAATTGCGAAAGTTGCCGATGAAATCCGCAAGCACCCCGCCGCATTCCCTGAAATGCATGTGACCAGCGCGGAAAAGGGGATGGGGATTCCCGAACTGCGCGCTGCCGTGCTATTGGATGCCGGGGTCTAGCCCGGCGTACCGATCCGAATTACGACCGACACTCCCCCGAATTGAAACTTTAGGAAACGACACTTAATGCCGCCATTCAAACAGCCGAGCTTCCAGGAACGTACCGCCATGGCCGAAAAGGCCAAGCTGGCCGCGCTCAAGAAAATGCAGGCCAAGCCCCCCATTAGCGAGGAAGTTCTGGCCGAGCGCAAGGCCGCCCGCCTGGCCAAGGAAGCAGCGCAGGCCGCTGCCCGCGCCGAGAAGCTGGCCGAACGCGAACGGGCGAAGGCGGAGCGCGAAGCCAGGAAAGAGGAAGCCGCCGCAGAAGCCGCTGCAGCCGCTGCCGCCGCGATCATTCCCGAGGCTACCGAAGAAGAAAAGAAGGCCGCCCGCGACGAGCGCTACGCCGCTCGCAAGAAACGCCGCAAGAAGTAATCCTACGCGTCAAAACCGACGAACACCGCCGCTTCGTCCACGCTCTTGCGCGCTGAAACCACCGCGTTGGCCGGGAAATTTTCGTCCGGCCAACCGAGTGCGATCGATTTCATGATGACCTGATCTTCGGCAATCCCGGCATGTTCGCGCACCACCGGGCTTTGCATGATCCCCTGGCTGTTGATCACCGCGCCCAGCCCACGCGACCATGCCGCATTGACCAGCGCCGTGGCCACCGCGCCGCAATCGAACGCGGTATCGTCGCTGCCGCTCAGCACCTTGTCATAGGTCACGATCACGCAGATCGGCGCATCGAATTGGCGGAATCCGCGCAGGACCCAGTCCTGCCGCCGTTCATGGTCGTCGCGCTCGATCCCCATTGCGCCGAACAATTGTTTCGCTACGCCGATCTGGCGTTCGCGGTGCGCGCCGCCGAATGCTTCGCCGGTGCGGAATTCGCGGCTTTGCGGCACGCCGGCAATCATCCGCTCCGTATTGCCCGCGCGGATCCGGTCGAGCGGCTCGCCCGTGATGACATAGAAATTCCACGGCTGCGTGTTCATCGAAGATGGCGCGCGCATCGCGATTTCCAGCACTTCCCGGATCAGGGCCTGTGGCACCGGATCGGGCCTGTAACCGCGGATGGAGCGGCGCCCCAGGACTACTTCATCATATTCCATATTCGGACCTTTGTTTCTCTGCCTGGCGGTACCCATACAGGCTCCTCCGCAGCGGGAAAGAGCCAGCGGCCGTGGGCCTGGAAAATTGCTGCCGCGGCCTTTTGCAGATGCCTGACAAGCAACCCCGTTCAGTCTCGACACTGCCACCCTGAACGCCTATCGCGGCGGCATGGCGGGAAACAAGGTGCGCGTATGAAGCTGATTATCGGCAACAAGAATTATTCCAGCTGGAGCCTGCGCGGCTGGCTGGCGATGAAACAATCCGGCCTTTCGTTTGAAGAACTGACCGTCAATATCGGCGGCGAGGAATGGGAGACGGTCAAGCGCCAGTCTGGCGAAATCATGCCATCGGGCAAAGTGCCGATCCTGTGGGACGGCGAAACCGTGATCTGGGACAGTCTCGCAATCATGGAATACCTTGGCGACAAGGTCGGGCGCGACCGGTACTGGCCCAAGGATGATGCGGCGCGCGGTATGGCCCGGTCGATGGTGGCGGAGATGCACAGCAGTTTCCTGAATCTGCGGCGGACCTGCCCGATGAATATCCGCGCCAGCCACACGGGCCTGGAAATTTCCGATGAGTGCAAGGTCGATATCGTACGCATCCTGCAATTATGGGCAGAGGCGCGTGCACGGTTCGGGCAGGGCGGCCCGTTCCTGTTCGGGACATTCGGCGCGGCGGACATCTTCTTCGCCCCGGTAGTCAGCCGGTTCATCACCTACCGCATCGGTGTGCCCGGTTTTGCCGAAGCTTATATGCAGGCGGTGTGGGAACATGAATGGATGCAGAGCTGGGTTTCTGCAGCAGAGGAAGAACAATGGGTTCTGGAACAATACGAAATCGCGCCGGTCAATTAATCGCTGGCCTTGCGCTGATCTTGGCGGCTTACTTGCCTGCGCCAGCGATGGCGTGGGGCGAGTTCGGTCACCGGACGACGGGCGATATCGCGATCGCCAATGTCAAACCGGAAACCCGTGCTGCGATTGCCCGGCTGATTGCTTACGAATCGCGCCTAGGCACGCCGGATTGCCGCATTCGCAATTTGCAGGATGCGACCGTCTGGCCCGACTGTGTCCGCCGCGATTACTGGCGCTGGGGCTTCACCGCTGCATGGCATTACCGCACGGCGCCGATTTGCGAGGCATATAACGCGCGGGCCAATTGCAGCGGCGGCAATTGCGTGACCGGCCAGATCGAACGCAACCAGCGCCTGGTGGCGGATGAAAGCCTGCCCCCGAATGTCCGGCTGGAGGCACTGACCTTCATGGTTCATTTCGTTGGCGATGTGCATATGCCGCTGCATTCGGGCGACAAGGATGACAAGGGCGGGAATGACCGGATCACATCCTATGGCATCGTGCAGGATCTCAATTTGCACGGCATCTGGGACAGCGCGCTGGCAGAACGCGCGATCACCTCTGCGCGGCCATCGCTGGTTCGCAGATACAGTGCGGCGGAGCGCGCGGAACTGGGCGGCGGCGATGCGGCGGAGTGGGGACGCGAAAGCTGGCAATTGGCCCGCGATTTCGTCTATCCCGGCGCCTTCGATCAGGATGTATGCGCGGGCGATTTGCCGAAGGAAGCGGCGCTATCGCAGGAGGATATCGTCGCGGCCATTCCGGTTTCTCAGCGGCGCATTACCCAGGCCGGATTGCGTATGGCGACCATGCTGGACGAAGCCTTTGCGCCCGGTCCGCTGGTGACCCAGGAGCGCCGTGAATAGCCCGGATCAGCGCAGCGCACCGTAGACAAACCAGCACCCCACCAATGCCATGATCACCGAAAGGATGCGGCGAAAACCTGCGTTGGATCTGGGATTGATAACAAAGCCGCGCAGCCGTTCTGCCCCCAGCACCAATGTCAGGTGGATCAGCGATGCAATCGCCACACTGATCAAACCGAGTGTCAGGATTTCGCCCAGCCCCGCGTGCGGACCCGATGTGAATTCCGGGACCACGGTGATGAAGAACAGCGCCGCCTTTGCATTCAGCAAATTGATGCCGATCCCAGCAGCGAAATCGCGCCGGGGGCGGTAACCGGCCACCGCAGTGGGAGAAGATTCCCCGCTGTCCAGCCAGCCGCGCCATGCCAGCCAGAACATCATCGCCCCCGCCGCGATCCCGGCCCAGCTGCTGATCGCCGGTACATTTGTCAGCAGAGCGTTAAATCCGGCGCTGGAAATGGCGGCGTTAATGCTCAGCCCGATAGCGATTCCGGCAGTGGCAGACAGCCCGGCCCGCCGCCCATCGGTCATGGTCAGCGATACCAGCCAGGCCATGTTGGGGCCGGGGGTAATCTCGATCAACAGAACTGCCAGCGCGAATCCTATCCAGTCCAAACCGATAAGCCTCCCGCTCGCGCCTCCCGGCTTACTTTGTGCGTTCCGAACCGTATGGTGTGCCGTCCTTGCGGTAATAGCCATGTTCGTCGAAGATCATGTCGATGTCGGAATAGACGCCGCCAGACAGCTTCTCGCCCGCGCCGACCACCACGAACACGCAGTCCCTGTCGGTCATATTGCGCAGGTGATGCCCGTTCCCGTCGGCAGCGGGAAAGGCGGCGATATCGCCCGGCATCAGCAGCGTTTCCCCGTCATCGTCCACCAGCAACGCCTCGCCGGAAATGATGACCAGCAATTCGTCTTCGTCATCATGCCAATGGCGCTGGGACGACCATGCACCCGGTTTCAGGACCACATGGCTTGCAGCAAGGTAGGTCAGCCCTGCAGCCGGTGCGAGTCGGCGGTACCAGCGGCCCTTTACCGGCTCGTCGAACGGCGCGGGGTAGCCGGTAGCATTGGTTTGCGGAATAACGGAAAGATCAATCTTGGGCATTATCACCGGCTCCCCATGGAACTCCCGCTGGAAAGCGGCATCACACTGCTTTAGGCACATTTTCATGACCGATACCAGCCATGCCCTTAGCTACGCCGAACGCCTGATCTCTGCCGAGAGCGTCACCCCTGCCACCGGTGAGGTGTTTGCCGTGATGGCCGCAATGCTGGAACCGCTCGGTTTCGATATACACCGCTTCATCAAGGGCGAAGCGCCCGACGGGCCGGTGGAAAATCTGTTCGCGATCCGCCGCGGGCCTGCGGGAAGCAGGCATTTCGCTTTTGCCGGGCATCTGGATGTGGTTCCTCCGGGGCAGGGCTGGGCGAGCGATCCTTTCGCGCCCGAGATACGCAAGGCACCGGGCGGTGATCTGCTGTACGGCCGCGGCGCGGTGGACATGAAGGGCGCGATTGCCGCCATGGTCGCGGCGGCCGGGGCTGTGCCTGCCGAAGCCGGAACGATCAGCTTCATCATCACCGGAGACGAGGAAGGCCCCGCCACCTATGGCACCCGCGCGCTGATCGATCTGATCCGGCAGAGCGGCGATGTGCCCGATCTGTGCCTGGTGGGGGAACCGACTTCGGTGAACCGGATGGGCGACATGATGAAGATCGGGCGGCGCGGATCGGTCAACATCTGGCTGGAAGTAGGCGGGACGCAGGGCCATGTCGCCTATCCCCATCTGGCGGATAATCCGCTGCCCAAACTGGTCCGTATCCTGGCGGATTTGGATGCACTGGTGCTGGATGAGGGGACCGACTGGTTCCAGCCGTCCAATCTGGAGATCACCGATCTGGAGGTCGGCAATCCGGCGCATAACGTGATCCCCGATACGGCCCGGGCGCGGATATCAATCCGGTTCAACGATTTGCACAGCGGTCCGTCCCTGTCCGAAACAGTCGCCGCGATTGCACAAAAACATGGCGGCACGGCCCGCCCGGTCATTTCCGGCGAGCCGTTCCTGACCCCGCCGGGCGAATTTTCCGCGATGATTTCAGCCGCAGTAAAGGCGGAAACCGGGATCGAACCGGAAGCATCGACCACGGGCGGCACATCCGACGCGCGGTTCCTGCGCGCCCTGTGCCCGGTGATTGAATTCGGCCTGGTCAACGCGACCATGCACAAACGCGACGAAGCGGTGGCCGTTGCCGATCTCGAAATTCTCAGCCGCATTTACGCGCGGATTGCCACGGCTGCCTTGGGGGCATGAGGTTTAGGCCTTGCCGGTGGTTCGCAGGGTAGGCACAACACCATTTGCAGGAATAGGCGCACAGGGGATTACCGCATGTTGAAGTTCTGGTTCGCGACGCCCTTGTGGCAGCGGGTGGTTGCCGCACTGATTTTGGGCGTTCTGGCCGGCTGGTTCTGGGGCCCGGGTGCGGAAAACATCAAGATCATCGGCGATGTCTTCATTGCCGCGATCAAGATGCTGGTGGTCCCGCTGATCTTCTTCTCGCTGGTGTCGGGCGTTGCCGCGATTGGTGACTTGCGCAAATTAGGCTCAGTCGGCGGGCGGGCGCTGTTGTTGTTCATTGTCACCGGCCAGATCGCCGTCTGGCTCGGGCTGGGCCTGGGCACATTCTTCGCCCCCGGGCTAGGGGTCGATACCAGCGCCATCGATATGGGCGCGGTCCCGCCGCCCAATGAAACCACCTGGCGCGAAATGCTGCTGTCGGTGGTGCCGCAAAGCCCGGTGCAGGTAATGGCCGATGTGGCGGTGCTGCCGCTGATCGTATTCTCCCTGCTGATCGGCATCGGTATCCTGATGGCGGAAAAAGACGGCGAGCCGGTCCAGAAGATTTTCGATAGCGGCTCCATCATCATGCAGAAAGTGACCATGGTGGTGATGGAACTGACGCCGTTCGGGGTTTTCGCTCTGATGGCCTGGGTCGCCGGAACGCTGGGCACGGACGCTCTGTTTGCGCTCGCGAAGCTGGTCGCGCTCAACTATCTCGGTTGCTTGCTGATCATTCTGGTGATGTATTCATCGATGATCAAATTCCTCGCCAAATTGCCCGTGATCCCGTTCTTTCGCGGGATCGTGGACGCGATGGCGGTGAGCTATTCCACGGCATCGTCCAACGCGACCCTACCGGTAACCCTGCGCTGTGCACAGAAGAACCTCGGCATCAGCCCCAGCGTGTCGAGCTTCGTGATCTCGCTCGGCGCGACGATCAACATGAACGGCACGGCGATGTATCTGGGTCTGGCGACCTTGTTCGGGGCGCAGATTTTCGGGGTGGACCTGACGCTGGGCCAATATTTCCTGATTTCGATCCTGGCGACATTGGGCGCGGTCGGCGCGGCGGGGATTCCCGGTGCGGGCCTGATCATGATGGCGCTGGTGTTCGGCGCGGTCGGCGTGCCGCTGGAAACCATTGCCTTCGTCGCCGGGGTGGACCGGATCATGGACATGATGCGCACCACCACTAATGTCAGCGGCGATGCGGCCGTGGCGACCACCGTGGCCGCAATGACCGGCGAAATCGACCGCGAGGAAATGATCAGCGCGGATGATGTGTGACAGAAATGCGTGAGCCCGACTTCGAAGTTGATGGTTGGTGTCTCGAAAGCGGAGAGGCATATCATGGTAACGCTCCCGACACGTTTTGGATTCCCACGAAAGGCGAGCGAGAAAACTTACAGGTCGGCGATTTCGTCAAGCTTATCTTCCGGATACACGTTGACGATCCCGACGATCCAATCCCCGCCGAAGGAATGTCGGTCATCGTTCGCGAGAAACTCGGCAGCGGCTACCTTGGAATTTTGGATAATGATCCCGATGCGCTTGCTGAGAATAGTGAATTTTGGAGCAGAGTTGAACTTCCGTTCGCTCCTCATCACGTGATCGCAATCATGGAAGGTGATGCAAAGTCATTGGCTTTGGCTGAAGCTGGTCCAAGCCGAAGCTGGCCTCGAGACTGACATTCACCGCCCCTTCGGCTTTTCCAGAACCTTCTTCCGGTAGCTGCATAAATCCACCACTGGGCAGCGCCAGCATTCGGGTTGCCGCGCCTTGCAGACATAGCGGCCGTGCAAGATCAGCCAATGATGGGCATGGCGGCGGAACGGTTGGGGGACGCGTCTTTCCAGCTTGGCCTCGACCGCTTCGGGCGTCTTGCCGCTGGCGAGGCCGGTCCGGTTGCCGACGCGGAAGACATGGGTGTCGACCGCGAAGGTTTCCTGCCCGAAGGCGCAATTCATCACCACATTGGCGGTCTTGCGACCCACGCCCGGCAGCCGGGTCAGCGCATCGCGGTCTGCCGGAACCTCTCCGCCGAATTCATCGATCAGCATGTGCGACAGGGCAATCACATTCTTGGCCTTGGAATTAAACAGGCCGATGGTCTTGATGTATTCCTTCAGTCCGTCCTCGCCCAGTTGGGCCATCTGCTGCGGTGTTTTTACCAGGTCGAACAGCGCCCGCGTGGCCTTGTTCACCCCGACATCGGTCGCCTGCGCGGACAGGGCGACGGCCACCACCAACTGGAAGTTGTTGCCATATTCCAGCTCGGTTTCCGGTTCGGGATTATCTTCAGCCAGGCGGCGGAAAAATTCGAATATCCGGTCTTTGGTCATCGGATTACGGTCAAAGTCCCAGCACCTGCTCCATCGTGTAGCGCGCGGCCGGTTTGCCGATCAGCCAGCCCGCCGCCTTTACCGCGCCGCGGGCGAAGATCATCCGGTTTTCGGCGTTGTGGGTGAGGGTGATGCGTTCCTCGTTGCCCGCAAAGATCACGCTGTGATCACCCGCAACGGTGCCGCCGCGCAGGGATGCAAAGCCGATTGCGCCCGCCGCCCTCGCGCCGGTCTGCCCGTCGCGCCCGCGCTCCGAATGGGCGGCAAGATCGATCCCCC
>JBGSJO010000098.1:0-31660 GCA_041741895.1 Pontixanthobacter sp.
TGGGTCGAAAGGAGATTTCTTGTCCTTGCTTGACGAGAGCAGTTCTAGTGCGGTTCAGCTAGAGGCACGGCGATGGAAAGGAACTATAATCTTTGGGCACCGTTTGAAGAAAGGTGACATGCGAGCGCAATGTCCGCTGTCCGCAATATCGGAGAGAGAAAATGAAAAGGCTTCTGACAATCTTGGCTTTGGGCGGCACTATGATTCTCCTGCCGGCCTGCAACACCGTTGATGGTGCAGTTGCAGACGTCGAATCCGTTGGTGACTGCGCCGACGGTGTGAAAAACAACTGCTAGTACGCGAGCCCGTAGATCCTTGGATAATGCAGGCGCCGCTCTCGGGTGGCGCCTTCACTTGGCCCCTTGAGTTTCCGCTCAGCAAGATGTCCGCTTTGGGTCGTTATCGGCCCGTCCGCTTTTGGTGAAATGGCAGATGCGGCTACAGCCACCAGCCGGTGCTGATGAGGTATAGCGCAGGTCACTTTTCAACTTTGTTTCCTACCAAAGCGCTTTCACTAGGAAACCGCAATAATTGCACCAATCCCGCAACTGGGTCCTGCATGGGTAGAGCCAAATTTAGGTCAAGAATTGGGCACTTAAAGCTTGGAAAACCTAGCTTTCTGGTGATTGCTTCCATCTCATTCGTAATGATGGGGTCAGAGGTTCGAATCCTCTAAGCGGCACCACCACTTCCAGTTGGAAAAACCGAGACTTGGAGCTGAAGTGCCGTTCGGCTGGCTCCGTCTTTGGGTCCTGCTTGGGGAACTTTGGGTAGGAAACCAGGCTCGGCCCACACTCGGCTTACATAAACGGGGGAGGGAGCTAATTCGACCGAGGTTTTGCTGTGGCCGCTAGCTATTTGGCGTCAAGTCGAACATAGTCATGTCCCGTCGGCCCGGGTGCGGGCAGCTCTCCCGCTGCGAGAGGGCTGAAACGGAGTTGGCGTCTGCGTGCTTAGTGAATGGCAAACATCAATTGCGCAGGCAGACTTCGCTGATTGGGTAACAGTCACGGCATATCTCTTAGCGGCGTTAACGGCTGCCTAGGCGTCAAGTTGCGCTCAACTTAAGCGCCAAGCGCGCGACAGGGTTTTCTGGCGAGTTACAACTGTTCTGTTTGTCCTGCTCGGCATTAATGAGTTGCTCGACTTACAGACGCTTCTCACATCCTCAGGCCGCGAATATGCGAAGGCGAGTGGGTGGTACGGCGAACACCGGAGAGTGCAATATATGTTTGTGATCGGGTTGGCTGTAGCGGCAGTGATTGCAGGAATTTTGATGTTATGGCTGACCAGACGTACACACGCCTCATTACGTCTTGCTTTGATCGGGCTTAGTTTTATTGGACTGTTTGTCCTCCTTCGTGCCGCATCCTTTCATCATATTGACGAACTGCTTGGCAGTGGCGCACCTCAGTTCAACTGGGGCTCGGTGCAAGAGATGATGGGTATCGTAATTGTGGCAATTGCGGCGTTGACTTACACCCACAAGCGCAGATCAAGGCGATAGCCATTGGCGCGGCTATGCTCCTCGATGCTGATAATCGCGCTACTGCTTATCGTCGCAGAATTGGCAGCCCGCCGCTGACAGCCGGCAGTTGGGCATTTGCGAACCAGCTCAGAATCATCAGTCACAAGTCCGTCGATGATGCGGAAGCAATCGTGTTCATTCTTAACGCCGCCGATTTTGAGCAGCCGTCACAGTGGCAGAGCGAATATCAAACGCCTCAATCGGAGCCGAAGCTCTATTTTTTATAGTCAATCAGGAAAATGTTTTCTTTTCTACGTGGGCCTGACAACTGATCCAGGATGACGATCCGCCCACGGCTGGTGGCGATGATATTGGCACGCTTGAGTCCATTCAATGCTACGGTCACACCAGAGCGCCGAACGCCGATCATCATGGACAGGAATTTATTGCTCAGCATCAGTTCGTTGGTCTCCGCGCAATCTCGGGCCAGCAGCAACAACCGGGCCAGCCGCTGGGGCAAGGCATGCCGCGCATTGCAGGCTGCAGTTTGGGAAACCTGGGCGAACAACGCCTGAACGTAAAGAAGCAACATCTGCCGAATGGCAGGATTGAGACCTATTTCCTCGCGCAGGATTCCAGTCGGCATTCGCAAGGCCGATCCTGACATTTGCACGATTGCCTCGCCCTAAATCGCACTCGTACCCAACCCGGCAAGAACTCCGACGAGGCCCTCTCGTCCGATCAAGCCAACTTCAATGGAGGCGCCATCCTCAAGCACCAGTATGAGCGACACCATGCATGTTTCCGGGAAATAGACATAGTCGGCCGGCACACCCGGCTTCATCATTCTTTGGCGGCGTGGCAGCTCGACTTCTTCAAGGTAAGGCAATAACCGTCCCAATTCATCCATTGGCAAGGATGAAAGAAGCCCGTTTCTGATCGGCGCCGTCAGCGGATGGACACGTTTCCGCTGCGAGACATCTTTCCTTTCCGAATAGAATTCAGGATGCCCCTGCAGGTCAGCTTTCAGCCCAGATGTCCTTGACCGCCAATAAGCCTGGCGCATCGGTGTCCGGACACCCATGGAGCAAAATTTTGCCGTGTTCTGATCGGAAATTGCATGGACCGATTTTCGCTCTCGCATGGCCTCTGTATCGAGGGATTCCAGACCATGATCGTGCCAGAATTATGCCGGAAAATTTTACAAATCGCGAACTGACGCAGCAGTATTAACCATCGACATCTGCAACAATCCGGAATTGGTACAGGTTTTGCTTTGTGCCCCGTAAACCATCGGTGGGCAAATTCTGGGGTATTGTCATGAAGAAAAATTCTGTGCTTGGCGCATTGGCTGCAATTGCCGCAACATTTACTACTCCAGCGCTTGCCGAACCAATCCTGCTGGATGCGAGCAAATTGGGTGAAAGTTTCACCATAAATTATGATGGATTTTCGGACGGGACGGTGATCGACAACCTGACCGCTTCGACAACATTTACCCTGACGGGTGCGACGGACGACACCTATACGTTTGATTACATCGTGAATAACACCACCGATGGTGGGGTGGGGTCACGCATTTCCAGCTTCGCATTCAACACCGACCCGGATATCATCGGCGCGTCTTCGACGGGAAGCTATAATTTCGCCGTGACGGATTCGAATTTCCCCAACGGGATCGGCAATGTCGATGTTTGTTTCAAGGCCGGCGACAGCAAATCCTGCGCAGGCAATCAGGGCGGCGTTACAACCGGCGAGACCGGCACAGGCTCGCTAACACTTTCATTCGACGGCCCAATCAGCTCGCTGACTCTGGATGATTTCTTTGTCCGGTATCAATCGGTCACCGGCGTGGATGGGATCAGTTCCGCCAGC
Source organism: Pontixanthobacter sp. (assembly GCA_041741895.1). Taxonomy (GTDB): domain Bacteria; phylum Pseudomonadota; class Alphaproteobacteria; order Sphingomonadales; family Sphingomonadaceae; genus Allopontixanthobacter. The sequence goes on from JBGSJO010000098.1 coordinate 3,344, forward strand.
GGGCAGCAGATTAGCAGTTCGACCAGCGGAGGAAGCACCAGTTCTGGCGGTACGCCGGTTCCAGAACCGGGTATGCTGGGGCTGTTCGCTGCATCGCTGATAGGTCTCGGTCTGATGCGTCGCCGCCGCCGTGACGGGTTGATGCCCGCTTAAATCAACCGTTTTTTGAAATTGAAAGCTCCGCCCTCACCGGGCGGGGCTTTTTTTGATGAATCCGCTATTTCGCCTGCGAGAGATGGCGGGCGATTGCGGGATTGTTGGGCGCAAGCCTCGCTGCTTTGGCCAAGAATGCCTTGCCGCGATCGCGATCAACGCCTGTTTCAATCAGCAACACGCCTGCAGTATCGAGCACCGAGGCGTTCGCGGGGTCCACTTCGACCGCCCTCAGCGCCAGCGATATGGCTTCGTCGGTTTTGCCTTGCTTGCCTTTGGAATAGGCAAGATTGTTGAGCACCATCGCATTGGGGCGTGCAAGACGCTGGTTGATAGCTTCATAGCTTGTGGTCGCCTGCGCCCAATTGCCATTGCGCAGGGCTGCGTCAGCTTTGGCCATCTCGCCCCCGAACCATTCCGGTGCGGGGAGCTTGGCGCGGCTGGCAAAATCATTCGCCGCGGAATTTCCAATCATATGCGCAGCCTGAGCCGCAAGCTGTAATTCTTCTGGCGAGGCATCGGGACGCTGTGCCAATACTTTCAGCGTATCAAATGCGCCCTGTGCATCGCCTGCTTGCAATTGGGAATTACCCAGCAACTGGCGGGCAAAACGCTGTCCGGGATATCGCCGGACAATCGGAAAGAGCCATGCCCTGGCTTGTTCCACCTGGCCAAGTTCCAACAGAGCCTGCGCATAGAGGACCCTCATGTTGGGATTGCTGCGCAGCAAGTGCTCCTTGCCCTGCAATATCGAACGTGCCTGGTCCCATTCTTCGTTTTCGACGGCGATGCGCGATTGAAGATAGACAAGTTTTTCATTTTCGGGGGTCATTTTGACCGTTTCGGCCAGCAGCCTTGTTGCCTCTTCGATACGGTCCAGATCACCCAGAATTGCGATCTTTCCCATGCGCATTTCCACACTTGCCGGGTGGGCGCGCAACCCCTTGTCATACGCGGCCAACGCATCGGATAGACGGTGGTTTTGCGCAAATATCTGGGCCGACACCAGCAATGCGTCATGCATTTCGGGGGCCGCGTCCAACGCGCGGTCCGCCAGACCCTGTGCTGCTGCCTTGTTTCCTGTCGCAAGCTCGAATCGCGCATTCGTAGCCAGGAGCGCCGCATTATCGGGATCCATCGCCTGTCCGGCGGCGAGCGCTTGACGCGCCGCCTCAATGTCATTCAGACCGATATAGGCAAGTGCGGCTGCGCGGTACGCCAGGCCGCTCTGTTCGCCATCCAGAACTTCCAGGGCTCGGCCGAATTGCCCCCGCAGGACTTCGGCCTCCGCGCGCAAGGCAACGAAATCATCTGGCCGTGAATTGGCTTTCATCAGCCTGTCGAGCGCAAACAAGGCGCCCTCCCCGTCGCCCATCGCGATCTGGGTCCGCGCCAGAAGCGTCAACAGCTTCTCGTCACCCGGCATTTCCTCTAGTGCGGAGATCAGGTCGAGGCGCGCTGACACAAAGTCGCTTTGGGCGAAGCTATCGCTGGCCCTTGCAAAGCGTTCTTCAGGATCAAGCCCGCAAGCAGATAGAGAAACCAGGGCCAGCAAAGGGGCGATATGAAGGATGGGCTTTTTCATGGCCCCCCGCGATAATCGAAATCCATAAAATTTCAGTGAAGCTGGCTTTTGCCTTGCATCATCGCTGCTGAATTCAATTCAAGACTTCTGCCACGGGCACATAATCATAGCCCAGATCGCGCGCCACTGCCTCATAGGTGATCATACCTTCGTGTACGTTGAGCCCTTCCGCTAGGTGAGGATTCTGCCGCATCGCTTCCTTCCAGCCCAGTCTGGCGATGTTCAGCGCGTGGGGCAGGGTAACATTGTTGAGCGCATAGGTACTGGTCCGCGCCACTGCGCCGGGCATGTTGGCCACGCAGTAATGCACCACATCATCCACTACATAGGTCGGTTCGGCATGGGTGGTGGCGTGGCTGGTTTCGAAACAACCGCCCTGGTCGATCGCGACATCCACCAGCACGGCGCCTGGCCGCATGGTTTTCAGCATGGCGCGGGTAACCAGTTTGGGTGCCGCAGCCCCGGGCACCAGAACCGCGCCGATGACCAGATCGGCATCGGCAATCGATTCTTCCAGATTGGCCTTGTTCGAAAAACGGGTTTTCGCACGGCTTTCGAAATGAATGCCCAGCTTCTCGAGCACTTCCGGGTCACGGTCGAGGATGGTGGTGTCGGCGCCCAGGCCCACTGCCATCTGCGCCGCGTTGAAGCCAACTACGCCGCCGCCGATGACCAGGACTTTGCCGGGCAATACTCCCGGTACACCGCCTAGCAATACGCCGCGCCCGCCATGCGCTTTTTCCAGCGCGGTTGCCCCGGCCTGGATACTCATGCGTCCAGCCACCTGGCTCATCGGTTTCAGCAGAGGCAGGGTGCCGCCCGGACCGGTCACGGTTTCATAGGCAATCGCCGTCACCCCCGATTTGACCAGATCTGCGGTTTGTTCCGGATCGGGCGCAAGATGAAGATAGGTATAGAGGATTTGCCCTTTGCTCAGCTTGGCGCGTTCAGCAACCTGCGGTTCCTTGACCTTCACCACCATCTTGCATTCGGCAAAGATCGGATCGGGTCCGTTCTTGATCGCTCCCCCGGCGGCACGATATTCCTCGTCCGTTGCCCCGATGCCCATACCCGCGCCGGTCTCGATCCATACTTCGTGCCCATGGACGGTCAGTTCCTTGACGCTCTCCGGGGTCAGGCCAACACGATATTCGTGGTTCTTGATTCCTTGACGGTGCCAACGCGCATAGCGATTCTCCGAATGTGTAATTTTCTTGCGAATAATAGGCATGTTATGGGCAAATTTCTCACCCCATTACGTCCCTGAATGCAAATCAATTGGTGATATTTCCCGCTTAACCATTCCAGGAAGGGAAGATTATCCGTGGACCGGGCGAAGCCAGATGACTGCCGGGCTAAACCGTTTCCTCGCCGATCTGCAAGAAAGCTGATACGCAATCCAGCAGTCATATTCGGTGCCGAGATCTGGCACCCCTTTCCTCCGCAGATGGAATTCCAATGGTCCCCTTTTCCGTTCTCGATCTCGTTCCTGTCCGCGAAGGCGGCAGCCTGACGCAAGCCTATTCCGCCGCCGCCGCCTTGGCTCGGGCCGCAGAAAGTGCTGGCTACAAACGGTTCTGGGTTGCCGAACATCACGCCATGGAAGGCATCGCCGGGGCCGCCACTGCGGTCGTGCTGGCCCATATCGGCCATGCGACGTCGACCATTCGCATTGGTTCGGGAGGGATCATGCTGCCCAATCACAATCCCTTCGTGATCGCAGAGCAATTCGGCACGCTGGAGGCGCTGTTTCCCGGCCGTATCGATCTGGGGCTGGGCCGCGCCCCGGGGGCGGATGGTCGGATTGCGCAGGCATTCCGGAAGGATTTGCACCAGTCCGCCAAATATTTTCCGCAGGATGTTGCGGAATTGCGGGCGCTGATAACCGGCGACCCCGCATTGCCGCTGACAGCAACGCCGGGCCATGGCGCCGCTATCGAATTATGGATGCTGGGTTCCAGCCTGTTCGGCGCGCAACTGGCGGCGCAGCTGGGTATGCCCTATGCCTTTGCATCGCATTTCGCGCCCGATCATCTGGACGCAGCCCTTGCGGTCTACCGGCGGGATTTCCGTCCCTCCGCTGCATTGGACAAACCCCATGTCATGCCGGCCATGACCGTGATCTGCGCCGAAACGGACGAGGAAGCGGAACTGCTTGCCTCATCCCAATTGCAATCCTTCGTACGGTTGCGCAGCGGCAGCCCGGGGAAACTGCCACCGCCGGTTGCAGATTACCGCGCGTCACTCCCGGCCGCGCATCAGGCCATGTTGGCCAATATCGGGCAGGCCAGCGCCATCGGTTCGCCAGAGACCGTGCGCCGTGCAATTGAGCGCTTCGTGCAGCGCACGGGTGCGGATGAAATCATTGTGTCGGGATCAACCTATGATCCCGGTGCCCGGGTCCGTTCGCTTCAACTGACCATGAACGCCTGTGCGAATTCCGCCTCCGGCACTTGATGGCCAATTGAATAATGCTTCAGGTCCGCAGCCCCTTTCCACCGCGCCCATGCTCGCCTATTCGCTGTTGTATTCCGCTCTGATCCTGCAGAGCCCCGAACCAGAACCAGATTTGCCGGAGCACCCATGCGCGCGACCCCCGATTTCGATTTCGCCCTAGGCGACAATGCGGACATGATCCGCGGCACCACGGCCCGTTTCGCCGATGAAGTCATCGCGCCGCTGGCCGAAAAGGTCGACCGGGAAGACTGGTTTCCGCAGGAACTGTGGCCGCAGATGGGCGCGCTGGGGCTGCACGGGATTACCGTGGCCGAAGAAGACGGCGGGCTGGGCCTGGGCTATCTGGAACATGTCATCGCGGTGGAAGAAGTCAGCCGGGCAAGTGCGTCTGTCGGCCTGTCCTACGGCGCGCATTCCAATTTATGCGTCAACCAGATCAGCCGCTGGGGCAATGCGGAGCAGAAGGCGAAATATCTCCCCGGCCTGATCAGCGGAGAGCATGTCGGATCGCTCGCCATGAGCGAGGCGGGTGCCGGATCCGATGTCGTCTCGATGAAACTTCGGGCCGACGCGGTTCAAGGCGGCTATGTCCTCAATGGCACGAAATTCTGGATCACCAACGCGACCTATGCCGATACGCTGGTGGTCTATGCCAAGACCGGAGAAGGCAGCCGCGGCATCACCGCCTTCCTGATCGAGAAGGACATGCCCGGTTTCTCCATTGGCCAGAAGATCGACAAGATGGGCATGCGCGGCAGCCCCACCGCAGAGCTGGTGTTTGACGATTGCGAAGTTCGGCAAGAAAACGTGATGGGCCCGCTGCATGGCGGCGTCGGCGTGTTGATGAGCGGGCTGGATTACGAGCGAGTTGTGCTTTCGGGCATTCAACTGGGCATCATGCAGGCCTGCCTCGACACGGTGATCCCTTACCTGCGCGAGCGGCACCAGTTTGGCAAACCCATTGGCAGTTTCCAGCTGATGCAGGCCAAGGTGGCGGACATGTATGTCTCGCTGCAATCCGCCCGCGCTTATACCTATGCCGTGGCGAAGGCTTGTGACGCAGGCCAGACGACGCGCTTCGATGCGGCGGGCGTCATTTTGCTGTCGAGCGAAAATGCGTTCCGCGTTGCTGCCGAGGCAGTGCAGGCGCTCGGCGGCGCGGGCTACACCAAGGACTGGCCGGTGGAGCGGTATTTGAGGGACGCAAAACTGCTCGATATCGGCGCAGGCACGAATGAAATCCGCCGGATGCTGATCGGCCGCGAACTGATCGGCGCGCAGCGGTGAGCGACGGCGTCATAACGGCCCTCCAGTATTACGGGGCTGCGTCCGGTCTGTTGGCGGCGCTGATCGTGTCGCTCAATCTGGGCGCGCGGCCGACCGGCTGGGGTTTCTTGATTTTCGTGACCAGTTCCCTGTCACTCATCGCCTGGGGGTTTTTGAACGAGGAAAGCCAGGGGATCGGGTGGCAGAACGTCGGATTGCTGGCGATCAACGTGGTCGGTGTGTACCGGTACCTTTTTTCCGCGCCTAAAGAATCCGACAAGAGCGAACCAGCATGACCGCACCTACCCTAACCACCAAACTCGACCGAGAAAGCCCGGAGGCGAAGGCGCGGTTTGCGCATAACAAGGGGCTCGCTGACGAACTGCGCGCCAAGGTTGCGGAAGCGGCGCTGGGCGGCAGCGAAAAGTCTCGGGAACGCCATGTAGCGCGCGGCAAGCTGCTCCCGCGTGACCGGGTGGAGCGGCTGCTGGATCCCGGCTCGCCGTTCCTCGAAATCGGCCAACTGGCGGCGAATGGAATGTATGAGGGCGACGTCAATGGCGCCTCGATCATCGCGGGGATCGGCCGCGTGTCCGGGCGGCAGGTGATGATTGCTTGCAACGACCCCACCGTGAAGGGCGGCAGCTATTACCCGCTGACCGTGAAGAAGCATCTTCGCGCGCAGGAAATTGCGCAGGAAAACCGGCTGCCGTGCATCTATCTGGTCGATAGCGGCGGGGCCAATCTCCCGTATCAGGCTGAGGTCTTTCCCGATCGCGACCACTTTGGCCGCATTTTCTACAATCAGGCGCAGATGAGCAGTCTGGGCATTCCGCAGATCGCCTGTGTAATGGGCAGCTGCACTGCGGGTGGGGCCTATGTTCCGGCGATGAGCGACGAGAGCGTTATCGTGCGCGAACAGGGCACCATCTTCCTCGCCGGGCCGCCGCTGGTGAAGGCTGCGACGGGCGAGGAGATTTCCTCCGAAGATCTGGGCGGCGGCGATCTTCATGCGAAGAAATCCGGCGTAGTCGATCATCTGGCGGAGAATGACGAACACGCACTGACCATCGTGCGCGACATCATCAGCCATCTGGGCAAAACCCACAGGCCGGACGTCGATCTGAAAGACCCGCGCCCGCCCAAATTCGATGCCGATGACCTTTACTCGATCATCCCCGACGATGTCCGCGCGCCCTATGATGTGCATGAGGTAATCGCGCGGCTGGTGGACGGTAGCGAATTTCACGAATTCAAGGCCAATTACGGCGCCACGCTGGTGTGCGGTTTCGCGCATATCTGGGGCATGCCGGTGGCGATCTTGGCGAATAACGGCGTGCTGTTTTCCGAAAGCGCCGTGAAGGGCGCACATTTCATCGAACTGGCCTGCCAGCGCGGCATTCCGCTGCTGTTCCTGCAGAATATCAGTGGCTTCATGGTCGGCGGGAAATATGAGGCGGAAGGCATCGCCAAACACGGCGCAAAGCTGGTGACTGCGGTGGCGACGGCTCAGGTTCCCAAGATCACCGTGGTAATCGGCGGCAGCTTCGGCGCGGGCAATTACGGCATGGCGGGCCGCGCATATTCTCCGCGATTCCTGTTCACCTGGCCCAACGCGCGCATCTCGGTGATGGGCGGCGAACAGGCAGCAAGCGTGCTGGCGACCGTCCACCGCGATGCGGACAATTGGACGCCCGAACAGGCGGAGGAGTTCAAGGCCCCGATCCGCCAGAAATACGAAGACGAAGGCAACCCCTATTACGCCACTGCTCGCCTGTGGGATGATGGGGTGATCGATCCGGTCCAGACGCGCGATGTGCTGGGACTGGCGCTGGCGGCCACACTCGAAGCCCCGATACCGCCTCAGCCCCGGTTCGGGGTGTTCAGGATGTAATGGCCATGATCAAATCCCTCCTCATAGCCAATCGCGGCGAGATTGCTTGCCGGATTATTCGCACCGCCCACGAAATGGGTATTCGCACGATTGCGGTTTACTCCGACGCCGATGCCAAGGCGCTGCATGTGCGCACAGCGGACGAGGCGGTGCACATCGGGCCTTCGCCGGCTGCTGAAAGCTATCTGGTGGGCGAGAAGATCATCGCTGCGGCCAAGGAAGCGGGCGCTGAGGCGATCCATCCGGGCTACGGTTTTCTGTCGGAAAATGCCGATTTTGCTGCAGCGGTTCAGGCTGCCGGAATTATCTGGGTCGGGCCGAGTCCGGACAGCATTCGCGCGATGGGTCTGAAGGATGCAGCAAAAAAGTTGATGGCCGACGCCGGAGTGCCGGTGACGCCGGGTTATCTCGGCGAAGATCAGTCGGCGGAGCGGCTCAAAAAAGAAGCCGATGCGATCGGCTATCCGGTGCTGATCAAGGCTGTCGCGGGCGGCGGCGGCAAGGGGATGCGCAAAGTCGATGCTGCGCAGCAATTCCTTGAAATGCTTGAGTCTTGCAAGCGCGAGGCGAAGGCTAGTTTCGGCAATGATCAGGTCCTGCTGGAGAAATGGATCACCTCGCCCCGGCATATCGAGGTGCAGGTGTTCGGTGACAGCCACGGCAACGTGGTGCATTTGTTCGAACGCGACTGTTCGCTGCAGCGGCGGCACCAGAAAGTGATCGAGGAAGCACCCGCACCGGGCATGGACGAGGCCACGCGCGAGGATTTATGCTGCGCAGCAATTCGTGCAGCAAAAGCGGTCAATTATGAAGGCGCAGGCACCATAGAATTCATTGCCGATGCCAGTGAAGGCCTGCGCACCGACCGCATCTGGTTCATGGAAATGAACACCCGGCTGCAGGTCGAACATCCGGTCACCGAAGAAATCACCGGTGTCGATCTGGTCGAATGGCAATTGCGCGTCGCGAGCGGTGAGGCGATACCGCTGAAGCAGGACGAAATCCGGATCATCGGCCACGCCATCGAAGCGCGACTCTATGCGGAAGATCCCGCGAAGGGGTTTCTGCCGAGCACGGGGCGGCTTGAATATCTGATGTTTCCTGATGGGGGCCGGGTGGAAACCGGGGCGGTGGAAGGGGATGCAATATCGCCATTCTACGATCCGATGGTTGCCAAGCTGATTGCCTGGGGCACCGACAGAGAGGCCGCAATCGATCAACTCATGGAATTGACCGGAGGTGTCGAAATCCACCCCGTCAGGACGAACGCCGGTTTCCTTTTTCGTGCTCTGGACGATGCAGATTTCCGTGCGGGAAAACTGGATACGGATTTCATTGGCGATCGGCTGGATGCGCTTGTTCCGACTGGCGAAGCCGACGAAGAAATATGGCAGACAGCAGCTGCCTTCGCCCTGGACGAAATATTTCATGAAGACGAAGGCTTGGCCGGGTTCCGCCTCAATACAGGACGTCATGTTGCTGTAACACTTGAACATCAGGGACAGCGAAAAACCCTGTCTGACCAGATCGCTCTTGCTGACGCTACTGGTTTTGCTGACGAGAAACGGGTGCTCGTGTTTGATCGCGGCACCACCTATGAGTTCGACCGGGAGGCCCGCGGCACCGGCCACCACCACGCCCATGATGGCGACATCCTCTCCCCCATGCCGGGCAAAGTCATTGCGGTGGATGTAGCGGAGGGTGACAGTGTCACCGCCGGGCAGCGCCTGATGGTGCTGGAAGCCATGAAGATGGAGCACGCCTTGACCGCACCGTTCGATGGAACCGTGACTGAACTCAACGCCAGCGAAGGCGCGCAGGTGCAGGTTGAGGCGTTGCTCGCCCGGATCGAGAATACAGAATACAGAAGACTGAACGGTGAACTGTGCTAGGTGCGCTCCCATGCAATTCACCGACTTCGATACCGAAACATTCCTGCGGGATTACTGGCAGAAAAAACCCCTGCTGATCCGCAATCCGTGGGCGCAGTGGGTCAATCCGTTGGAGCCGGACGAGCTGGCGGGCCTCGCCTGCGAAGACGATGTCGAGGCCCGGCTGGTCAGCCATGCCGGGGGCGCGCTCACGGCGGAGGACGGCCCGATTCCTGAAGGGCGCTTTGGCGAACTTGGCCGCGATCAATGGACCTTGCTGGTGCAGGCGGTCGATCATTTCGTGCCCGATGTGGCCGCGCTGATCGAACCGTTCCGCTTTGTCCCCAATTGGCGGATCGACGATGTGATGGTCAGCGTGGCGGCCGATGGCGGCGGGGTGGGTGCACATTTCGACCATTATGACGTGTTCCTTATCCAGGGGCTGGGGCGGCGGCGCTGGCAGATCGGCGGAATGTGCGATGATGCTACCGAACTGCTGCCGCATGACCAATTGCGCCTGATTGCCAATTTCAAAGCGGTGGAGGAATGGGTACTGGAGCCCGGTGATATCCTCTACGTCCCGCCCGGCATTGCGCATAACGGCGTCGCGGTGGGCGATAATTGCATGACTTACTCGGTCGGCTTCCGCGCGCCTTCACGGGCTGAACTGATTGGCGATTTCTGCGATGATCTGCTGGAAGAAATGTCTGACGATGATCGCTATTGCGACCCGGCCCTCGCCCTGCAGGATAATCCCGGCGAGATAACCGCCGACGCGATTGAAAGTTTGCACGCGATGCTGAGAGCAGGCCTGTCCGACAGGGCGGGGTTTGCCCGTTGGTTTGGAAAATACAACAGCACGCCGAAATATCCCGAGATCGACTGGCGGCCCGAAGATCCTGTTTCAGCGGCGGAGATCGTCAGCGCCCTGGCATCGAAAGTTCCGTTGCAGCGCAACCCGGCCAGCCGGTTCTCCTTTATTCGTCAGGATGAGGGCGAGGTGCTGCTTTTCGCGGATGGCGAGTGCTTCGAATGCCGGGGCGGAACTGCGGAGCTGGCGGAGCTGCTGTGTGCGCAGACCGCAATCATGGTGGAAGAAAAATTCGTCGGCTCGGACCCCGCGGTCGAACTGATCACCAGCCTGTATAACCAGGGCAGCCTGGCGTTCGAGCCAGAGGACTGAGCGATCAGGGGACAATAATTTCCCGCCATTCGCCCGGCGGGATATCGTCCAGCGTCCACTCACCGATTTGCCACCGAACCAGCCGCAGGGTCGGATTGTTGACCGCTGCGGTCATCCGCCGGACCTGCCGGTTGCGCCCTTCGCGGATGGTCAGTCTCAGCCATCTATCGGGCACGCTCTTGCGGAACCGGACCGGCGGATCGCGCGGCCACAGATCGGGCGCGTCGATTGGTTCAACGTCTGCGGGAAGCGTCAAACCGTCTTTCAGCCGCACACCGCAGCGCAGCTGGGCGAGGGCATCCTGCGTGACCTCCCCTTCCACCTGCACCAGATAGGTCTTGGGCATCTTGAATTTGGGTTCGGCAATCCGGGCCTGCAACCGGCCATCATCGGTCAGGAGCAACAGCCCTTCGCTATCGCGGTCTAGCCGGCCGGCGGGATAGACGCCCGGAATTTCGATAAAATCCGACAGCGTCGCGCGCACTGTCTCCGCTGCCTGATCGGTGAATTGCGACAACACCCCGTGGGGTTTGTTGAACAGGATCAGGCGCGCCATGCAGCCGTTATATCGGTGAGGGCGGTCATTTCAAGGCGAGCATCCGGTCGAACTGCCCTTCGACTTTCGCCGATAGGGGGCCGCCCAGCTTGCTCACCCCAAGGGCGGCTAGGGCGCTCATGATGAAGCCAGGAATGATTTCGTAAATCACCGCCGTCGGGGCCTGCCCGCCGATCGTGAACGGGGCGTAGAGCCAGATCAGCACCGTGCCCGCGCCCGCGATGATCCCGGCCAATGCGCCGCTGCGGGTGATGCCGCGCCAATGCAGGCTGAGCAGGATCACCGGTCCAAAGGCGGCACCGAACCCGGCCCAGGCATTGCCGACCAGCGACAAGATGCTGCTCGACCGGTCCAGCGCCAGCCCGATGGCGACCAGCGCCACCGCCAACGTGGCAATCCGGCCAACCAGCACCAGCTCGCTCTGGCTGGCACCCGAACGCAGGAAGGTTTTGTAGAAATCTTCCGTCAGGGAGCTGGATGACACCAGCAATTGCGAGGAGATCGTGCTCATGATCGCGGCGAGGATCGCGGCTAGCAGGAAGCCTGCGATGTAGGGATGGAACAGGGTCTGCGACAGGACGATGAAGATCGTCTCCGGATCACCCAGCGGCGCGCCGGTGCGGGTGACAAAGGCCAGCCCGACAATGCCGCACATGACCGATCCGACGACCGTTACCAGCATCCAAGACATGCCGATGCGGCGCATTGTGGGAATATCCTTCACCGACCGGACGGCCATGAATCGCACGATGATATGCGGCTGGCCGAAATAGCCCAGGCCCCACGCCATGCTGGAAATTATGCCCAGCGCGGTCACGCCGGAAAACCAGCCGAGATAGTCCGGATTGACGGCGCGGACCGCCTCGCTCGTCGCGGACCAGCCGCCGAGATCGGCCAGGGTGACGATCGGGACCAGCACCAGCGCGGCGAACATGATGCAGCCTTGCACGAAATCTGTCAGGCTGACCGCCAGGAAACCGCCGACCAGCGTGTAGGCCATCACCACGCCCGCGGTTACGATCAGGCCCAGGCGGTAATCGAAGCCGAAAGACGCCTCGAACAATTTGCCGCCCGCCACCAGCCCGGCAGAGGTGTAGAGAGTGAAGAAGATGACGATAACCAGCGAAGCGATGACGCGGATATTGCGGCTGGTGTCTTCGAACCGTTTTTCCAGATAATCGGGGATGGTGACCGCATCGTCGGTCACTTCGGTATAAACCCGCAGCCGGGGTGCAACGAGCAGGTAGTTGGCCCATGCGCCGATCAGCAGGCCGACTGCGATCCAGGCAGCGTTGATCCCGGCGACATAGACCGCGCCGGGCAGGCCCATCAGCATCCACCCGCTCATGTCCGACGCCCCGGCCGACAGGGCGGCGACGGACGGCCGAAGTTGGCGGCCGCCGAGCATGAATTCGGAGACATTGCTGGTGGATTTCTGCCAGGCATACAGTCCGATGCCCAGCATCAGGATGAAATATGCGGCAAGCGATACGCCAGTTTCGAAATTCATGGCAGGTTCCGTGGGGCAGTTAAACTATGAAGGAGCAGCAGGCGGAAAGCCGTCGCTTTCTCCCCGGACAGGATCGAATGCTGCTGCCTCTAGCGCGTATGCTGCGCAAATCCAACCCGCCGCCCGTTGCAAGGGGAATATCCCGCACAACAGGAATTTAATCGTAAAATCAATATTAGAAGAATTGAATAAATACCGCAAGTCAGAGCATAATTTGGGAAATTTCTGCTGTTATCGAGTCAAAACTTGTCAAAAATGGTGAGTTGGCTATAAGGCGTGTGTGAATGCCGAGTACCAGAAAAGTCTTCTAGAATTTATCAAAATTTCAGAATTTGTCTATAAGATATAGTAAATATTATAAATAATTGGGTTTTGTGTGAATAAAGTAAAACGAGTTGTAATAAAGATTGGTTCAAGTCTTCTGGCTGACCAGTCGCGCCTCACGCCGCGTTGGTCCTTCCTGCAGCGGGTGGTGGAAGATATCGCCCTGCTGAGGAATGAAGGCGTCGAGGTGGTACTGTGTTCCTCGGGCGCGGTCGCGCTGGGGATGAAGATGATCGGCGTCACCCCTAAAACGGCTGGATTGCGAGACAAACAGGCGGCAGCGGCCTGCGGCATGCCCTTGCTGCTGGGCGCATACAAGCAAATCGGGCACGAATATGATGTCAACGTTGCGCAAATCCTGGTGACGTTAGGGGACTTCGAGGATCACCCTCGTTTCCTGAATACCAAAAACACGCTCCACCGCTTGCTCCGGTCGAAGGTGCTGCCGATCATCAATGAAAACGACACGATCACGACTGAGGAAATACGTGTTGGCGACAATGACCGGCTGGCGGCAAAAGTTGCCCAGATGGTGCAGGCCGACCATCTGGTAATCCTGACCAGTGTCGATGGACTTTACGATCGCGACCCGTCCCAGCCCGGGGCCAAGCTGGTGGAAACGGTGCACGATGTCAGCGAATATCTGGCGGTGACCGAGGGTGTGAGCACGCTTGGCACCGGGGGGATGCTGACCAAATTGCAGGCAGCCAACATGGCGCAGAATTCTGGCTGTACCACCCTGATCGCCAATGGCGAGGCGGACGATCCGATTTCCTCTGTCCTCAAGGGACTGCGCCAATGCACGACCTGTATTGCACATGAAGCCCCGCTGACCGGCTGGCCGCTATGGCTGAGTGAGCGGCTGCATATGGCCGGTAGCATCGTGATCAATTCGGAGGCAGCAAAGGCCGTTGCTGAGGGTGTCCGGGGTATCGGGCGGGAGGATGTAATCTCGCTTGAAGGCAATTTCGCGAAGGGGGATGTCCTGCATGTCTATGACGAAGAGGGGCACGAGCGCGCGCGCGGCCTGAGCGATTTCTCGTCTCAGGAAGCGGCAATCCTGGTGCGCAATCTGGCTGTTCCGGTGCAGCAATTGCTGGGCTATCATTCACGCGCGATATTGATCGAGCTGAACAATCTGATCAGCCTGGATGCACGCCATTTGCCGTGGGATGCACCACACGCCAACGCAAGTTAAGCTGTTGCTGGATCATTTGATGGCGCGCCTGGCCGGAGCAGCCCCCGGCTAAGCCCGCTCATCAAAAACTCAGGCTTGCGGCTTGGGAGAACCTTTGAAACCGCCGCCTTTTTTCGGGCCACCTTTGAATGGGCTGCCTTTGTTCGGGCCGCCCTTGAACGGGGGCTTGCCACTCGCTTTGGCATAAGTGCGGGCGCCTTCCGGCCGCGGGCCATCATGACGGGGGCCATTATTGCGCGGTCCTTCATGACGTGGCCCATCATGACGAGGACCCGATCCGGCTGGCGGGCCTTTCCGGTGCGGCTTGCTGTTGTTGCGGGCCTGTTCGCGCGGGCCGCCTTCGTCGCGGACGATCAATACTGGTTCGCCATCGTCTTCCGACTGGGCGGTGCGCTGGATCGCGTCATCGAATTTGTCGGCGATATTGCGCGGGACCTGAAAAAACGTCTCGGATGGGCCGATCCGGATCGCGCCCACTTCGTTACGGGTGATGTGCCCGCGGCGGCACAGCAGCGGGAGCAGCCAGCGGGGATCGGCATTCTGCCGGCGGCCGATATCCATCCGGAACCAGACGGTATCTTCGAAGCCGGGACGATGGCGTTCCTGCTGCGCGGCCTTGCGCGCCTCGGGCGTGTTCTCGATCAGCTCTTCGGGCTGCGGCATGGCGGCACGGTGCGCGTGGACCAGCGCGGCCGCAATATCTTCCGGCGTGCGTTCGGCCATCAGCTTCTGGGCCAGGGCGCGGTCTTCCTCGTCCACTTCCACTGGCGCGAGAAGTGCGGTCAGCAGCCGTTCCCGGTCCTGCTTCTGGATTTCCTGCGGCGTGGGGGCATTGATCCAGTCGGCGTTGATCTTCGCGCCGCGGAGCATGGATTCGACTCGCTTGCGCTTCGGATAAGGTACCAGGATAACCGCGGTGCCCTTCTTGCCCGCACGGCCGGTGCGGCCCGAACGGTGCTGCAAGGCTTCCGCATCGCGGGGAATTTCAACATGGATCACCAGGCTGAGCGTGGGCAGATCGATCCCGCGCGCGGCGACATCGGTGGCCACGCAAACGCGTGCGCGCCGATCGCGCATCGCCTGCATTGCCGCGTTGCGTTCCTGCTGCGAATGTTCGCCCGAAAGGGCCACCACGGTAAATCCGCGTTCCTGCAGGGTGGAATGCAGCCGGCGGACATTTTCCCGCGTGGCGCAGAACAGCATGGCTGTTTCCGCCTCGTGAAAACGCAGCAGATTAACCACCGCATTTTCGATTTCCGACGGGGATACCGTCACTGCCTGATAGGAGATATCGCCGTGGCCGCGATCGTCTCCGACAGTGGAAATGCGCATGGCATCTTTTTGATAGCGCTTGGCCAGCGACACGATCGATTTCGGCATGGTCGCGCTGAACAACAGGGTCCGGCGGCCTTCAGGTGTTGCGTCGAGAATTTCCTCGAGATCTTCGCGGAAGCCCATGTCGAGCATCTCATCCGCTTCATCCAGGACCACGGCTTTCAGCGCTGACAGGTCGAGCGCGCCGCGTTCGAGATGATCGCGCAGCCGGCCCGGTGTGCCGACCACGATCTGTGCGCCGCCGCGCAGGGAACGCCGTTCCTTGGACGCGTCCATCCCGCCAACACAGGTCGCGATACGCGCGCCTGCCTTGCCGTAAAGCCACATCAATTCGCGGCTGACCTGCAAGGCCAGTTCGCGCGTCGGTGCGATCACCAGCGCCAGCGGGGCGATACCATGCGGCACGCTGCCGGTTGCGCCCAGCAATTGGTCTGCCATGGCGAGGCCAAAGGCGACTGTCTTGCCCGAACCGGTCTGCGCCGACACGACCAGATCGCGGCCAATCGCCCCGGCTTCGATCACGGCGTCCTGTACGGCGGTGAGTTTTTCGTAGCCGCGTTCGGCCAGTGCTTCGCCAAGGAATGGCGGTAAATCGGTAAAATTCATGGGACTCGCATTTTCAAAAGGAAACGGATCGGGGTAGGGCAGACCTGCTGCTGACCACCTTTTCTCGCAAGCCTATTAATGCAAGTGCCGATCGGTCAATGCAGCGCCCCTACACGCTTTTGAAGCGTTTGGCTCCCCCTGATTTTGTGCAAGTGCGAATTGATCGCGAATTTCTCCGGCAAACCCAAGTTAGCGGCGCAATCAATCTGCCGCCGATTGGAAGGTTTGCATGATGCCGCCCGGCGGGGCATAGGGTGTAAAAAATAACGTGGGAGGCTGCCGAATGATTGACCGCAAATTGCGCCCCCGGGTAACCTCTTTCGATGTGGCCGAACATGCCGGTGTCAGCCAGTCCACCGTATCGCGGGCACTCGCCAATTCCAGCGCCATTACCGAGGCTACCCGCGCCCGGGTGATCAAATCGGCTGAAACGCTGGGGTATATGGTCGATACCCGCGCTGCCCAATTGCGGCAGGGCCGCACCGGCACGCTCGCGGTGGTGGTGATCTGCCGCCCGGGCGAAGCGGCGAGCGACATCAACCCGTTCTATTTTTCCTTGCTGGGCAGTGTCTGCGCAGCGGCATCGGGGATGGGTTACCAGACGCTGGTGTCCTTCCAGGCAACCCCCGATCAGTTTTTCGGCAAATATGAAGAAAGCGGCCAGGCCGACGGGGTGATCGTGATCGGCACCACCGCCAATGACGCCGCCTGGCAATATTTCCGCCATTTGAGCCTGGATGGGCGCGCTACGGTGTTCTGGGGATCGCCATTTGACGAACTGGAATGGGTCCGTTCGGACAATTACGAAGGCGGATTGATTGCCACCAGGCGGCTGATCGACGCCGGTTACCGCAGCATCGTGCACCTGGGCGCGGTCGATTCGCCGCAGCGCCAGTTTCGTGAACGCTATGAAGGGTACCGCGCCGCGATGGAGGCCGCAGGGCTGCCGCCGCGCTTGCAACAGGTCGATTATGCGGCCAACCGGGAGACCCAGGGGCGCGGCGCAATTTCCGCGCTGGTTGGCAGCGGCACACCGTTCGACGGGTTGTTCGCGGCTTGCGATTCGATTGCGCTGGGGGCGATGGACGAATTGCGCGATCGGGGAATTTCGGTCCCCGGCCAATGCGGTATTGTCGGTTTTGATGGTATCCGGGCAGGCATCCATACCAGCCCGCCGCTCACCAGCATCCATCCAGATTTCGAAGTTGCGGGCGCAATGCTTGTCCAGACCGTGCTCGGGGAATCCGGCGGGGCCAAATCGGAACGGCGCGTCCCGGTCACACTGCTCCAGCGCGGCAGCGTGAAATAGTCCGGACAGGGCTTTCTTGCACAGATCAGCCAATGGGCAATCAGCCAATGGGCGCTTGCAGATATAAGAATATCTTTATATGTAGGGCGTACAATGCGTATCGAGACCATCATGCGGGCCTTGGCCGACCCTACCAGACTGCGGATCATGCGGCTGTTGGGGGTAATGGAACTGGCAGTCGGCGAACTGGCCCAGGTTCTGGGGCAGAGCCAGCCGCGCGTTTCCCGGCACATCGGAATATTGTGCGATGCCGGACTGGCGCAGCGCCACCGCGAGGGAAGCTGGGTATTTCTGCGCGCGCCTGGCAAGCCGGGCAACCCGACACTCGGGGCTGTGGCAGACCTGCTGGCCTGCGCCGAGCGGGACGACATGCAGTTTTCCTCCATATGCGAGGAGGATCGCCGCCAACTTGCCTCCATCCGTGCCTCGCGCGATGAAAGTGCTGCCCATTACTTTGCTGCCCATGCGCAGGATTGGGATAAATTGCGCAGCCTTCACAGCCCGGATGGGCAAGTCGAGGAACGGCTAAAGGCCGCACTCGGCGATACTGTCCTTGGCCATGTACTCGATATCGGCACCGGTACAGGCAGGATGGCGGAACTGTTTGCCCCGCGTGCGGCGTCTATCGTGGCGCTGGACAAAAGTCTCGACATGTTGCGCGTGGCGCGGGCCAAATTGCAGCATCTGCCCGCTGGCGGGGTCGAATTGGTGCAAGGCGACTTCGCCAATTTGCCCTTTGCCGCGCACCGGTTCGATACGGTATTGCTGCATCAGGTGCTGCATTTCGCGCAGGATCCGGCGGCGGCGCTGACAGAGGCGGCGCGCGTCACCAAGCCTGGTGGGCGGATCGCGATCATCGATTTCGCCAGTCACGGACGCGAAGATTTGCGAGACCGCTACGCCCATGCGCGGCTCGGCTTCACCGACGAAGCCATGGCCGGAATGCTGCGCGATGCGGGCTACGACAGCGCGGCAGCGATCTCGCTTCCGGGCGAGGAACTGGTCGTCAAAATCTGGTTGGGAGAACGCAGCGGCGCGCCCAGATTGCAAGTATCAGGAAAGAAGGTCATCCGATGAGTTCCCCCCCGGAACCAGTGCAGCCCCTCGATCCGGTGCGCGAAGCCCGCACCGCAGTCGACACGCCGCTGTTCGCATCGCTGCCGGGCGATATAGCCGCATCTTTCGAATTCTTCCCGCCCAAGACGGAGAAGATGGAAGCGATCCTGTGGGATTCGGTCCAGCAGCTGAAGCCGCTCAACCCCGCTTTCGTGTCGGTCACCTATGGCGCAGGCGGATCGACGCGGGAACGTACGCATAATACCGTCGCCCGGATCATTGCCGAGGCGCATCTGCCCGCCGCCGCGCATCTGACCTGCGTGGATGCGACCAAGGCGGAAATCCGCGAAGTGGCGGAACATTACTGGGAAGCCGGTGTGCGCCATATCGTCGCGTTGCGCGGCGATGCGGGACAGCCGGGCGCGCCGTTTGTTCCCCATCCCGAAGGCTATGCCAGCGCGGCGGATCTGGTGGCGGGCCTGAAACAGATCGCAGAATTCGAGATTTCAGTCGCCGCCTATCCCGAAACCCATCCCGACGCATCGTGCCCCGACAGCGACATCGACAATCTGAAGCGCAAGCTGGACGCGGGCGCGACACGCGCAATTTCGCAATTCTTCTTCGCGCCGGAAACCTTCTTCCGGTTTCAGGACAAGCTGGCGGCCAAGGGTATCACCGCCCCGGTGCTTCCCGGTATCCTGCCGGTGACCAACGTGGCGCAGGCGCGCAAATTTGCGGGGGCCTGCGGCGCGGAAATTCCCGCCTGGATGGATGGATTGTTCGAAGGGCTGGATGAACGCCCCGCCGCGCGCCAGCTGGTCGCCGCGACCGTTTCGGCGGAATTGTGCCGCCGCCTGTATGCGGGCGGCATCCGCCAATTCCACTTCTATACCCTGAACCGCGCCGACCTGGCCTATGCAATCTGCCATATGCTCGGGATGCGGCCGCACGGAGACGCACTATGACAACCCCCACCCCCCGGAAACGGCTCAACGCCGAGGCGGCCAGGCGCGTACTGATTTTCGATGGCGCGTTCGGCACCCAGATCCAGAACCGCAAATTGTCGGAAGCCGATTATGCGGGCGATCTGGGGCTCGCCGCGGACCAGAAGGGCAATAACGACATCCTCGCGCTAACCCGCCGCGATGTGATTGAGGACATCACCCGCGCCTATCTGGAGGCGGGATCGGATGTCATTTCGACCAACACCTTTTCCGCCAATTTGATCAGCCAGGCCGATTATGCGGCGGAAGCGCTGGTGAGGGACATCAATGTCGCTTCCGCCAGGATCGCCCGCACCATGGCCGATGAATTTGCGGCGAAGGATGCCGAATGCGGGATCGAGCGCCCGCGGTTTGTTGCCGGGGCGATCGGCCCGACCAACAAGACCCTGTCGCTGTCGCCCGATGTCGAAGACCCCGGCTTTCGCGAGATTACCTTCGATTATCTGGTGGATGTCTATCACCAACAGGCCGCCGCGCTGGTCGAGGGCGGGGTAGATTTCATTCTGATCGAGACCATTTTCGACACGCTCAACGCCAAGGCCGGTATTTTCGCGGTCCGCAGGCTGGCGCAGGAACTGGGCCGCGATGTGCCGATCATGCTGTCGATGACCCTGACCGACCTTTCGGGGCGCAATCTGTCGGGCCATACGGTGGAGGCGTTCTGGCACGCGGTGCGCCATGCCAATCCGGTCACCATCGGCCTCAATTGCAGTTTCGGCGCGGAGCAATTACGCCCGCATATACAGCTGCTCAGCAAGATCGCCGATACGCTGCTGATGGCCTATCCCAACGCCGGACTGCCCAATGAACTGGGCGAATATGACGAGGAACCCGAAACCACCGCCGCGCTGGTGCGCGAATGGGCGGCAGGCGGACAGGTCAACATCCTCGGCGGCTGCTGCGGTTCCACACCAGAACACATCGCCGCTATAGTGAAGGCTGTTGCCGGGCTGGAACCGCGCAGTGTGCCGGTGCCGCCGACTGTAACGCGGCTCGCGGGCCTCGAACCTTTTACGATGGCGGCATGACGCAGCCCGTCTTCCCAGCGAACGCTGGGATCGCCCTCCTACAGCGCGCCCTTACTGAAAACGATCTTGGCCTACGCTAGGATCATGAATTGAGCTTAAATGACTGACCAGACTGCCACCTCCGCCACCGGCTCCCAATTCGTCAATATCGGCGAGCGGACCAATGTCACCGGCTCTGCCCGGTTCAAGAAGCTGATCATGGCGGATGATTACACCGCCGCGGTCGAGGTCGCGCGGCAACAGGTCGAAAACGGCGCCCAGATCATCGATGTGAACATGGACGAAGGGCTGCTCGATGCCGTCCACGCCATGACCACTTTCCTCAAACTGATCGCGGCGGAGCCTGACATCGCCCGCGTTCCGGTGATGATCGACAGTTCCAAATGGCACGTAATCGAAGCGGGCCTGAAATGCGTGTCGGGCAAGCCGATCGTCAATTCGATTTCGATGAAGGAAGGCGAGGCGCAATTCCTCGAACAGGCCCGGAAATGCATGGATTACGGCGCCGCTGTGGTGGTGATGGCGTTCGACGAAACCGGCCAGGCGGATACCAAGGCGCGCAAGATCGAGATTTGCAGCCGGGCGTATAAATTGCTCACCGGCATCGGCTTCCCGCCGGAAGACATCATCTTCGATCCCAATGTGTTCGCGGTGGCGACGGGCATCGAGGAGCATGACCGCTACGGCCTCGATTTCATCGAGGCAGTGCGGGAGATCAAGTCCAACTGCCCGCATGTGAAGACATCGGGCGGCCTGTCCAATCTCAGCTTCAGTTTCCGCGGCAATGAAACGGTGCGCCGCGCGATGCATTCGGTGTTCCTCTATCATGCGATCCCCGCCGGTCTCGACATGGCAATCGTCAACGCCGGGCAGCTCGACATTTACGACCAGATCGATCCGTTGCTGCGCGATGCCTGCGAGGATGTGATCCTGATGCGCGCGCCAAAGGATCAGGGCCACGGCGAGCTGACCGCGACCGAACGGCTGATCGAACTGGCAGAAAGCTACAAGGGAACCGATGTCGCCCAGGAAAAGGCCGCCGCCGAATGGCGCGGCTGGCCGGTGGAAAAGCGGCTGGAACATGCGCTGGTCAAAGGTATCGACGCCGATGTGGTATCCGATACCGAAGAACTGCGCGCCCGGTTCGAGGCTGAGGGCGGCCGCCCGATCCACGTGATCGAAGGCCCGCTGATGGACGGGATGAACGTGGTCGGCGACCTGTTCGGCAGCGGCAAGATGTTCTTGCCGCAGGTCGTCAAATCGGCCCGCGTGATGAAGAAGGCTGTCGCACATCTGATCCCCTATATCGAGGCGGAGAAGGAAGAGGGCGCAAAAGCCAAGGGCAAGATCATCATGGCGACCGTAAAGGGCGACGTGCATGATATCGGCAAGAACATCGTCGGCGTGGTGCTGCAGTGCAATGGTTACGAAGTGATCGACCTTGGCGTGATGGTGCCGTGGCCGAAAATCCTCGAAGTCGCCAAGACAGAGGATGTCGACATGATTGGCCTCAGCGGCCTGATCACCCCGTCACTGGATGAAATGGTCACCGTGGCCGAAGAAATGCAGCGTGCGGGCATGACCATGCCGCTGCTGATCGGCGGCGCGACCACCAGCAAGGTGCACACCGCGCTGCGCATCGAACCGGCCTATACCGGCCCGGTGATCCATGTCCTAGATGCCAGCCGCGCGGTGGGCGTGGCGAGCAAGCTGCTGTCCGACACCCTGCGAGATGATTTCGTGGCTGATGTGAAGGCCGAATATGATGATCTGCGCTTCAAACGTGCCAACAAGGGCCAGTCCGAACTGCTGCCGCTGGGGGAAGCCCGCGCCGCCGGTTTCAAGCCTGATCTGGCGGACAAACCGGCCGCACCGGTAAAGCCGGGCGTTCACGCATTTGGCGATTGGCCGCTCACCGATTTGCGCGAAGTGATCGACTGGACCCCGTTCTTCCGCGCGTGGGAACTCCACGGCAATTATCCCGCGATCCTGACTGATGAAGTGATCGGGGAAAGCGCCCGGTCGCTGTTTGACGATGCGCAGGCGATGCTGGACCGGATCATCGCGGAAAAATGGCTGACCGCGAGGGCGGTTGCAGGCTTCTGGCCATGTCGGCGGGACGGGGATGATGTGCTGCTGGATAGCGGGGAAAGGCTCCCCTTCCTTCGCCAGCAGGTCAAGAAAAGCCGGGACCGCGCCAATTACTGCCTCGCCGACTTCATCGATCCGGCAGGTGACTGGATCGGCGGTTTTGCGGTCGGCATCCACGGGATCGAAGAACATTCGGCCCGGTTTCAGGCCGCGCATGACGATTATTCCGACATTCTGCTGAAAGCGCTGGCGGACCGGTTCGCGGAAGCCATGGCCGAGCGGCTGCACCAGCATGTCCGCACCGACCTATGGGGTTATGCGCCGGGTGAACAGCTCACCAACGAAGCGCTGATCAAGGAACAATACCGCGGAATCCGCCCTGCGCCGGGCTATCCCGCATGTCCCGATCACAGCTTGAAGCCGATCCTGTTCGACCTGCTCGATGCGCCCGCCAATGTCGGACTGACCCTGACCGAAAGTTTCGCCATGTGGCCCACCGCGGCGGTCAGCGGGTTCTATTTCGCCCATCCCGAAGCGTCCTATTTCGGGGTGGCGCGGGTCGGGCGTGACCAATTGGAAGATTATGCGGCGCGGCGCGGGGCCGATCTGGCCAAGGCAGAGCGGTGGCTGCGGCCCAATCTCGACTGACAGCGCTCTTTCTCAGGCCTCCCTGTCGATCATTCGTCCTAGGCGCTGCAACAGCGGGCTCGCCATCGGAACGGATAACATCGTGCTCGCCACCGCCATCAACAATAATGCGGTGAAGGCGGTGCTGGTTATAATCGCCTTGTCCAGCAAGACATTGGCAAATATGATCATGATCAGCGCCTTGGTCTGGAGCAGCCAGCCGATCAGCTGCGCCTCGCCGCGGGGCCAGCGCAAAATCCGCCCCGCTGCCGCAAGACCCAGCAATTTGCCGCCGACCGATGCAGCCAGCAGTAGTGCGGCTGCGCTGAACACGGCCACACCGCCGGTTTCCCACTGGGTGCGCAGGCCGGTGGACAGGAAAAACACCGGCATGATGGTGAGCAGGATGATCTGGCGAAACCGGTCCATCGCATCGAGCCCGAACCACCGCGCATCCAGGACCGTCCCGGCGAGAAACGCGCCGACCATGTAATGCAAACCCGACCAGTCGCCCGCCAGTCCGCATAGCGCCAGCCAGATCAGTCCGATCGGCCAGCGGTCCGCCTCCTGCACCCGGACCATCAGTTTGCGGATCAGCCACGCCGCGATGATGAACCCGGCCAGGAAGGCGATCTGCCGCCCGATTCGTTCCCAGTCGAGCAGGATCAGGGCCAGAACGCCCCAGATCGCGATATCGTCGAGACTGGCATAGCGCAGGATCCTCTGGCCCAGCCCGGTGCGCAGGATTTCAAGCTTTTCCATGAACAGCACCAGGATCGGCAAGGCGGTGACGGCGCAGGCCATGCCGATGCCCAGCACCACCTGCCACGCGGCACCGTCCGGGCCCTGCCAAACGTCCGACCAGCCCATCAGCAGCAGCCCGGCGAGCGACCCCAGCACCAGCGGCACGCCGAGCGCGAAACCGGCGGTAATGCCCGTTTCGCGCCGGTGCCGCCAAGCCTGAGACAAATCCAGTTCAATCCCCGCGATCCAGACGAACAGCATCACCGCCCACCAGGCAACGCCGTTCAGCGCGGTGATCACGTCAGGGCGGAATACAAAGGCGTAATAATCGGGGAATGCGGCCCCGATCAGTCCCGGGCCCAGTAATATACCGGCCAGGATCTGGACTACCACCAGCGGCGCCCAAGCATCGCTGCCAAGCAGCCGCCAGGCAAGCCAAGGCACCGCCAGGATGATCAGCAAGGCGATTAGGTAAACTTCGGTGACTGTCATGGTTTTCCGGCTTCGTCACCGCTTCTTACCGGTCCCGAGGGGCAATTCAAGCTGCAACGTGGACAATAGCGGCTGGTATTCACGAAACGGGCATTGACGTGGGCACACGGCTGGGCAAAAGCGGTTCCCGTCGCCGGGGTTCGAATGATTCCCGGCCATATCACGGGAGAGATCGCGGGCTGTAACAGGCTCTCGGCGCCGAAGGAGCAACCGCCCCGGAAACTCTCAGGCAAACGGACCGTGATGTGGCAGACACTCTGGAAAGCGTGCCCGCGCAATCGGGTGCCACCGAAGGGGTAATCCTGCCATTCCTTTTTTTGAAAAGGGTGGGCAGGTAAAACTCTCAGGTATTCCCGACAGAGGGGGCGTGGTGAAGGTGTTTCCTGTGAAGGATGCGCCGCCATGTCTGACGGGAATTCATGCGTGAACGAAGATCAATCCGAAACCCATCCAGACGATCTGCCGGAACAGCAGGTGCTGCCGCTCGACGCGTGGCACCGTGCGCATGGCGGGCGGATGGTCGAATTTGCCGGTTACCAGATGCCGATCCAGTACACCGGCCAAAATGGCGGGATCGTGGCCGAGCATGAATGGACCCGCAATCATGCGTCGCTGTTCGATGTCAGCCACATGGGCCAGCTGGTCCTAGAAGGCGAAAATGCCGCCGAAGCTCTTGAGGCGCTGGTGCCGGGCGGTATCTCGGCGCTGAAGCCTGGCCGGATGCGCTATTCGCTGCTGTTGGATGAAAATGGCGGTATTCTCGACGATCTGATCATCACCAATACGGGCGAGCATCTTGCATTGGTCGTCAACGGTGCGGTCAAATGGGACGATATCGCTCATTTGCGCGAACATCTGCCGGATGAGATCACGCTCACCCATAATGCCGACCTGGCGCTGCTGGCGTTGCAGGGCCCGGAAGCGGGCGCTGTGCTGGAGGGATTGGTCCCCGGCACCGGCGCGCTGACTTTCATGACAGCCGCTGCGTTCGAGTGGAACGGCACCGCCCTGTGGGTGAGCCGTGCCGGTTATACCGGCGAAGACGGTTTCGAAATCTCGATTGCTGCCGACATGGCGGAGGCGCTGGCCGATGCGCTGGTGGCCGACGACAGGGTTAATCCCGTCGGCCTGGGTGCGCGCGACAGCTTACGGTTGGAGGCGGGATTGCCGCTGTACGGCCATGATCTTGATCCCGAAACCGATCCGGTGTCTGCGGGCCTGTCGTTCGCGCTGAGCAAGAGCCGCCGCGAGGCGGGCGGCTGGATGGGCCATGCGGCCATCACGCCGGTTTTTGCATCGGGCCCTGCGACAAAGCGTGTCGGCCTGATCGTTGAGGGCCGGATGCCCGCCCGCGAAGGCGCGCTGGTGTTTGCGGGCGACCGGCAGATCGGCCGGGTAACTTCAGGCGGTTTCTCGCCCACGCTCGGCTACCCCATTGCGATGGCCTATATCAATGCCGACCACGCAGCCGATGGCACGCGCTTGCAGATCGAAGTTCGCAGCAAACGGCTGGATGCGCAGGTCGCGCCGATGCCATTCGTCCCGCACCGTTATTATCGAGGAGACCCCAGATGAGCCGTTACTTTACCGAAGAACATGAATGGATCGATGTCGAAGGCGATACCGCGACGGTCGGGATCACCGATTACGCGCAGGAACAATTGGGCGATATCGTCTTCGTCGAATTGCCCGATGTCGGCACGATCGTAGAACAGGGCGGCGATGCGGCGGTGGTCGAATCGGTCAAGGCGGCGAGCGATGTCTATGCGCCAATCTCCGGCGAAGTGACCGAAGCCAACGGCGCGCTGGAAGACGATCCGGCGCTGGTCAACACCTCGCCGGAAGAAGACGGCTGGTTCTTCAAACTGACCATCAGCGATCGCAGCGAGCTTGAAGGCCTGATGGACGAGAAGACCTACACGGTGTTTGTCGAAGGGCTTTAGGCACGCTTAACCCCCTCCTCTTCAGAGGAGGGGGTTGGGGGTGGTGGTGAGGCCGACCGGCCACGTTGGCTAAGAACACCACCCCGCTGCGACTAGGCATTGCTTCGCAAGGCCAAGTCTCACTGCCTCTCCTCTGAAGAGGCGAGGCGTTAGGAGAAACAATGCGTTACCTACCTCTGACCGATGCCGACCGTTCGGCGATGCTTGATGTGATCGGCTCGCCCGACGTGGATGCACTGTTCGTCGATGTGCCGCCGGAAGCGCAGCTCGACGGCCCGATCCGCGGGCTTCCGCTCCACGCCAGCGAAATGGCGGTCGAACGGCACATGGCGGCTTTGGCGGCGCAGAACATGGCCGCATCGAGCGTGCCGTTTTTCCTTGGTGCGGGGGCTTACAAGCATCACGTTCCGGCCAGCGTCGATCATATCATCCAGCGCGGCGAATTCCTGACCGCCTATACGCCGTACCAGCCGGAAATTGCGCAGGGCACGCTGCAGATGTTGTTCGAATTCCAGAGCCAGGTCGCGCGGCTGTATGGCTGCGCGGTGGCCAACGCGTCGATGTATGACGGTTCGACCGCTTGCTGGGAAGCGGTGGCGATGGCCGGGCGCGTGACCAAGCGGAAACGGGCGGTCCTGTCGGGCGCGCTGCATCCGCATTACACCAATGTGGTCAAGACCATGGCCAAGTTCACTGGCGACACGATCGCCGATGCGCAGCCCGCGGTCAAGTCCAGAGCCGACAATGCGGGACTGATTTCGCGGATCGACGACCAGACATCCTGCGTGGTGGTACAATATCCCGACATCCTCGGCCGCCTGCCCGATTTGCAGGAAATTGCCGGTGCTACCCATGCCAGGGGCGCGCTGCTGATCGTGGTCAACACCGAACCGGTGGCGCTTGGCGCGATCACGTCGCCGGGCGAACTCGGCGCGGATATCGTTGTCGGGGAAGGCCAGTCGATCGGTGTCGGGCTGCAGTTCGGCGGGCCGTATCTGGGTCTGTTTGCCGTGCGCGATCCCAAGCACGTCCGCCAGATGCCGGGTCGGCTCTGCGGGGAAACCGTGGATGCGGAGGGCAAGCGCGGCTTCGTGCTTACCCTGTCCACCCGCGAACAGCATATCAGGCGCGAAAAGGCGACCAGCAACATCTGCACCAATTCGGGATTGTGCGCGCTGGCGTTCAGCGTCCACATGACCCTGCTGGGCGAAAAAGGCCTGCGCGCGCTTGCGGCGGAAAACCACCGGCTGGCCTGTATCGCCGCCGATGTGCTGGCCGCAGTGCCCGGAGTGCGCCTGCTGAACGATGCGTTTTTCAACGAATTCACCCTGCTGCTGGACGGGGATGCGCGGCAAATCGTGCGCGAACTCGCCGCCGAGAACGTGCTGGCGGGCGTCTCGCTCGGTCGGCTCTATCCCGGCCATCCCGAATTGTCGCGCGGGCTGCTGGTCGTGGTGACCGAAACCACCACCGAGGAGGATATTCAGACCCTCGCGGCGGCATTGAGGGAGAAGCTCGCATGAACGCCCCGAACAAGAGCGGCTGGAAGCCCGAAATGACCTCCGATGGCGAGAAAATCGGCGGTCCGCCGACCCATACCGGCAACCGCGCGCTGATGCTGGACGAGGCGCTGATCTTCGAGATCGGCGACAGGAATACCACCGGTGTCGATCTGCCGGAGCCGGATACGGCCGCGCCGAACCGCCTTGGCGGGATGGAGCGCACCGCCGATATCGGCCTGCCCGGCCTGTCCGAACCAGAAACCGTGCGCCACTATACGCGGCTCAGTCGCCAGAATTACGCCATCGATCTGGGCCTGTTCCCGCTCGGCAGCTGCACCATGAAGCACAATCCGCGGCTGAATGAGAAAGTCGCGCGGCTGCCCGGTTTTGCCGACCTGCACCCGATGGCGCCGACCTCCACCGCGCAGGGCGCGCTCGGGGTAATTTATGAACTGGCCGAATGGCTCAAGACGCTGACCGGAATGCCCGCCGTGGCCATGAGCCCCAAGGCGGGCGCGCATGGCGAATTGTGCGGGATCCTCGCCATCCGCGCGGCGCTGGAGGCGCGCGGCGATGCGCGCAA
>JBGSJO010000099.1:0-8901 GCA_041741895.1 Pontixanthobacter sp.
TTCCGCAGTGGCGGTCACGCCCGGCGCGGGGCGGTGCCTGGCCAAGCTGGGACAGGCGGGCACGCAGTTCACCCCGGTGCCGGACCGCTATTACGGTGCGGGATGCTCCACACTCAACGCGGTCAATCTGAACGCGCTGCAGGGGGATGCCGCGCGTTTCAGCCTCGGCAATATCGGGCCGGTTACCTGCCCCACGGCCGATCTGATGGCGGGGTGGGCACGGTTCGGGGTAGACCGGGCGGCGCGGCAGATATTGGGCAGCCCGCTGCAACGGATCGAGACGATGGGCAGCTATTCCTGCCGCAATGTTTCCGGCAGCGCGCGCCGATCCGCCCATGCCTCGGCAGAGGCGATTGATGTATCCGCCTTCATCCTGGCCGATGGGCGGCGGATCAGCGTGGTGGATGATTGGGGCGGCGGGTCTGAGGCGGAACGCGAATTCCTGAAAGTGGTGCACGCCAGCGCCTGCAAACGGTTCGGCACGGTGCTGGGGCCGGATTACAACGCCGCCCACCGCGATCATCTGCACGTGGAAAAGGGGGACGGGTCTTTCTGCCGATAATGCGGCCCGAACAGGCGGCCCCAATCAGGCGGGAGCGGTCAGGCAGCTTGACCCGCGGCCATATCGGATTCAATCCGCAGGCGAACAGCCTCTGCCGCGTGTTTCGCACCCAGTTTCGCCATCATGTTGGCGCGGTGGATTTCGACCGTGCGGGGGCTGATGGCGAGCTCACGGGCGATGTTCTTGTTGCTGCTGCCTTCGGCCAGCCAATGCAGCACCTCGCGTTCGCGGGCGGACAGGCTGGCGATCCGGCCCTGTGCCTGGATCATCCGGCGGCGGGCGGCGCCGTGACGGGTGATTTCCATGGCCACCTGCGCCAGGGAGTCGGCAAACCGCCGGGCCTCCAGCGGCAGGGGGAGGTAATCGAGCGCACCGGCCTTCATCGCCGCAACGATCCGCTGGGCGCTGGGGGTCACATCGGTGGCGATCAGCGGCAACCAATGGCCGTGATCCGCCAGCCGGTCGATCACCGCGGATACACCGCCACTGGCCGGATCATCACGCACCACCAGCACGCCGGTTTCAGGCATGTGATCGGCCAGTTCATCGAGATCCGCATAAACCTCTGCATGATGACCAAGCGCAAAGGCGCTTCGGGCCATTTCGGCCCTGACCCTGCTGGAAGGTTCGACGAAGCGGATGATAAGATGTTGTTCCATGACCCTAAAGTGCGCCGGAGCCTCCCCCTTCGCACGCCGGAATGGAACCAAAGCGGATGGTTAACGTGGGCTAAGCATCCGCCCGCCGCGCTGGGAGACTAACTCCATTTCGGAGCGATAATACGGGGAATCCCGATCAGTGACAATGCCTAGGCACTCTTGACTATGTAGTTCTACTTATTGGATAAATTGTAATCCGGCAGCGAATGGAATGCGGATTTCAGCGCATCGCCCCAGCTGGAAGAAATCGCCTGAAAATATGGATCGTCCTGGGCAATGCGCCGCGCGTGGGATGGTTCGAAGTGATCACGCTCGATCACCATCAGATCCAGCGGTAAACCAACCGAGAGATTGGCCTTCAAAGTGGAATCGAAGGATACCATCAGCAGCTTGACCGCTTCTTCGAAACTCATCGACCGGTCATACCCGCGCAGGATAATCGGGCGGCCATATTTCGTCTCGCCAATCTGGAAAAACGGCGTGTCATGGCTGGCTTCGATGAAATTGCCTTCGGGATAGACCATGAACAGGCGCGGTTCCATGCCGGCGATCTGGCCCGCCACGATGATCGATGCGGTGAATTTGCCCTTGCCGGTCATGCCATTGGCCGCCTGACGTTCGCTGATCGTGTCACGCACCAGCGCGCCGATTTCGGTTGCCACCTGAAACATGGTGGACGTTTCCATGAGGGAATTCATACGGTCATCCGGCGCCTTGGTCCGTTCTTCCAGCTTGCTGACAACGGCCTGTGTGGTCGCCAGATTGCCTGCCGTCATGACGGTGATGATCCGCTCGCCCGGGATATGCCAGTGGAACATCTTGCGGAATACGGAGATGTTATCGACCCCCGAATTGGTCCGTGTATCGGACATCATCACGATGCCTTTATCGACCAACATTCCAACACAATACGTCATGCATTTGTTCCTTTGCGGATAGGCCTGGTGTCCCGCCCGATCCTTTATTCGAAATTGTCCCGAGCGTTCGCCCAAGCGGAATCAGCGCTGGATATTACTGCTGTACCTGCTGTTGTTCCACCGCAACTTCCACGTGTAGCGCCTGCGACGCACTGCCAAAGCTGATCCCGGTGATCGGGGCCGCATCGCGGTAATCCCGGCCTGTCGCCACCCGCACATAGCGCGGATCTGGGCTGATGCCGTTGGATACATCAAACCCGACCCAGCCAAGCCCGTCCACATGGGCTTCTGCCCAAGCGTGGGTAGCTTCCTGATCGATCCGGTCGTCCATCATCAGATAGCCGCTGACATATCGGGCGGGAATGTCCATCGCCCGCGCTGCACCGATAAAGATATGGGCGTGATCCTGGCACACCCCGCCGCCGCGCACCCAGGCTTCTTCTGCCGAAGTATTTACATCTGTCTGGCCGAGTTTGTATTCGACATTATTCAGAATTCGCGCCGAAAGTGCGTGGAGAAACACCAATTTGTCATCGGACTTGTCCGACATGCTGCGCAACATCTGGTTAAGCTGCGCGCCCGGTTTGGTCAGGCTGGTCTGGCTTAGGAAAGACCACAGCGGCAGATGGCCTGAATGCTGGCCGATCATGCCGGAATTATCCTCTGTATCGACCAGCCCGGTGCACCGGACAAGCACCTGGGTCGCACCCGGTTCGATAGACACCAGGGTTACATGGTTGAAATGCTGGTCATCATATTCAAGCTCGCGCCTTGCGTGTTCATATTCCATTTCCCACGCCAGGATTTTCTGGCCCTGGGTCGCCTTGGGCGTCAGACGTAGGCGCTGCAGCGCATGCACCACCGGTTCGGTGAATTGGTATCGCGTAGTATGGCGGATGGATAGGCGCATGGTCAGGCGGTAAACCGATAATCTTCGGCGATTGCAGCTGCAATCGCGGCGTTGCTGTTCATGAATTCGATCAGGAACCGGTGCAGCCCCATTTCGAAAACGGCGTCCACATTCATGTCGGCGATCCTGGTGTCAGCCTCTCGCATCAGGATGCTCGATTGCGCTTCGATCCCGTGGATCTTGGCCAGCGCCCGCAAATTTTCACGCACTGCCGCATGGCAGAAGGCCAGGCTGCGCGGGAACCGGGTGTCGAGCAGCAGGAATTCCACGATCCCGCGCGCATCAATCTGTCCGGCATTGAGGAAACGGTAGCCGCGGTCACCCGAAACAGACCGCAACACCGTGTCCCATTGGCCGGTGTCGTGGGTCGATCCGACATAGGAAAAGGATGGTAGCAGCAGGTAATATTTGATGTCCAGAATACGCGCCGTGCTCTCGCCCCGTTCAAGGAATGTACCGGCGCGGGCAAAGTGATAACCTTCGCTGCGCAGCATCGAACCCGCCATTGCCCCGTGAACCAATGTACCCCCGCGGCGAACCGCAGCCACGACCTGTCCGACCGTCGCCTGGGTTACGGGACGGGCCAGCATCTCCTTGATCTGCATCCAGCTTTCATTGATCGCTTCCCACAATTCACTGCTGATTGCGTTGCGTGACAGCCGCGCGTTGGTGCGCACGGAATCCATCATCCGCATGACGCTGGCCTGGTTTTCCTTGTCCCGCAGCACGAAATTCCAGGCTTGGCTGCCGGTGTAATTATCGAATTTCTTTTCATAAGCGGTTTTCTGGCCCGCGGTCTGAATTACCGATCGCCATTCTTCTTTGGAACTGGCCAGATCACGGGTCAGCGCCATGCGCAGCCCTGCATCCAGCAAGCGCGCCGTGTTCTCCGCCCGTTCGAGATAGCGGAACATCCAGAACAGCCCGTTTGCAGTCCGGCCTAGCATGGGCTGGCTCTCGAAGATGCGCGGTCGGCCATCAGTCTTTCAGCACCCACGTATCCTTGGTCCCGCCACCCTGACTGGAATTGACCACCAGCGATCCCTTTTTCATCGCGACCCTGGTCAAACCGCCGGGCGTGATATCGATTTTTTCAGGCGAAACGAGCACGAACGGTCGCAAATCCACGTGGCGCGGCGCCAGCCCGTTCTTGGTGAAGATCGGACAGGTGGACAGCGCCAGCGTTGGCTGGGCAATGTAATTATCCGGATTTGCCGCCAATTTCCTGCGAAATTCGGCAATTTCCCGGCGCGAAGCCGTGGGGCCGATCAGCATTCCGTATCCGCCCGAACCATGGACTTCCTTGACCACCACTTCGGCCAGATTGTCGAGCACATAGGCGAGGCTGTCCGCTTCCGAACAGCGCCACGTCTGAACATTGGGCAGCAAGGGTTTCTCGCCGGTATAGAACTCGACGATTTCTGGCATGAAGCTGTAGATTGCCTTGTCGTCGCACACGCCGGTGCCCGGTGCATTGGCGATCGTTACCCCGCCAGCGCGGTACACATCCATGATGCCCGGAATGCCCAGCACGCTGGTTGGGTTGAAACTAAGCGGATCGAGAAAATCATCATCAACCCTGCGGTAAATCACATCCACAGGTTGGTACCCCCGCGTTGTGCGCATGCCGACGCGGCCATCGACCACGCGCAGGTCGCTCCCCTCCACCAGTTCCGCACCCATCTGGTCTGCCAGAAAAGCGTGCTCGAAATAGGCACTGTTGAAAATCCCCGGCGTCAGCACAGCCACCACCGGCTTGCCCTTGGTGGCGGGGGGCGCGCATGCGGCCAGGCTTTTCGCCAGACGGCGCGGGTAATCCGATACCGGTTCCACCCCGACGCGGGTGAACAGTTCCGGGAACATCGACATCATGGTTTCGCGGTTTTCGAGCATGTAGCTGACACCAGAAGGCGTCCGTGCGTTGTCTTCCAGCACAAACCATTCGTCCGGTCCGGTCCGGACCAGATCAATCCCGACGATATGGGTATAGACCCCGCCCGGCGGCGTGAATCCGACCATGTTGGGCAGCCATGCGGCGTTGTTGCGGAACAGGCGTTCCGGCACACGCCCGGCACGGATAATCTCCTGCCGGTGGTACAGATCATACATGAAAGCGTTGAGCGCCCGCACCCGCTGTTCGATGCCGCGGGTCAGCTTGCGCCATTCCCCCGCTCCGATGACGCGGGGCACCATGTCGAACGGTATCAGCCGTTCTTCGGCTTCATGGTCCCCGTAAACGTTGAAGGTGATGCCGGTCCGGCGAAAATTTCCTTCTGCCTCGAAATGTTTGCGGCGCAGCAGATCGGCCGCCTGTTCTTCATACCAACTGTTATAATCGCCATAGACGCTGCGGATCGAACCATCCGCTTTTTGCATCTCGTCAAATTTATCCGGCGTGTCAGCCATGAACCCCCTGATCGCGAATTATCTCGCGGCAAGCTATCATGTTACCGCAACTGCGAAGATAATAAAGACAAAGGTTCAAATTTCCTCCAGTTCCCGCAGAACTGCCAATATGGATTCATCGGAATAGGCAAAACCCAGATGGGTGCAGCGTAAAGCTACCGCCCGGTCCCGTTCCCCCGGCTTGCCGCAGGCACTGCGCGGGCTGATAATCCCGTCCTTCGCGCTCCATAATGCAGTGGTTGGAACCGGCGGCTTGACCGCATTGTCCCCGGCTATGGGCGGATAATCGACACTATGGCCGGTCACGAATTGATAAATCCGCCAGGCATTGTTGGCGCGGGGATTGCCGGAAAAAGGTGACCCCATGGTAATGACTTTGGCCACCTTTTCAGGATGCCGCCGCGCCAGTTCGCGGGCGAACAACCCGCCCAGGCTCCAGCCCACCAGAAACACCGGTTCGCCATATCGCCGGTGCAAATCGTCCAGCCGCCGCTCCAGAATTTCAAAATTCTCCGGCGTTGGCCCGAAATTGAAGCCAAGGCCCCAGCGCTTGACCCTGTGCCCGGCCTTTTCCAGCTGCCGCGCCATGTAGCGCATGCGCACGGGGTGGGTGGCAAATCCGGGCAACAGCATCACCTTGCGCGGATGATCGGCTGCCGGGATGGCCAGATTGCGCGACAGGCGCCGGACCGGTTCGATCACCACCTGCGCTTCCGCCAGCAGGCGCTGCCATGAAGGGCCGCCGCTGGCGCCAGGGGCAGCTTGCCGCGCCAAAGCCAGCCGGGTGGCCAGATCAGGCGCGGCGACATTGGTGCGCGGTTTTACCGACTGGACCTCTGACTGGTTCAAGCGGGGCAATCCCCGATACGCCTGGATGCGGTTTGCATGACCATGGTCATTTCCTGTCCGGGCATCATGCTGGAACTGCTGTTCATCGTCATCGTCATGTCCGACCGGTCCGGCGCGACCGTGCCGTCCATGTTCATGGCCATTTTCATGCCGCCCGGCCCGGTGCAGCCCAGCACCGCGTTCAATTTACTGCCCGAGGCATCGAATTGGGAAAATGCGCAGTCCACCCCCTCGCCCGCCTGGCTCATTTCCCCCATCTCTCGCAACATCTTTTCGAACCCCTGGTCCGCGTCAGCCTTGGTCAGGCACATGGTATCGGTCTTGTTGGAATTGGCCGCGAATTGCTGCTTCATCATGCCCAGTTGTTCCGCCGGTATGCCGGATATAGAGAAATCCTTCAGTTCCGCGGTGGTTTCATACAGGCCGGGCAATGGCTTCGCCATCTGGCTGACTTGCGCAATCACTTGATCGGCTGATTTTTCAGCAGATATTTCGCCGTCCGGTTCGCTGCCGCACCCGGCTAGCCCGAAAATCATCAGTGGCATCAATAATGTGGGTCGCATCGCTCGTTCTCCGCTGGGGACGTTAAATTGCCGATCTGCCGCGAGTACCAATTTACAGGTTGTCTGCCAACTTCTTGCTGTGGTGCGGGACATTGCCCATATGAACTTCCATGGCCGAACTGATCATCCGACGCGGGCTGGAAGAACCGGACACTTCTGGCGATTTCACCCCGCACAGACCCAAACGCCCCGACAAGAGCATGCCTGACCGCCGGTTCGAACTGGTGTCGGACTATGAACCTGCGGGCGATCAGCCCACGGCCATTGCCGAACTCGTCGCTGGCACGAAGGATCACGAACAGACGCAGGTGCTACTCGGCGTCACCGGTTCGGGCAAAACCTTCACCATGGCCAAGGTGATCGAGGAATTGCAGCGCCCGGCGCTGATCCTGGCCCCGAACAAGATTCTGGCCGCGCAATTATACGGTGAATTCAAGAGCTTCTTTCCGAATAATGCGGTCGAATATTTCGTCAGCTATTATGACTATTACCAGCCCGAAGCCTATGTGCCGCGGTCGGACACCTATATCGAGAAGGAATCCAGCGTAAACGAGGCGATTGACCGGATGCGCCATTCGGCCACCCGTTCATTGCTGGAACGCGATGATGTGATCATCGTCGCATCCGTCTCATGCCTCTATGGCATCGGGTCGGTAGAGACCTATTCGGCGATGATATTCGACCTGAAAACAGGCGATACCGTGGATCAGCGCGAATTGATCCGCAAGCTGGTGGCATTGCAATACAAACGCAACGATGCCGCTTTCACGCGCGGTACGTTCCGGGTGCGGGGCGACAATCTGGAAATCTTCCCCAGCCATTACGAGGATATGGCGTGGCGGGTGAGTTTCTTTGGTGACGAGATCGAAACGATCAGCGAATTCGATCCGCTGACGGGCAAGAGCGGTGCCAGCCTGGAAAAAGTCCGCGTCTATGCCAATTCGCATTATGTGACCCCGGGCCCGACGATGAAACAGGCCGCCGAAGCGATTAAATTCGAACTTGCCGAACGGCTCAAGGAACTGGAAGCAGAGGGAAAGCTGCTGGAACACCAGCGGCTGGAACAACGAACCAATTTCGACCTCGAAATGATTGCCGCCACCGGTTCCTGCGCGGGGATCGAGAATTACAGCCGGTTCCTGACCGGCCGCCTGCCCGGCGAACCGCCGCCGACGCTGTTCGAATATCTGCCCGAAAACGCCCTGCTGTTTGTCGATGAAAGCCATCAGACCGTGCCCCAGATCGGCGCGATGTCGAAAGGCGATCACCGGCGCAAGATCACGCTGGCGGAATACGGCTTCCGACTGCCCAGTTGTATCGACAACCGTCCGCTGCGGTTCAATGAATGGGATGCGATGCGGCCGCAGACCTTTGCCGTGTCCGCCACCCCGGGCAATTGGGAAATGGAGCAGACCGGCGGCGCTTTTGCCGAACAGGTGATCCGCCCGACCGGGCTGATTGATCCGCCGGTGGAAATCCGCCCAACCGAAGATCAGGTGCAGGATTGCATCGAGGAATGCCGCAAGGTCGCCCAGAATGGCTACCGGACGCTGGTCACCACCCTGACCAAGCGGATGGCAGAAGACCTCACCGAATTCATGCACGAAGCGGGCCTGCGGGTGCGCTATATGCATTCCGATGTCGAAACGCTGGAACGGATTGAATTGATCCGCGATCTGCGGCTGGGCGTCTATGATGTGCTGGTCGGGATAAATCTGCTGCGCGAAGGGCTCGATATTCCCGAATGCGGGTTGGTGACCATATTGGACGCGGACAAGGAAGGTTTTCTGCGCAGCGAAACCAGTCTGATCCAGACCATCGGGCGGGCCGCGCGCAATGTCGATGGCAAGGTGATCCTGTATGCGGACCGGATGACCGGCAGCATGGAACGCGCCATCGCGGAAACCGATCGACGCCGCGAAAAACAGCGCGAATACAATGTGGAACACGGGATCACGCCGACCACGATTAAGCGCAATATTCAGGACATAGTCGCCCACACCGCAAGCCGTGACGGCGTGCTGGTGGAGATCGA
>JBGSJO010000100.1:0-59323 GCA_041741895.1 Pontixanthobacter sp.
CTCATTTACTGTATGGCTGGTGCAGTTTGCGAGCGGTCGATGCCGGTCCCACCTTTTCAATTGTTTAACCATATATTGCTACGTTGCTCGGAGAAAGCACAGAAATCTTGCTATCCGGGGGTAGAGATGAAAGGCCAGCAAAAGATCGGGCAAAGCCACTTTGACGTGCTGGATGAAACCCGGGGTACGCCGCGTTTCGATATCTCCGTGCAGGGCCGCTACCGTGCGGGCAACGGCCTTGCCCGCCATGTTCCGATCTTGGAAATTTCCGAGACCGGCTGCCGGTTCTATGACCGCTTTGGCCGCCTGACAGCCGGTGCCAAAATCAGCATCAAGATCGAAACCATCGGCCCGATCTTCGCAACCGTGCGCTGGTGCATGGATCATATCGCCGGGGTCAAGTTCGAACGCCCCATTTACGGCCCCGTTTTCGAATTCATCTGCGACAAGCTCGCACGTGAGGATGAGGACTAAATCGCCTGCAGGCGATATGACCGCCAAAGACTACCCTAACAGCCTTCCCTATCGCCGCCGAGCGAGCTATCGCTCCGCGACCAACAGGAGTGATTAATGGCGCGTTTTCTTATCGTCGAAGCCCGGTTTTACGACCATCTCAATGACATGCTGGTCGATGGCGCGCGTTCGACCATGACCGCTGCGGGACATGATTCAGAGGTACTGACTGTTCCCGGCGCGCTTGAAATCCCCGGCGCCATCGCGATAGTGGCGGAAAGCGGCCAATATGACGGCTTCGTTGCCATCGGTGTGGTTATCCGCGGTGAGACATACCATTTCGAAATCGTAGCCGGTGAAAGCGCTCGTGCAATTATGGCCCTGACGATGGACGGACTTCCGATTGGCAATGGTATCATCACGGTCGAGAACGAGGAACAGGCGCTCGCCCGGGCGGACAAGACCCGCAAGGACAAGGGCGGCGAGGCGGCCAAGGCCGCTATCGCTATGTTCGAACTTCAGCAGAAATATTCCTGATCCGGGTTTAACCCGCCAGACGGCCGAAGCAGCCCTTCCCGGCGTAAACCGCGCTGGCGCCCAGTTCTTCCTCGATCCGGATCAGCTGGTTGTATTTCGCCAAGCGGTCCGACCGTGCCAGTGAACCGGTTTTGATCTGACCGCAATTGGTCGCAACCGCTAGGTCGGCGATGGTGGCATCTTCGGTCTCACCCGAACGATGCGACATCACCGTGGTATAGCCCGCCCGGTGCGCTATATCGACAGCCTGCAGCGTTTCGCTCAGCGTGCCGATCTGGTTGACTTTCACCAGCAGCGAGTTGGCGAGGCCTTTTTCAATGCCCATCTCCAGCCGTTCCGGATTAGTTACGAACAGATCGTCGCCCACGAGCTGAACCTTGTCGCCGATGCTGTCGGTGAGCGCCTTCCAGCCAGCGAAATCATCTTCATCCATCCCGTCTTCGATCGAACGGATCGGATAATCTTCGCACAATTTGGCAAGGTAGGCGGCCATTTCGTCCGGCGAGAGCGACTTGCCCTCGCCAGAAATCTCGTACCTGCCGTTTTTGAAGAATTCCGAAGCAGCACAATCGAGCGCCAGCACGACATCTGTGCCTGGCTTGAACCCGGCTTTTTCGATCGACGCCATGATGAAATCGAGTGCGTCGCGGGTGCTCGCCAGATCAGGGGCAAATCCGCCCTCGTCACCGACAGAAGTTGCCAGCCCCTTGTCAGACAGGCCTTTCTTCAGCGTGTGGAATATTTCCGAACCCCAGCGCACGGCTTCGGCGATGCTGCCTGCACCCACGGGCATGACCATGAATTCCTGGACATCGATCGGATTGTCGGCATGTTCGCCGCCATTGATGATGTTCATCATCGGAACCGGCAGGACATGGGCCGATACCCCGCCGACATAGGCCCACAGCGGCATTCCGCGTGCGTTCGCAGCAGCCTTGGCAACCGCCATGCTCACGCCGAGAATTGCATTGGCACCAAGGCGGGATTTGTTGTCCGTCCCGTCAAGATCGATCATCGCCATGTCCAGATCGCGCTGGTCTTCGGCATCCAGACCGAGCAGCATGTCGGCAATCTCTCCATTGACTGCGGCAACCGCCCTGGTCACGCCCTTGCCCAGATAGCGCGCCGGATCGCCATCGCGCAGTTCGACTGCTTCATGTGCCCCGGTGGAAGCCCCGGAAGGAACAGCGGCGCGCCCGAAGCTGCCATCTTCTAGCAGGATATCAACTTCCACAGTCGGGTTGCCCCGGCTATCGAGAATTTCACGGCCATGGATGTCGATGATTGCGGTCATTTTAGGGCGTTGCTCCGGCTTGAACTGTTGTAATTGACTAATACACCTACTAGATATTCATAGTAACGGCGCAACAGCGCTTTATGCGCCGGAACAAAGGCGCGCAAGTTGCGTTGAAAACCAGACGGTCCAAACCATGTATATGGATATGGATACGAATGATAGTTGAAGGCTCTGAGGGCAAAGGAAAACACTATGGCACAGGCCAGCACTCCAAAGACAACCACCACCAAACGCAAGCCTGCTGTAAAAAAGACCGCGTCAAACACAGTGGCAACCGGAAAGCCGGACGGGGCGGCAGAAGCCAAGACCCGTTTCAATACCGCGCTGGACGAAGCGAAAGCAGGCGCTGCAGCGCTCAAGGCGGAGGCCGCAAACCGCGCCACCACCTACCGCGAACAAGCCAGGACCAAATCGTCCGATCTGGTCGGCGAAGCCAAGGAATATAGCGCGGAAGCCAAGGTCAAGGCAGCAGAACTAGCAGCGGAAGCCAAGGTGAAGGCTGCCGATCTGGCGCTGGAAGGCAAGACGAGGGCCAGCGAGGCGATTTCATCACTCGGCAGGATCGTGTCGGAAAATGCCGGAACAATCGACGAGAAGATGGGCGCAAAATACGGCGATTACGCCCGCACTGCATCGCGCAGCCTGCAGGAAACCGCAGCAAAGCTGGACGCCAAGAGCGTGGACGAACTGGGCGAAGATGCCCGCGAAGTCGTGCGTAAGAGCCCGGCTGCAGCCGTCGGAATCGCCGCAGTGGTCGGTTTCCTGTTCGCGCGCCTGTTTCGAGGAAAGCGCGGCTGATTTCCGGTACGATGCAGCCAGTCGCAAGCCAGCGGCTTGCGCTGCGCTGCATCCCCGGGTTAGGGACGGCGGATGCTGGATAACGGACAGCCCGACGGGCGTGTTGACGATATGGAAAAGGCGCAAAAGGAAAAATCCATCTCCGATGGATCCCTGTCGGAAGATATCGTCGCACTGATTGATGACGGCAAGACTTATGTCGAGGCCGAAGTCACGTTCCAGAAGACACGCCTCGCCTTTGCCGCCGATCGCGGAAAATCGGGCATGCTGTTCGGTATCTGCGCCTTTGCGGTGTTGCATCTTGCGCTCGTTGCCCTGGTCGTCGGGGCAATATTTGCGCTGACGCCGCTGATCACCGCATTGGGCGCGACCGCCTTGGTTGCCGGAGCGCTGCTGGTCGCTGGAGCGGTCCTGGCGGTAAAAGCGAAAAGCCGTTTTGCCCGCCTGATCGAAGCGTATGAAAAGGCAAAGGAATGATGCGCGATCTCGACCTGAAACTGAAGGAAGATCGCGCGCTGCGCGACGCGGCTAAGGCCCTGGTCACTGCGGATATCGCTATTTTGCGCGCCGATTTGGCGGGAAAGGGTTTTGGCGAGAGGATTGTTGACCGGATTGGCGAAGGTGCGGTCGATCTCTTCGAAGAAGCGGTCGAACTCGCCGATACCAATCGCGGGGTGCTGGCGGCATTGTTCGGGGCAGTAGTGCTGTGGTTTGCACGCAATCCGATCATTGCCTTGTTTGCAGACGAAGCTGATACCAACGACAGTAACGAGATTGAAGAAGATGCGCTGGACGAAGCCGAAGCAGCCTGATGGTCCGAAACTTTAATCGCCGACAAATATTTGTTCGAAACCGGAGACTTCATCATGAATACCGCTGACCAGGCAACTGCCAATGGAGTCGTAAAACCGGATGACCAGAAGCGCGAGGAACTGCGCGAAAAGATCGCTGCAGGTGAAGCACGTCAGTCAGAACGCTCGCTCGGAGATTATGCCCGCGACGCACGCGATAACACGACCGGATTCGTTCGTGAGCACCCAATTGCAATGGTCGGGGCGGCGCTCGCGGTCGGCGTGGTGCTGGCTG
Organism: Pontixanthobacter sp.; assembly: GCA_041741895.1. Taxonomy (GTDB): domain Bacteria; phylum Pseudomonadota; class Alphaproteobacteria; order Sphingomonadales; family Sphingomonadaceae; genus Allopontixanthobacter. The sequence continues at coordinate 4,172 of JBGSJO010000100.1, forward strand.
CGATCATACCAGGTCCCGGTCGCCGGCTCAGCCAGCGTGTCGGGAAAACGGTCGGCAGCCGTGCTTCCTCGCTCGCGGCCATCGCGGCGGAGCTAGGGATTGCCTACGTCGCCAGCTTGATGAATGCTGCCGGTAGTGCCGCACAGACCGGGCAGGACAGGCTGGAAGATCTGGGCGATGCCATCGGAGACAGCGCCCGCACCGTTCGCCGCGAGACAACGCACCGCGTTGCGGCTGCGAGCGATAGTGCTAGCAGCCTAAGGCGTAACACGGCCAAGAAGGCCGGGCGCGCACTGCGCGATTTGCGGGGCCGGATTTCTTAGGTACTACGTCGAACGGGCTTGATATGTGCTGGAAAATCCGTAACTGCGCCGGGCAATCCTCCCCGGTAGATTGAGAACAGATAATGCCAGCATCGGAATCCAAACAGCTATTGCACCTGGTGATGGGGGGCCGCGTAAAGGACCCGCGCTCGCTGGAATTCCAGGACCCGCATAGCGTGCATGTGGTCGGGATTTTCCCCAGCTATGATGAAGCGGAAGATGCCTGGCGCACGCAGGCCCAAAGAACTGTGGACGATGCCGAGATGAAATATGTCATCGTCCATCTTCACAAATTGCTGGATCCCGAAGCTGCCGGTAAATAATTAGGGCTCGTTATTTCGACAGCCCGAATCCGCCGTCCCGAACAGGCAGTAGCCCAAACCCCAGCGAAAGCCGGAATGGTGTTGGTCGGCATCGCGCTTACCGGCAGGTATCTCAGCTTTCGTTGGGGTGACGGGTCCGGGGATGACAGCGGTTATTCCATACCAGCCATTATTCAGATAAATTCAATCTTTTCCACATGATAGAACTTGTCGCCCGAAGGGACTGACACTTCTATATCGTCACCGACATTCTTGCCGATCAGCGCCTTCGCCAGCGGCGAATTATATGAAATGCGGCCCTTCTTGGCGTCCGCTTCGGTTTCGCCCACGATCTGGTACTTGATCGGCTTGTCGTTCTCGTCGAGCAGTGTCACCGTCGCGCCGAACACGATCCGGTCCCCCGAGAGCGTGGTAGGGTCTATGATCTGCGCGCGGCTAACCTTGTTTTCGATGTCAGCGATATAGGCTTCGACCTGGCCCTGACGTTCCTTCGCGGCGTGATATTCCGCGTTTTCCGACAGATCGCCATGCGCCCGCGCAGTCTCGATCGCCTCGACAATTGTCGGCCGTTCTGCGCGATAAGCCTTGAGATCGGCGGTGAGCCGTTCGTAACCTTCTGCAAGCATCGGAACACTCTGCATGAAAACCTCATTCCATAATTAAGGCGTATTTTTAGACAGTTAACGAGATTGCCGGCCCATGGAGGCGGCAGCAAGCCGTCTTGATTGTCGAGAAAACACGCGGTTGTTTCAGCTATAATAGTCCTGCAGCGACCGGACTTCAAGCTGGCTTGCATTTATCGCCACGATTGCCTGCGCCGCAGCCAGCGATGCAGCGGCAGTTGTGTAATACGGAATCCGGCTGGCCAGCGCCGATGCGCGGATCGATTTGCTGTCGATATGGCTCTGCCAACCTTCGGTGGTGTTGAACACCAGATCGACATCGCCGTCGATCATCCGGTCGACGATATGGGGCTGCCCCTCGGCGACTTTCTTCACCCGTTCGACTGCCAGCCCCTGTTCGGAAAGGTAAGTCTGTGTGCCGCCTGTTGCGATCACGGTGAAGCCATGTTCGATCAGCATGGCCACTGCGGGCAGGATCACCGGTTTGTCGCTGTCCTTTACCGAAACGAACAGAACGCCTTTTTCCGGCAGGGCGTCCCCTGCACCCAATTGCGCCTTGTAAAACGCCGTCGCAAAATCGCGGTCGATGCCCATCACTTCACCGGTGGATTTCATTTCCGGGGTCAGCACCGGGTCAGCACCGGGGAATTTGGTGAAGGGGAACACCGCTTCCTTGACCGCCATGTAATCGAGATCGCGCTTGAAGGGCGGGAAAGTGGCCAGTTTTTCGCCCGCCATCACCCGCGCGGCAATTTTCGCGACGGGTTGCCCGATCGCCTTGGCGACGAAAGGCACGGTGCGGCTGGCGCGCGGGTTGACCTCGATCAGATACACTTCTCCGTCCTTGACCGCGAACTGGATGTTCATCAGGCCGACGACATTCAGCGCGAGCGCCAGTTCCTTCGCCTGACGCTCCATTTCCTCCACGATCTCCGCAGGCAGGCTGTAGGGCGGTAGGGTGCAGGCGCTGTCGCCCGAATGGACGCCGGCTTCCTCGATATGCTGCATCACCCCGGCGACAGCGACCTGCTCGCCGTCGCACAGCGCATCGACATCACATTCGATCGCATCGCGCAGATATTGGTCGATCAGCACCGGGGAATCGCCCGACACCAGCACGGCGGTGGCGATGTAATTGTCGAGCTGCGCCTCGCTGTCGACGATCTCCATCGCCCGACCGCCGAGCACGTAGGACGGGCGCAGCAGCACCGGATAGCCAATCCGCGCCGCCACCGCGCGGGCTTCTTCCCGGCTGCGCGCGATGCCGTTGTCCGGCTGTTTCAGCTTCAGCTTGTTGACCAGCCGCGCGAACCGCTCGCGGTCTTCAGCCAGGTCGATGGCATCGGGCGATGTTCCGAGGATCGGGATGCCCTCATCCTCCAGCGCCTGCGCTAGGCTGAGCGGGGTCTGCCCGCCGAACTGGACGATCACGCCGACCAGTTCGCCATTGGACATTTCTACGCGGAGAATCTCCAGCACGTCTTCGGCTGTCAAAGGCTCGAAATAGAGCCGGTCGGATGTGTCGTAATCGGTCGAGACCGTTTCCGGGTTGCAGTTGATCATAATCGTTTCGAAACCCGCTTCCGCCAATGCGAAACAGGCATGGCAGCAGCAATAATCGAATTCGATCCCCTGCCCGATCCGGTTGGGTCCACCGCCAAGGATGACGATCTTGCGCCGGTCGGTCGGATTGGCCTCGTTCTCTGGTTCCCCAAAGCTGGGGGCTTCATAGGTCGAGTACATATAAGGCGTGATCGCCTCGAATTCCGCGGCGCAGCTATCGATCCGCTTGTACACTGGATGCACACCCAGCTTGCGGCGCAATTCGCGCACTTCAGCCTCGGAAGTGGCCCCGGCCATCGCGCGCAGGGCATCGTGGAGCAGGCCGGAACGCCGCGCCTGGGTTTCCCCCAGCCCGCCAGCCACACCGACGGAGCGGACCGCCAGGGTCGCCAACCGCTTGTCGGAAAAGCCCATCGCCTTGAGCCGCCGCAACCCCGCCGCATCGATCGGCAGACCGTCGTCCGAAATTTGCTGCTCCGCCGCGATGATTGCTTCGATCTGGCGCAGGAACCACGGGTCATAGAACGTGATGTCGTGCACTTCCTCCACGCTCATGCCTTCGCGAAACGCCTGCGCGACCTGTAAAATCCGGTCGGGCGTGCGTTTGGAGAGAGCGGCGGTCAGAACATCGCGGTTGACCCCTTCCAGTTCCACGACGCGGTTGAACCCGTCGAGGCCGGTTTCCAGCCCGCGCAGGGCCTTCTGCATCGATTCCGCAAAGCTGCGGCCGATGGCCATGACTTCGCCAACCGACTTCATCGCGGTGGATAGGTTGTTTTCTGCGCCCTTGAACTTCTCGAAGGCGAAGCGAGGGATCTTGGTCACGACATAGTCGATGGTCGGTTCGAAGCTGGCCGGGGTTGCCCCGGTAATCTCGTTGGTCAGTTCGTCCAACGTATAGCCGACCGCCAATTTCGCGGCGATGCGCGCGATGGGGAAGCCGGTGGCCTTGGAAGCCAGCGCCGAGGAACGCGACACGCGCGGGTTCATCACGATCACGATCAGCCGCCCATCAGCGGGATTGACCGCGACCTGCACGTTCGACCCGCCGGTTTCGACGCCGATCTCGCGCAGGACAGCGATGCTGGCCGAGCGCATGATCTGGTATTCCTTATCGGTCAGGGTCAGCGCCGGGGCCACGGTGATGCTGTCACCTGTGTGGACACCCATCGGATCGACATTTTCAATGCTGCACACGATGATGCAATTGTCCGCGCGGTCGCGCACGACTTCCATCTCGAATTCTTTCCACCCGAGCAGCGATTCCTCGATCAGCACTTCAGTGGTGGGCGATGCGCCCAGCCCTTCGCGCACGATCTTCTCGAATTCGGCCTTGTTATAGGCAATCCCGCCGCCGGTGCCGCCAAGCGTGAAGCTGGGGCGGATGATCGCAGGCAGTCCGGTGGTTTCCAGCACCCGGACCGCATCATCGAGATTATGCGCAATTCCGCTGCGCGCGCTTTCGAGGCCGATCTTGTCCATCGCCAGCCGGAATTTCTGCCGGTCCTCCGCCTTGTCGATCGCTTCTGCATCCGCGCCGATCATGGTGACGCCGTATTTCTCGAACACACCCATCTTCTCAAGGGAGAGAGCGCAGTTCAGCGCCGTCTGCCCGCCCATCGTGGGCAATACCGCGTCGGGGCGTTCCTTCTCGATGATCTTGGCGACAACTTCGGGCGTGATCGGTTCGATGTAGGTCGCGTCCGCCATGTCAGGATCGGTCATGATCGTGGCGGGGTTGGAATTGACGAGGACCACACGGTAGCCCTCCTCCTTCAGCGCCTTGATCGCCTGCGTGCCGGAATAATCGAACTCGCACGCCTGGCCGATAACAATAGGACCAGCGCCAATGACGAGGATCGAGGAGATGTCAGTACGTTTGGGCATTATTGACTTTCGCCGTTGGTGACAAAGCATTGGTAATCAAAGGCATGAGCCATTTTGTCCGACGCATTCTCGAAATAGACAAACGCAGAACTTTCATCCCAGTCGAGATTACCATTCCGTTCAGTGTCGAAATACTTACATCATTAGCTTCGTGAGGATAGCGATCACGATAAAGGCCATGCCCTCGGACTTCATTGTCAGCATTCACAAAGACAGCTCCTGCTAGCTGTTGAGATCCACCTTCAAAGCTGGCTGTCCCTTTGCCGTGCCAGAGCACGCCACCTTCATGGACGGACTTGCCGGCTAGCGAAGCCTCATATTCAATCTTGCTGAATGTATCTTGTGAGTACGGAATAGTGGCAGGACCAGTTCGCTCCGAAGCTGTAAAAGCACAGTCCATTTGCGACGTCTCGGTTAGCGGCACTGGCGGAAAAAAATATCGCGACACGGCAAAAACCGTCAGTCCAATGGCGATTGGAAGGATGTATTTTCGGAATGCGCTCACCCCAACATCCCCACAAACCGCTCGAACAGGTAGAAGCTATCCTGCGGCCCCGGGCTGGCTTCCGGGTGATATTGCACTCCAAACGCCTTCTTGCCCTTCACCGCGATCCCGCAGTTGGAACCGTCGAACAGCGAAACGTGAGTTTCCTCCACCTCGTCGGTCAGTGTCGTGCCATCAACCGCAAAACCGTGGTTCATGCTGGTGATTTCCACCAAACCGTCCTCCAGCCGTTTGACCGGGTGGTTCGCGCCGCGGTGGCCCTGGTGCATCTTGGTGGTCTTTGCGCCGGTCGCTAGTGCCAGCATCTGGTGGCCAAGACAGATGCCGAAAATCGGCATATCCGCCTCCAGCAGTGCCTTGATGGTCGGCACCGCATAGACGCCCGTCGCCGCGGGATCGCCGGGGCCGTTGCTGAGGAACACGCCGTCGGGTTCCAGCGCCATTATCTCGTCCAGCGAGACTTTGGCCGGAACCACCGTCACCCGCGCACCGGCCTTCACCAGATTGCGGAAGATGTTGTCCTTCGCGCCGTAATCGATGGCGATCACATGGGGCTTGGCGTCCCATGATGCCCGCGCATATCCGCCGCCCAATGCCCATGGCCCGCCGCCCCATTTCTCACCCTGATCGCGGGATACCCGCTGGGCCAGGTCCATACCCTCCAGCCCCGGCCATTCCCGTGCCCGCTCCAGCAAGGCGGGGATATCGAACTCCCCGTCCGGCGAATGCGCGATCACCGAGTTGGGCGCGCCGGACAGGCGGATACGGCGGGTCAGGGCGCGGGTGTCCACGCCGGACAGGCCGATCTTGCCGTTTGCCGCCATCCATTCGGCGAATTGCTGGGTGCTGCGGAAGTTGCTGCTCGGGGTGATTTCCTCACGCACCACGCAGCCCACGGCGCCCTCTACCGCGCTTTCGACATCCTCGATGTTCGCGCCGACATTGCCGATATGGGGAAATGTGAAGGTGACGATCTGCGCCGCGTAGCTGGGATCGGTCAGCACTTCCTGATAGCCGGTCATCGCGGTGTTGAAGCATACCTCACCCACTGCATCGCCCGCCACGCCGAAGCCCATGCCCCATATAACCGTCCCGTCTGCCAGAACGAGACAGCCCGTCGCCCCGATGGGTTGCGCAGACGTAGAGGCGGCGTCGGCCATAAGGGGCGCTCCGAGTAAGGTTTTTCCGGCGATGTTGCTAAGGCCTAGGCGTTATGGCCGGTTCGCCTCCGCGTCAAGCTATCGCAGCGCTCAATGTTGGGTTAGACGGGGGAAATTCAGGGCTGGCGCCCGATCATCCACAGGAAAAAACCCAATGCTTCGCGACAAGATCAAAGCTGAACAGATTCTCGCCATGAAATCCGGCGACAAGGACCGCACCGCCGCGCTGCGGTCCATCCTGGCCAAAATCAAGGACCGCGATATCGAACTGCGGACCAAAGGTCCGGTGGCGGACGATAATGCGATGGTGATCGAAACCTTACAGAAGATGGCCAAGCAGCGGCGCGAATCGATCATTATGTTTCAGGATGGCGGCCGCACCGAGCTGGCAGAGCAGGAACAGTCGGAACTTGCAGTGATCGAGGAATTTCTGCCGCAGCAGCTGAGCGATGCCGAAACGGCCGCCGCGATAGAGGCGATCAAGACCGAACTCGGCGCATCATCGCTGAAGGACATGGGCGGGGTAATGGCCGAACTGAAGGCACGCCACGGCAGCGAGCTGGACATGAGCAAAGCCAGTTCGCTAGTAAAGGAGAGTTTCGTATGAATACCCCAATGGCCCTTTTCGCCGTCAGTTCCGCCCTGGTTCTGGCCGCCTGTTCCGACCGGTCGGAAAACAGCGCAGCTACCGATCTGACTGCGGCTGATACAGCTGGCCAGACCGCAGCAAGAGCTGCGGCACTTGAAGCTGGCGATTTCATGGCTTTGCAGCTCGGGGCCAAGATCGTCGGTCCCATGGGGCCCGAGGTAAAGGGCACCATGTCCAATGCCGAGGGAAACTTTGCTGACATCCGGTCCTACGTCTCCTGCCCGGCAGAGATGGACCCCTGTGTTCCGAAAGCCGCGCCCGAAGGCACCATCTACACCTATGTCCATGTGGTATATCCAGGGGCAGACAATGCCGCCAAAACCGGTAGCGGTGCAGGTAACACATCGTCCGATATCGAACGCGCCACCGGGTTCAGGATGATCATGCCGGCCCACGGTTTTACCGGTGTTGCCGGCTATTCGAAAGACGAGGCGCTCGCGGCCATCGGCGAAAAGGCTGACGTGGTGATCAGCTGCGTCAATGGCGGGCTGTCCTGGACGGTCAGTGCCGGCGACGGCGGCAATCAGTGGGGACAGGCTGAACCGCTGACATTTTACTGGCAATCCACCCAACCCCCGGCTGGCCCGGCAAAAGCCTATGCGATTGACGCCAATTATGCCGAGGCCGTCGGTGCTGCGCCATATCCAGCGGCGAAGGATGGTGTTGCCAACGTCTGCGGATAATCCCCAGCGGGCTACCTTGTCATGATCGCCATCTCCGCCCAATAAGCGGCAATGTCCCTATCACCTCAATGGCTGGATGAACTCCGCGCGCGGACCACGCTGTCCAGCCTGATCATGCGCACGACCAAGCTGCAGAGGGCCGGGCATGAATGGAAGGCCTGCTGTCCGTTTCACGACGAGAAATCGCCCAGTTTCACGGTGTCCGATCAGAAGGGGTTCTACCACTGTTTCGGTTGCGGCGCGCATGGGGATGCGATTCGTTGGATGACCGACCAGCGCGGGTTGGAATTCATGGATGCGGTGAAGGAACTGGCGGCGGAGGCAGGGATGGAAGTCCCCGCCGCCGATCCGCGCGCCGCCCAGCGCGCCGAAGAACGCGCCGGGCTACAAGATGTGATGCAGGCGGCGCAGGAATGGTTCGAGGCGCGGTTACAGGCCGATGACGGCGCGGGTGCGCGGGGCTACCTCAAGTCGCGCGGGTTCGATGCGCATACCGTGAAGCGCTTCGGCTTCGGTTACGCTCCGCCGGACCGGCAGGCCTTGAAGGCTGCGCTGACGCAGTTCGGCGAACCGATGCTGGTCGAAGGCGGCCTGCGCATATCGGTGGACGACAAGGAACCGTATGACCGGTTTCGCGCGCGGCTGATGCTGCCGATCCAGGATGCGCGCGGGCAAGTGATCGCCTTTGGCGGGCGAATTCTGGAAACCGATACCAAGGCCCCGAAATACCTCAATTCTCCCGATACGCCTTTGTTTGACAAGGGGCGCACGCTCTACAACCTTCACCGCGCCGGCCCGGCTTCGCGCCAGACCGGCCGGGTGGTGGTGGTCGAAGGCTATATGGATGTAATCGCGCTGGCGGCGGCGGGGATCGAGGATGTAGTGGCGCCGCTGGGCACTGCGCTGACCGAAAGCCAGATCGAATTGCTGTGGAGATTGGTGGAGCGGCCGATCCTGTGTTTCGACGGGGATACCGCCGGGCAACGCGCGGCCATGCGCGCGGCGACGCGGGCGCTGCCGATGCTGAAGCCCTCGCATTCGCTGGCGATTGTCAACCTGCCCACCGGGCTCGATCCCGATGATCTGCTAAGAAAACATGGGCGCAAGGCGCTCGATGGTCTGCTCGACAGCCCCGCCAGCCTGCTGGAAACCTTGTGGAGTTACGAGCGCGACTTGCAGCCGCTCAACTCGCCGGAGGACAAGGCTGGGTTGAAGGAGCGGCTGCTCGCCCATGTCGATGCTATCCAGCACCCGGACATCCGGGCGCTGTACAAGCGCGAACTGCTCGAACGGTTTTCGAGCTTTGCGTTTCCGCCCCGCGCTCCGCGTGCGCACCGTTCCTCGGCGGAATGGAAGCGGGGGATGCCGTTCAAACCGGTCAATCCGTTGATCACGCCAGAGGCTTCGACCCGGCTGCGGCGAGCCTCCGAAGGCGGCGCACGGGACGAATTGCTGTCGGCGGTAATTACCGCGCTCGCCCGTTTCCCCGACCAGATCATGCGCCATGCCGAGGCGCTTGGCCGCTTCGCCGCGCATGATCCACGCGCCGCCCCGGCAATAGATATGTTGATAGAGACTGCCGAAACGCTTGAACCTGCCGACAAATCGCCCATATCAGTTCCAGTCGGAACTATTGCGCCGCCGGATAACACCCGTTTCGCCTTCCTCGGAGAAGGCATCGATCCGATAGCAGCGCGTGATGATCTGGCCGAAGCCGTATCCCTGCTGGTTGAAAGGCCTGCGTTGGAAGCTGCCCTGAAGGCAGCAACTGCGCGGTTCGAGATCGACCCCGAAGGTGCTTTCACAGAGCAGCAGCGCCTGCTCAAACGAAAGCTGGAATTCGAGTCGCGATTAGGGCAGATGGCGAGCAAACGGGCTGCACGCGCAGCCGCTAGTGATTCATATATGACATCCGGCAATGCACATTCGGATGGAAAAGAAACGGACTGACGGTATTCATGGCCATCGAAGCGAAAACCACAGACAAGGATGACGCACCCCTGATCGACCTCAACGAGGCATCGATCAAGAAGCTGCTCAGCAGGGCGAAGAAGCGCGGCTATGTCACCTATGACGAGCTGAACGAAGCGCTGCCGCAGGACCAGATGTCGTCAGAACAGATCGAAGATGTAATGTCCGCGATTTCGGAAATGGGCGTCAATGTCGTCGAGAATGACGAAGAGGCAGAGCCTGAAAACGAAGTCGAAGCCATCGATGGCAAGGCAACCAGACCGACCGCAGCAGCCAAGAAAGCCGCCCCGACCGAACGTACCGATGATCCGGTACGGATGTACCTGCGCGAAATGGGCGCGGTGGAACTGCTCAGCCGCGAAGGCGAAATCGCGATTGCGAAGCGGATCGAATCCGGCCGCGACACAATGATCATCGGCCTGTGCGAAAGCCCGATCACTTTCCACGCGATCATTCACTGGTCCGAAGCGCTCAACAATGAAGAAATGCAGCTGCGCGAGATCCTCGATCTCGATGCCATGCTGTCCAAGGAACCTCCCGTCGACAAGATGGAGGAGGGTGCCGAGGATGACGACGACGGTGAAATCAGCGAAGAAACCGCCGGTCCGACCATCCGCGCCGATGACGAGGATGAGGACGACGACGACAATGGTGAAGAAGACGAGGACGGCGAAGAAGGCAGCAGCAAGCGAAAGGACGATGACGAGGAAGAGGACAACACCCTTTCCCTCGCCCAGATGGAAGCTGCGCTGAAACCCGAAGCGCTTGAAACCTTTGCGCGCATTACCAGCCTGTTCAAGAAATTCGAAAAGGTTCAGGCCGAACGCGTCGATATTCTGGGTGCGGGCGAAGATTATCCTGCGTCCAAGGAAAAGAAATACGAGGCGCTGCGCGAACAGCTGACGGCAGAAGTCGAAAGCGTCCAGTTCCATGCGACCAAGATCGAATTCCTGGTCGATAATTTGTATGCCTTCAACCGCCGCCTGACCACGCTGGGCGGCCAGATGCTGCGTCTTGCCGAACGTCACAAGGTCAAACGGATCGATTTCCTCAAGGCATATGTCGGAAATGAGCTGGATGACAATTGGCTGAAGGATAACGCGAAAAAAGACAAGAAGTGGGCGGCCTTCGCTGAAAACGAAGCCGATGCAGTCGAACGTATCCGGGCCGAAATCGCCGACATCGCAGCCAACACCGGTATGAGTCTGGATGAATTCCGGCGCATTGTGAACATGGTCCAGAAGGGCGAACGCGAAGCGCGCATTGCCAAGAAGGAAATGGTCGAGGCGAATCTGCGCCTGGTGATCTCCATCGCCAAGAAATACACCAATCGCGGCCTGCAATTCCTCGATCTTATTCAGGAAGGCAACATCGGCCTGATGAAGGCAGTGGACAAATTCGAATACCGGCGCGGTTATAAATTCAGCACTTATGCGACCTGGTGGATCCGCCAGGCGATCACCCGCAGCATCGCCGACCAGGCGCGCACGATCCGCATCCCGGTCCACATGATCGAAACGATCAACAAATTGGTCCGCACATCGCGCCAGTTCCTCCACGAACAGGGCCGCGAACCCACGCCCGAAGAAATGGCCGAACGCCTGTCCATGCCGCTGGAAAAAGTGCGCAAGGTGATGAAGATCGCCAAGGAACCGATCAGCCTGGAAACGCCGATCGGTGACGAGGAAGATTCGCATCTGGGCGATTTCATCGAGGACAAGAACGCGATTATCCCAGTGGATGCCGCGATCCAGGCCAACCTCAAGGAAACCGTCACCCGCGGGTTGGCATCGCTGACCCCGCGCGAAGAACGCGTTCTGCGCATGCGGTTCGGTATCGGGATGAACACCGATCACACGCTGGAGGAAGTCGGCCAGCAGTTCAGCGTGACCCGCGAACGTATCCGCCAGATCGAGGCGAAGGCGCTGCGCAAGCTTAAGCACCCAAGCCGGTCCCGCAAGATGCGCAGTTTTCTGGACCAGTAAAGATCCCGGACCCGCAAGTTATCCGGCCGCGCCCAAGTGGTCCGGCCAATTTTTTCCAGTACCGGGATAAGGTCCAGGCAAGGTGGCTAAACCGGTCTGAAGTCCCTATATGGATCGCGTCCGATTCACTCCGACCCAAGTGGACCCAGAATGCGTATCGCCATCGCCTCCGATCATGCCGCCACCGACCTGAAGGCGGAACTGCGTGAATGGTTGATCGAACAGGGGCATGATGTCGCCGATCTTGGCCCCGAACCAGGCGAAAGTGTCGATTATCCTGATTATGGCCGCAAACTCGCAGAGGTTGTCGCGGACGGCACGGCAGATCGCGGGATCGCGTTGTGCGGTTCCGGGATCGGCATTTCGATTGCGGTCAACCGGAACCCGAAGGTGCGCTGCGCCATGGTTTCAGAGCCGTTTTCAGCCACCTTAGCGCGTGAACATAATGACGCGAATTGCATTGCAATGGGCGCGCGGCTGACCGGCAGCGATATGGCCAAGGCCTGCGTTGCGGCATTCCTGACCACCGAATTTGCCGATGCCAATGATAGTTCCGGTCGCCATTGGCGCCGCGTCGATAAACTGTCCAACCTTTCTGCCGGAAGCTGACCGATGAACAAGGAAACCAAGATCATGAGCCGTTTCTGGCATGATAGCCTGGAACAGGCCGATCCCGAAATTGCCGCCGCAGTGGGCCATGAACTCGCCCGCCAGCAGGACAAGATTGAACTAATCGCGTCGGAAAACATCGCCAGCAAGGCGGTACTGGAGGCGACCGGATCGGTTTTCACCAACAAATATGCCGAGGGGTATCCGGGCAAACGCTATTACGGCGGCTGTGATTATGCCGATGTAGTGGAAACGCTGGCGATCGACCGGGCGAAGGAACTGTTCGGCTGCAATTTTGCCAATGTGCAGCCCAATTCAGGCAGCCAGATGAACCAGGCGGTATTCCTCGCGCTACTCGATCCAGGCGATACTTTCATGGGGCTGGACCTGAATTCGGGCGGTCATCTGACACATGGTTCACCGGTAAATATGTCCGGCAAATGGTTTAATCCGGTACCCTACGGCGTGCGCAAGGACAATGAACTGATCGACATGGACGAGGTCGAGCGAATTGCGAAGGACTGCAAGCCCAAGTTGATCATCTGCGGCGGCACCGCCTATTCACGCATCTGGGATTTCCCGCGCTTCCGCAGCATCGCGGACAAAGTGGGCGCCTATCTGCTGTGCGACATGTCACACATCTCGGGCCTGGTGGCGGGCGGTGCGCACCCTACCCCATTTCCTCATGCGCATATCGTGACCAGCACCACGCACAAGAGCCTGCGCGGCCCGCGTTCCGGCATTATCCTGTGGGATGACGAGGAACTGTCCAAGCCGCTCAACATGGCGGTGTTTCCCGGCCTGCAGGGCGGCCCGCTGATGCATGTCATCGCCGCCAAAGCGGTTGCTTTCAGGGAGGCGTTACGCCCTGATTTCAAAATCTATGCACAGGCCGTGGTCGATAATGCCCGCGCACTGGCCGCCAGCCTGGAAGAAAACGGCCTGCGGATCGTATCCGGCGGGACGGACAATCATTCCATGCTGGTCGATCTCACTCCCAGGGATGTTACAGGGAAATCCGCCGAAAAGGGCCTCGACCGCGCATGGCTCACTTGCAACAAGAACGGCATTCCCTACGATACGCGCAGTCCGTTTGTAACCAGCGGCATCCGTCTGGGCACACCGGCGGGCACAACTCGCGGTTTCGGCACCGATGAATTTCGCATCGTGGGCAAATTGATCGCCGAAGTCGTCAATGGTCTGGCCAAGAACGGTCCAGAAGGCGACGCCCAGATCGAAGAAAGCGTCCGCGCCCGCGTGAGCGAGTTGTGCGCCGCTTTCCCAGTCTATCCCGGGAGATAAGCATGACACAACGAAATGACGATTTTATCGAAGCAGCCAAGGATGAATTATCTGGCATGGCCAAGGAGGGGATGCATCACCCCTCCACTAAACCTGTATTAACCGGTGCTGCCGTAGGCGCGGTTGCGGGCGCGTTATTGCCGGTGGTCAGTTGGCCAATCGGCCTGGCAATCGGCGCAGGCTATATGTTCTACAAACGATTGCGTCCGTAAATGCGCTGTCCGTTCTGCGCGAATGAAGACAGCCAAGTAAAGGACAGCCGCCCGACGGAGGATAATTCCTCCATCCGGCGGCGGCGGCAATGTGCCAGTTGCGGCGCGCGTTTCACCACCTTTGAACGCGTGCAATTGCGCGAAGTGACCGTGATTAAGAGTGGGGGCCGGAGGCAGGCGTTCGATCGCAGCAAGCTGGAACAATCCGTCACCCTGGCCTGCCGCAAGCGCGGCATTTCGCAGGAACGCATCGATCAACTGGTCTCCGGCATCCAGCGCCAGGTTGAAACCACCGGAGAAAGCGAAGTGGCTTCCGAGCGCATCGGCGAACTGGTGATGGATGGCCTGCGCCAGATCGACAGCGTGGCCTATATCCGGTTTGCCAGCGTCTACCGCGATTTCAGCGAAGCCCGCGATTTCGAGGAATTCGCCAGTGCGGTGCAGGATGTCGGCGCCCATGCCAAAGAAAGCTGACAGCACTACTCAGCCCCCCGTCATCGTGCTCGTTCGCCCGCAACTGGGTGAAAATATCGGCAAGGCGGCCCGCGCCATGCTCAATTTCGGGCTGACCGAACTCAGATTGGTGGCACCGCGCGATGGATGGCCCAATCCCGACGCGGGCCCTTCTGCCGCGGGTGCGGATATCGTAATCGAACAGGCAAAGGTTTTCGAAACCACGGCAGAGGCGGTGGCGGACTGCGCACATGTCTATGCCACCACGGTTCGCCGGCGGAACGACACCAAGCCGGTGGTATCACCGGAAGAGGCGGCGGCGGAAATCCATGCCGCGGCAGGACGCAGCGCTCTTCTGTTCGGCGCAGAGAGGTCGGGGCTGGATATTCAGGATGTATCGCTCGCCCGGAAAATCCTGACCGTGCCGATCAACCCCGAATTTTCGTCGCTCAATCTGGCGCAGGCGGTCATCCTGTGTGCCTATGAATGGTCGAAATTCGAGACGCTGGAACAGCCGACCGTGACCGACCAGCTGCCCCCCGCCCCGCAGGAGGATCTGGAGGGGTTGATTGCCCATTTCGAACAGATGCTGGAACCGAAGGACTATTTCTTCCCCGCAAGCCGGGCGGAGATGACCCGGCGCAACCTGCGCAACGTCCTCACTAGCGCTGGCTGGAACCATCTCGAGGTGCGGACCATGCGTGGTGTGCTCACTACCCTCGCCCGGAAACCGAGGTAATCCGGCCTCACAAGCCTTGACCTGACCTGCATTCCTGTTAATTGGCGCGCTTCGTGTATTGGCTCCGCATCCCGGTGAAGCGGTGGCCGCATCAGACGCAATCGGTCTGGTGGTGCGAAACCGGGTTAAAGCGCTGGCTTCCTGAACGATTCGGGCGGCGGCGATAGCAAATTGGATATAAAACATGTCGAAGCGTAAGGCATCGAAGTACAAACTTGACCGCCGGATGGGTGAAAACATCTGGGGTCGCCCGAATTCCCCGGTCAACAAGCGTTCCTACGGCCCCGGCCAGCATGGCCAGCGCCGCAAGAGCAAAGTCTCCGACTTCGGCCTGCAACTGCGCGCCAAGCAGAAACTGAAGGGCTATTACGGCGACGTGACCGAAAAGCAGTTCCGCAGCACCTACAAGGAAGCGGCCCGAATCAAGGGTGATACCGGCCAGAACCTGATTGGCCTGCTCGAACGCCGGTTGGACATGATCGTTTACCGCGCCAAATTCGCGCCGACGATTTTCGCTGCACGTCAAATTGTCAGCCACGGCCACATCCGCGTCAATGGCGTGAAGTGCAACGTTGCCTCGCGCCGCTGCGATCTGGGCGATGTCATCAGCCTTGGCGACAAGGCCAAGGAAATGGCCCTGGTCATCGAAGCGCAAAGCCTGCCGGAACGCGACATTCCCGATTATGTTGCCGTTGACGGCAATGACAAGGTGACCTTCACCCGCATTCCGAAGCTGGACGAAGTCCCCTATCCGGTTACGATGGAACCAAACCTAGTCGTCGAATTCTATTCGCGCTGATCGGTTTCGAAATCAAACAAACGGGGCGGCCTTGCGGGGCCGCCCTTTTTGTTTGTCGGGTCGGCTTTTGAGCCGGGTATTGTCCTTTGCAATTACCGAGCAATATCGTCCCACCGTGCGAATTCGTACGCAATCGAACCTTCGACCAGCACTTCCCACATCTGGCCGATCACCGTTTCCGGCAGTCCGTGCGCAGTCGCTTCCTTCATTGCTGCCGAGATAACCTTGGCCTTGCGCGGTCCATCGCGCACGGCATCGCGATCCGGTTTGATCCGCGCGGCAGCCTCCATATAGCCAAACCGACGGGCGAGCAGCGTCACCAATTCCCGGTCGACCTGATCCACGCCTGCGCGCACTTCTTCCATCGTTTCACAATTTTCAGGCTGTTTGGGCATCAGGCTGCTTTCTTGAAATAATCATTGTGGAAGCTTGCTGCAAAGCGGGCAAAACGCCCCTCCCCGATGGCATCGCGCATTGCCTGCATAAGCTGCTGGTAAAACGCAATGTTATGTTCGGTCATCAGCATTGCGCCGAGAATTTCGCCTGATCTGACCAGATGATGCAGATAAGCGCGGGTGTAGGTGCCGCAGGTGGAACAGGTACAGCGATCATCCAGCGGGCAGATATCTTCCGCAAAGCGGGCGTTGCGCAGATTGATCGAGCCGTTCCAGGTGAATGCCTGGCCGTTGCGACCGGACCGGGTCGGTAGCACGCAATCGAACATATCGACCCCGCGCTCCACCGCGCCGACCAAATCATCGGGCTTGCCCACTCCCATCAGATAGCGCGGGCGGTCGGCGGGAAGCTGTCCCGAGGCGAAGTCCAGCGTAGCGAACATCGCTTCCTGGCCTTCCCCCACAGCGAGGCCTCCGATCGCGTAACCGTCAAACCCGATTGCGGTCAGCGCATCGGCCGAGCGGCGGCGCAATTCCTTGTCCAGCGCGCCCTGCTGAATGCCGAACAGCGCGGCACCGGCGGCATGGTCCCCGCCCGCATCGAAGGCATCGCGGCTGCGCTGCGCCCACCGCATCGACATTTCCATGCTCGCTTCGATCACTTCACGGGGTTGGTCCGCACGGGGGCATTCGTCGAACGCCATGACGATGTCGGACCCGAGCAGGCGTTGAATTTCCATCGATCGTTCGGGTGTCAAAAGATGTTTCGACCCGTCGAGGTGGCTACGGAATTCCACCCCCTCCTCGGTCAGTTTGCGCAGGTCGGACAGGCTCATCACCTGATAGCCGCCGCTGTCGGTCAGTATCGGCCGTTGCCAGTTCATGAATTTGTGCAGCCCGCCCAGCCGCGCCACCCGCTCGGCACCGGGGCGCAGCATCAGATGATAGGTATTGCCGAGGATGATATCGGCACCGGTCGCTTTTACGGTTTCCGGCTTCATGGCCTTGACCGTAGCGGCCGTCCCGACGGGCATGAAGGCAGGCGTGCGGATTTCCCCGCGGCGCATCTCGATGCGGCCGGTACGCGCTTTGCCGTCGGTGGCGGCAATGGAAAATTCGAACCTGAGGGCGGGAGTTTGGGTCATGGGCTTGCGGCCCTTAGCCGCAGCGGCCACAGGGGGCAAATCCTCAAGGAGGCAAAAGTTGGAATCATTCGAAGTTGCCGCCTGGCTTTATCCCACTCTGTTTGCAGTCGCGATATTCACCGGCTTTGTCGATTCCATTGCTGGCGGCGGGGGCTTGGTAATGATGCCCGCCCTGCTCGCCACCGGAATGCCGCCGCATCTGGCGCTGGGCACCAACAAGCTGCAATCGGTGTTCGGTACCAGCATGGCCTGTCGCAATTACTGGAAGGGCGGGCTGGTGCAGGTGCGGGAGAATTTGCCGCTGGTAGCCCTCGCCTTCGCTGGCGCGGCGAGCGGCGCGTTGCTGGTGCAGCAGATTTCACCGGGTATGTTAACCTATATCGTTCCGGTATTGCTGCTGATCCTGGCCGCCTATGTGATCTTCAGCCCATCCATGACTGATGTCGATGCGCATGAACGATTGACCCGCAAGGGCTATGCGTCGGTGGCTGGCGGGATCGGCCTGTATGATGGATTCTTCGGCCCCGGCACCGGACAGTTCTTTACCGCCAGCCTGGTGGGTCTGCGCGGCCAGGGTCTGACCCGCGCGACGGCCAATACCAAATTGTTCAACGCCGCCACCAATTGGGCATCGGTGTTCGTGTTCGCACTGGGCGGCAAGATGGTGTGGCTGCTGGGGCTGACGATGGCGGCGGGCGCGATGCTGGGCGGTTTTCTGGGATCACGTTTCGCCATGCGCCACGGCGCGCGGGTGATCCGGCCGCTGATGATCATTGCCTCGCTGGGGCTGACCGGGCGGCTGATCTGGGGGTGGTTTACGTCCTGAGCCGCCAGCCGGTTTTAAAAATGAAGGCGATCACCGCGATGCAGGCAGTCAGGAACCCGATGGTGATCCCGAACGACAGCCAGATATTGACGTCCGACGTGCCATAGAATGTCCAGCGCAGCCCGTTGACAAGATAGACGATCGGATTGACCAGCGCGATGCTGCGCCACGGATTGGGGAGCATGTCGATGGAATAAAAAGTTCCGCCCAGGAAAGTCAGCGGCATCAGAAACAGCAAGGGGACGATGCTCAACTTCTCGAAATTGTCCGCCCAGATGCCAAGGATGAACCCGAATAGCGAAAATGACGAAGCGACCAGCATGATATAGCCAACCGTCAGGATCGGATGCTTGATCTGGTAATCGACGAACAGTGTCGCCGTAAGCAGGATGATCGATGCCAGGATCAGCGATTTGGTGACCGCCGCCCCGACAAAACCGGCCAATGTCTCCGCCACGCCCACCGGCGCGGACAGCAATTCGTAGATCGTGCCGGTGAAGCGCGGCATGTAGATTCCGAAGCTGGCGTTGCTGGTGCTTTCGCTCAGCAGCGTGAGCAATAGCAGGCCGGGCACGATAAATGCGCCGTAATTAACCCCTCCGACAGATTCCATCCGCCCGCCGATCGCCGCGCCGAAAACGATGAAATACAGCGAGGTGGTGAGCACCGGTGCGAGCAGGGATTGCATCGCCGTGCGCATCGCCCGCATCACTTCGCGCACATAGATTGCCCAGGCAGCACGCAGGTTAAAACCGATCATGTGCGGTCCTCCACCAGGCCGACAAAGATGTCTTCGAGCGTGGATTCCCTGATATCGATACCGATATAATCGATGCCATGCGCGGTCAGCGCCTTGGTCAGCTCTGCAACTTCGCGGCTACCCAGCCCGGTACCATCGCCGCCGCGATAGCATAATTCCAACCCTTCCTTCGCCAGATGAACCGGATACCCGCTGATTTCCGGAGGAATCTCGACCATCGGGGCAGAGAGGGAAATATGCGCCTCTGTCCGTCCGAGCCGCGCCATCATCGATGCCTTGTCATCCACCATCAGCAATTTGCCATCGCGAATTACGCCCACCCGGTCGGCCATTTCCTCGGCTTCTTCAATGTAATGCGTGGTCAGGATTACGGTCACGCCCTGATCGCGCAAGCGGCCGATCAGGCGCCACATATCGCGCCGCAATTCCACATCGACCCCGGCGGTCGGCTCGTCGAGAAACAGCAGTTCGGGGTCATGCGCCAATGCCTTGGCGATCAGGACGCGGCGTTTCATCCCGCCGGACAATTTGCGGATCTGCTCGTCGCGCTTGTCCCACAAGCTCAGCGATTTGAGGACATCCTCGATCCGGGCGGGATCGGATGGACGCCCGAACAACCCGCGCGAAAAGCTGACAGCGCGCCGCACAGTCTCGAACATGTCGGTCGATAATTCCTGCGGCACCAGCCCGATCCGCGCCCGCGCCGATCGCCAATTGAGCGACAGATCATCGCCAAATGCGCGAATGGTGCCCGATGTCGGACGGACCAGGCCGCACACCGCGCCAATCAGCGTGGTCTTGCCCGCCCCATTTGGGCCCAGCAGCGCAAAAATCTCGCCCTTGGTGATTTGCAGATCGACATCGTCGAGCGCCTTGAAGCCGCCAGAATAGACTTTTGTCAGGTTTTCGATTTTCAGGATGGGTTCGCTCACCGCATTACTAGTGGCAATACCCGGTAGAAATGCAAGCGATGCTTACGGGATCAGCAGGCTGGAATCGCCATAGCTGTAAAACCGGTAATTCCCAGCGATCGCATGGGCATAGAGGCCCTGCATCCGCTCTAGCCCCATCAAAGCGCTGACCAGCATGAACAGGGTCGATTTTGGCAGATGGAAATTGGTCATCAACCCGTCGACCGCGCGGAATTGGTAACCCGGGGTAATGAAGATCGAGGTGTCGCCTGCGAAAGGCCGGATGATATTATCCTCCCCCGCTGCGCTTTCCAGCAGGCGCAGGCTGGTGGTGCCCACTGCGATCACCCGGTTACCTGCGGCGCGCGCGGCATTGAGCCGGTCCGCAGTCGCGGCATCGATTCGGCCCCATTCGGCATGCATCGCATGGTCGGAGGTATCATCAACTTTCACGGGCAGGAAAGTCCCCGCCCCGACATGCAGGGTCAGCATTTCACGCACGATACCGGCATCGTCCAACGCGTTGAGCAATTCCGGGGTGAAGTGCAGCGCAGCGGTGGGCGCGGCAACTGCGCCGTCCTTCCGCGCGAAAATGGTCTGATAGTCGGACTTGTCGCGCTCGTCCGTCGGGCGTTTGCCAGCAATATAGGGTGGCAGCGGCATCCGGCCCGCACGTTCGAGCAGGGTTTCGACCGGTTCATCGCCTTCGAAGGAGATCGTGAAGCTTCCATCTGCATGGCGTTGTTCGGCGATAGCGGCAACATCATTGGCGAACTGGATGCGGTCTCCTTCCCGCAGGCGTTTAGCGTTGCGGATGAATGCCTGCCAGCGGCGCAGGTCGATCCGCTTGTGCAATGTGGCACCGATCTTCGCCTTCCCTCGGGTGCCCTCAAGCTGCGCCGGGATAACCCGCGTGTCGTTGAATACCAGCACATCGCCGCGATTGAGCAGCGCAGGCACATCGTTGACGATCCGATCGGACAATTCGCTGGTTCCGCGGGCGACCAGCATCCGGGCGCTATGGCGCGGCGCGGCCGGGCGCAGCGCGATACATTCAGGGGGCAGATCGAAATCGAACAAATCAACGCGCATAGCGTAAAGTCCGATCATCCTGAGCTTGTCGAAGGGAGCGCATTTCGCGCCCCTAGGGCCGATGGCACGCGAAGGGAAGCCTGCCTTGCGCTCAGTTCGCCGGGGCCGAGAGCATATCTGCGGTGATCGCAGACGCCGGCGCGGCGGTGGCAATAACCGGCGGAGCCTTATTATCCGCAGCAATCGAGGCCTGCAGGATACGCGTCGGGTTCGCAGGCGGTTCGCCGCGGTTGATCGCGTCCACCGCGTCCATGCCCGAGATTACCCGGCCCAGATTGGTATAGCGCTTGTCGAGCGAAAACCGCGGATAGAAGGTGATGAAGAACTGGCTGTTTGCGCTGTCTTCCGACTGGGCCCGGGCCATGGACACCGTGCCGCGCAAATGGGGCATCGGGTTGAATTCCTCTTCCAGATCGGGCATCTCTGACCCGCCCTGCCCGGTTCCGGTTGGATCGCCGGTCTGCGCCATGAAACCTTCGATCACGCGGTGAAAAATCACCCCGTCGTAGAACCCCTGACGGGTCAGGGTCTTGACCCGTTCGATATGGCGCGGGGTCCAGTCCGGCATCAGGCGGATCATCACCCGCTTGCCGTTGGACAGGTCCAGCACTAGAATATTTTCGAGATCATGCGTCACATCGTAATTGACCGGAGCATAAATGCGCGGAGCCACTGGGGCGGCCTCTATCTCGGCCGGGGCCTCAACAGCAGCCTCTGCCGCAACTTCAGCGCCCGCATCCTGGGCGGAAACGGCAAGCGGAGTAAGGGCCATTGCGGTAAGAGCACCGGCGGCGATCAGGCGTTTCAACATCGTATTCCTGTCAATCTGGGACAATTCATGCCGCCCACCTAGCGGGCGCCGTCTGTCGGTTCAATGAATGATCAATATTCGCCCAACTGGCCGAGTTCCTTTACCCGGCCAACCACGTCGTCACGCACTGCCTGGCTGACGAAAGGCGACACATCGCCGCCGAACAGGGCAATTTCCTTGACCAGTTTGGAGGCAATCGGCTGCAATGAAACATCGGCCATCAGGAAGATCGTCTCGATCTCGTCGTCGATCTGCTGGTTCATCCCCGCCATCTGATATTCATATTCGAAATCGGCCACGGCGCGCAGGCCGCGCACAATCACATTCGCATCCTGTTTGCGGGCGAATTTCATCAGCAGGGCGTTGAAGCCGACGATTTCGACATTGTCGATGCCCATGTCGGCCACTTCGCGTGCGACCATGCTCATGCGCACTTCGGGTGAGAACATCGGGCTTTTGGACGGGTTGGTGGTGACGCCGATAATCAGCCGGTCGACCAGCTTGGCCCCGCGCCGGATAATGTCGCTATGCCCCAGGGTGATCGGGTCGAACGTGCCCGGGTAAACGCCTATGCGCTTTCCAGTATTCATTATCAGCGGTCCCTTTCCACGATATAGCGCGCCAACGCCGACAGCAGCGCCGCGTCCTTGCCGTGACTCGCGAGATGTCCAACAGCCTGTTCAACCAGCGCATGGGCCTGGTCGCGTGCGCCATCCACCCCCATCAGGGTCACGAAAGTCTGTTTGCCCTGCTCGTCATCCTTGCGCAGCGCCTTGCCGGCCTTCGCCTCGTCACCTTCCTGGTCCAGCAGATCGTCGGCAATCTGAAACGCCAGTCCGATGTCGCGGGCATAGGCGCGCAAATGCATTCGGCCTTCGTTCGCGACCTTGCCCAGAACCGCACCCATTTCCACCGACGCAGCCAGCAGTGCGCCGGTTTTCAGCTGTTGCAACCGGGTAATGGCGCGCAGATCATATTGCTCGTCATCGGCCGCCATATCCATCATCTGGCCGCCCGCCATGCCGTTCATACCGCTCGCGCCGGCAAGGGTAGCAATCAGTTCGGACCGGGTGAAGGGATCGGTGCTCGTCGCGTGATCGGACAGTATCTCGAACGCCAGCGCGTGCAGCGAATCGCCCGCCAACACCGCGGTCGCTTCATCGAATTGCTTGTGCAATGTTGGCTTGCCGTGGCGCAGATCGTCATTGTCCATGCAGGGCAGATCGTCGTGGATCAGCGAATAGACGTGGATCGCCTCGACCGCGCATCCGGCGCGGACGGCGGCATGACGGTCCACCCCGAACAAATCAGCAGTGGCAGCAACCAACAGCGGGCGGACACGCTTGCCGCCGCCGATCGCGGCATAGCGCATAGCCTCTATCAGCCGCGCCCTTGTGTCTTGCGGCACCGGCAACAATGCATCGAAAGTTTCGTCAACATCGGTCTGTATCTGGCTTAATCCCTCGGCGAGAATGTCACCATCTGCCACCACCAGATCCATCTCAATTGGCCGCATCGAACGGCTCGGTGCCGCCCGGCTTGCCGTCAGGCCCCGCAACAATCTTCTCGATCCGGGCCTGCGCCGCATCCAGCCGTGCCTGGCAATGCTGGCGCAAAGTCTCGCCCCGTTCATACAGGGTGATCGATTCGTCGAGCGGGACCTCCCCGCTCTCCAATCGCCGCACCACATCTTCCAGCGCGCTCAGCGCAGCTTCGAAGGTCATTTGCGAAATGTTGGGAGTATTGTCTGCCATGGCGATGGAGCATTGACCGCGGCCCGTGGCGAGGTCAAGTTGCGTCAGCGTATTAGCGCACCGGGGAGCAAATTATGAAGTGGATTATCGCCTATATCGCCGCCGCCGTATCGTTCGGTGTGCTGGACGCAATCTGGCTGCGCTGGGCAGGACCCAATTTCTACCGACCGAATCTGGGCGAGGTGCTGGCGGCGGATTTCCGCATCGCTCCTGCGCTGGTGTTCTACGTAGCCTATATTGCCGGGATAGTGTGGTTTGCGGTTCGGCCCGGCCTGACAGGCGGCCTAGGCGCTGCCGCACTCAACGGGGCGCTGCTGGGCGCGCTGTGTTATGCAACCTATGATCTGACCAATCAGGCAACCATGAAAGTATGGCCAGTCCAGATTACCGTAGTCGACATAATCTGGGGCGCGTTAGCCACCTGCATTGCAGCCACCTTTGCCGCCTTTGTCGCGCAGAAGGTAGGCTAGATCGATGTTCATCGGACATTGGGCACCGGCTTTCGCAGCGGCCGCCATTTCGCCAAAAGCGCCCAGGCTAGGCACTTTGTTTATTGCAGGCCAGCTGGTGGATTGGGGATTCTTTGCGCTTGCAACGGTAGGGGTGGAGAAAATGCGCTTGTCCCCCGGCATCACCGCAATGAATCCGATGGATTTGTACCACATGCCCTATACCCACAGCCTGTTAGGAACGGCGATGTGGGCTGCCGTTTTCGCACTGATAGTCTTCGTCTGGCAGCGCAATCTGGCAGGAGGGATGATTGCGGGCCTGGTCGTGCTGTCGCACTGGTTCCTCGACCTGCTGGTCCACCGCCCGGACCTGACACTGGCGGGCAGTCCGCCTGCCATGGGCCTCGGCCTGTGGAATTATCCGCTGATCGAAATTCCGCTGGAGCTCGGCCTTACCATCGGGGCCTTTATTTGGTATGTCCGCCGGACACGCGGGCCGACCCTGCCCCCGTTCATCCTGCTGGGCCTGCTGCTGATACTTCAGTTCGCCAGTTGGTTCGGCCCGCAACCGGAATCGGTTGGCCCCGTTGTGCTGTTTGGGGCAATGGCGATCTTTGGCGTGGTGACATTTTTTGCCTACTGGGTGGGGACAACCCGCCGTCACAAACATCGGCGGGGCTAGCGGCGGGCGCTCGCCCTCGCTAAGGGCAGGCCATGCCAGATACCACCGACAAGATCACGCCCGAGATCACCCCAGAGATAGTCGAGGCTCACGGACTCAATTTGGAAGAATATGACCGTGTACTGGCGGCGATGGGGCGCGAGCCCAATTTGCTGGAACTGGGCATATTTTCGGTCATGTGGTCCGAACATTGCAGCTATAAATCCTCCCGCTTCTACCTGAAGAAGCTTCCGACCGAGGCACCATGGGTGATCTGCGGCCCGGGCGAGAACGCCGGCGTGATAGACATCGGCGAAGGCCCCAATGGAGTCGGGCAGGCCGCGATCTTCAAGATGGAAAGCCACAACCACCCGTCCTATATCGAACCTTATCAGGGCGCGGCTACGGGCGTTGGCGGCATCCTGCGCGATGTGTTCACCATGGGCGCGCGGCCGATTGCCAACCTCAACGCACTGCGGTTCGGCCGGCCCGATCATCCCAAGATGCAGCATTTGGTCAAGGGCGTGGTCGCGGGTATCGGCGGATACGGCAATTGCGTCGGCGTGCCGACCGTGGGCGGGGAAACCAATTTCGATCCGGCCTATGACGGCAATATCCTGGTCAACGCGATGACCGTGGGCGTGGCGGACCAGGACAAGATTTTCTACAGCGCGGCCACCGGGGTGGGCAATCCGATCGTCTATGTCGGCAGCAAGACCGGCCGCGATGGCATCCACGGCGCGACCATGGCCAGCGCCGATTTCGACGACGATTCCGATGCCAAGCGCCCCACGGTGCAGGTCGGCGATCCCTTCACCGAAAAACTGCTGATCGAAGCCTGTCTGGAACTGATGGCGACCGATGCCATCGTGGCGATCCAGGATATGGGCGCGGCGGGCCTGACATCCTCCAGCGTGGAAATGGCCACGAACGGCAAGGTCGGCATCCGGCTGGACATGAACAAGGTGCCCTGCCGTGAAGAGGGGATGACGCCTTACGAGATGATGCTGTCGGAATCCCAGGAACGGATGCTGATGGTCCTCAAACCCGGCAAGGAGGCCATGGCCGAGGCGATCTTCCACAAGTGGGAACTCGATTTCGCGGTGATCGGCGAAGTCACCGAAGGCGGCCATATGGTCCTGGAATTCGATGGTCAGGTGGTGTGCGACATCCCGCTCGGCCCGCTCGCCGAAGACGCGCCGGAATATCAACGGCCCTACGCTTCGAAGGAAGAATATCAGGCGTGGGCGCAGGTAAAACCGCTCGGCGAAATTCCCGAAAGCACGGATATCGGCGCGGATCTGCTCAAGCTGATGGCCAGCCCCGCGCTCGCCAGCAGGCGTTGGATTGCGGAGCAATATGACAGCCAGGTTGGCGCCGATACGCTGCAGACCGGCGGCGATGCGGCGGTGGTGCGGGTTCACGGCACCAGGAAAGCGTTGGCGATGACCACCGATTGCACGCCGCGCTATTGCTACGCCGATCCGTATGAAGGCGGCAAACAGGCTGTGGCCGAGGCGTATCGCAACCTATGTGCCGTGGGCGCGCGCCCGCTGGCGATCACCAATTGCCTCAATTTCGCCAACCCCCAGCGCCCCGAGATCATGGCGCAATTCGTCGGCTGCCTCGAAGGCATGGGCGACGCCTGCCGCGCGCTCGATTTCCCGATCGTGAGCGGAAATGTCAGCCTGTATAACGAAAGCAAGGCGACCGGCGGCGGCTCGGCCATTCTTCCGACGCCAGCGATTGGCGGGGTCGGGATCATCGAGGATTATTCCGCGATGATGACGATGGGGTTCAAGAGCGAAGATCATGCCATCGTTGTTATCGGCGGCAACAATTTGAAAGATTTGGACCAAAACGTTGGCCTGGGCGAATTCGGCTGTGCGATCGGCCAATCGCTCTGGCTTAGGGAAATTGCCGGAGAGAAATCCGGCATGCCACCAGAGACCGATTTGATTAAAGAAAGAAGGGTCGGTGAATTCGTCCGCAAGCTCATTGCCGAAAACAGGGTGTCGGCAGTCCATGACGTGTCGGATGGCGGCGTCGCTGTTGCGCTCGCAGAGATGGCTCTCGCTAGTCAAATCGGCGCGAACGTGCTCACAATGGGCCATCCTGTGAAGGATGCTTTTGCGGAAGATCAGGGCCGCTACATCCTGACGTTTCCCTGGATTGATCGTGAAAGTTGGGCCGAATTTGAACAGGAAGCAAACGGTCTTGGCCTGAACGCTTCCTGGATCGGTGGAACCGGCGGCAGCAGCATTTCTTGGACCGATGGTGAGGACACACCGGTAGGCGACGTCTCCCTCACCGATCTTCACACCGCCCACGAAAGCTTTTTCCGGGATTGGATGGAGGGCTGACAGACACTCCACTAAGCCCTTCTGGTGCGGCACCTCTCTGGTTATAACGCCCCCGCCACTTCACAATCGCACTTCATCCTAGCGAAAGCTGGGATCGCTCAAAGCCGGGTGCGTGCGTGAGACATAGCGATCCCAGCTTTCGCTGGGATGACAATAGTCCGAAGTGACGGGCTTCAAGCAGCTTTGTTCTGGACCAGCAGGTTATAGGGATCGATCGACTCGCCCTGCCACACCCGGTGTGCGGCGGCGTAATGGACTGGTTGGCCGATGTTGAAATCCCTGCGGGCCTGCTCCAGCGGCATCGCCAGCAGATCGCGAATCGGCATTTCGGCGACGCGCGGGCAGGCTTTGCCGAGCCGCTTGGCCTCGGTAATTGCCTTGAACACCGGGGCGCTGGTGCGGACCTGCTTCCTGATATTATACGCGCCCGCATAGGCAATAAACAGATGGGCGAAGCTGGGTTGCTGGCTGTAGGTGAACGCCAATACGCATTGTTCGCCCAGCGCGTCGCGGCCATAACCCGTCAGCACATGCAGCAGATCATGCGTGTCGCGCTGGCGGTTTGCATACCATTCGACCAGATCGTCGAAACGCGAACGGTCACCGCGAAAACGATCATGTTCCGCGATCAGCCCGGCGGCGGACAGCCCTTCCCGCTCCATGAAATCGATATAGGCTTGGGCGACTGTGCCCTCTGGCAGTTTGCGCAGTGTTTCGTGGTCGTCGAGAATGTCGGCCAAATAGGGTTCCGAAGCACGAATTGCCTGCCCCATCTCGCTCAGGGTAAATTCGCGGGCGCGGGGAAGGAAATTGCTCGACGGGAAACATTCGAAGATATGGAATACCTCCTCGGTATTCTCCTTGTTCTTCATCAACTCGTTCCAATGCCCAATTGCCTTCAGCGGCCGGGTGCGCAGGGGCACACGGCCAGGATGGAGAAAAATCGTCCCGTCCCGCGCGACATCATTCGGCTGCGCGGAAACGTCGGATGTCATGCTGGTCGTTGCGTTCATTTCAGGCCCTTACTGACAGTGATGTCAATATAGCGGAAAGTGGTTAAAGTTTCCAGACCAAACACAACTTGCAAATTATCCAGTGACCCACTCGCCTTGCGGAATGCCCAGTAGCGAGAGTATCGCCGTCAGATCCCCGCGATCGATCCAACCATTGGCCGCCGCCCGCGCCTTGGGTTTGGCGCGGTAGGCCATTCCGTAACTCGCCGCTTGCAGCATCGGAATGTCATTCGCCCCGTCACCGGTTGCCAGGCTGATGGCTGCATCACCCATATCGCCCATCTCGCCGCGCAGCACCGCTTCCTTAACCAAACTATCGACAATCGCGCCCTCAAGCCCGCCGGTCAGAGTGCCGCCCGCAACGCCCAGCCGGTTGCCGACCACCCGCTCGAACCCCAGCATCTGCGCCACCGGATCGGCAAAATGGTGGAAACCACCTGTCACCAACACGGTGCGGCATCCCTTGGCTTTCAACGTAGAGACTAAAGTGCGCGCGCCCGGAACAGGGCTAATGCGTTCATCGAGACATTGCTGGATTGCATCTTCGCCCAGCCCGCCCAGCAGGGCGACACGTTCGTTGAGAGCGGAAACGAAATCCAGCTCGCCCCGCATCGCGCGCTCGGTAATGTCGGAAACGCGGTCCTTCAATCCAGCGAAATCGGCCAGTTCGTCGATACATTCCTGCCCGATCATGGTGGAATCCATGTCCGAAACGAACAGATGGGGCACCTGAATCTCGGCCTGCGACACCAGCAGGTCGGACGGGGTGAAGTGTTCGTCCAGAATCAGACGCAGCGCCGCGGGATCGCCTTCCGGCAGGGAGATTTCCATCACATCGCCGCAGAAATCCAGCATCCTCGCCACCGCCACGCGCATGTCCACAGCCGCCAAAGCGTCCACAGCGGCATCGAGCCGTGTTTCCAGCGCGGCAGGGTCTGCTATCAGGCGGGCGATGAGCACCAGAGAATCTCCTAAAATCATGGCCGCCGGGGTTTCCGCAAAACGACCGTCGGTGGCGCTAATTGCAGGACCAACCGCCAGCGGCAAGAGCGATCTGGCTGTGCGGCTGGCGCTGGCGCTGGACGAACAAGGACGCAAGGCGGCAGTAATCAATGCCGACAGCGCGCAGGTTTACCGCGATTTGCAAGTGCTCAGCGCCCGGCCACACGTAGCAGAAATGCGCGGCGTCGATCACCGGTTGTTCGGCACATGGGACGGCGGGCAGCCATGTTCTGCAGGCAATTGGGCGGAGGCGGCAAAGCGGGAAATCACCGCCTTGCATGGCAAAGGCGCGGTTCCCATACTGGTCGGCGGGACCGGCCTTTATCTGCGCACCCTGCTGGACGGGATTGCACCGATTCCGGCCATCGACCCGGCAATCCGCGCGCAGGTTCGCGCCCTGCCGCAACCCGAGGCGCGGCGCGCCCTGCTGGAGGAAGACCCCTTTGCGGCAGCGAAGTTAGCGCCGGCGGATAACAGCCGCACGGCCCGCGCGCTGGAAGTGGTCCGTTCCACCAGGAAGCCGCTCCACCACTGGCAGAAATTTCTTGATGGCGGGATCGGTGATTCGATCACCCTCCATCCGCTGATCCTGCTGCCCGATCGCCAGCTGCTGTTTGACCGGTGTGACCAGCGGTTCGAGTCAATGCTTGATCTTGGCGCGGTGCACGAGGTCAAAGCCCTGATGGCGCGCAATCTTGATCAGGCACTGCCGGTAATGCGCGCAATCGGCGTGCGGGAGATCGCTGCGTGGTTGGGTGGGGATTGTACGCGGGATGAGATGATCGGGGCTGGAAAACTGGCCACCCGGCAATATTCCAAGCGGCAATATACCTGGTTCCGCAACCAGCCCCCGGATGATTGGCCTCGCACCGCGTTGCATAATGACCCAATAGATACTCTATTCGCAAGATTATTACGCTAATTAAGGTTGACACGATACTTTTATTTCCCTAGGTGCCCCCAATTGGTCCGGTCTATACCCCTTTTACCGGGGTGTTTCCGGGCCACATTTATTGGAGAAGATCATGTCCAGCCCAGCATCGGGCCCGAATAACAATGGTGAGCGCAGCGGCGCTGCCATACTGGTCGAATGCCTGGTGCAGCAGGGTGTCGAATTCATCTTCGGCTACCCCGGCGGCGCGGTGCTGCCGATCTATGACGAATTGTTTGCGGACCAGCGCATCAGGCACATCCTGGTACGGCATGAAGCTGGCGCGGCGCATGCGGCGGAAGGATACGCGCGGTCCACCGGCAAGCCCGGCGTGGTGCTGGTCACCTCAGGTCCCGGCGCAACCAATGCGGTTACCGGCATTGCCGATGCGTTCATGGACTCGATCCCGTTGGTGATCATTACGGGACAGGTGCCCACCGCGCTGATCGGAACGGACGCATTCCAGGAAGCCGACACCATCGGCATCACCCGCCATTGCACGAAACACAATTACCTCGTGAAGGACCCGGAAACACTCGCTCCGACCATTGCAGAGGCATTCCGCATTGCCACCACCGGCAGGCCTGGTCCGGTGCTGATCGACATACCCAAGGATGTGCAGATTGCCCAAGCGGCGTTTGGGGCGGCATATGGCGAACAACCTGCCGCCGCCCTCGCTTCTGCGCGCTATCAGCCGCAGACTGTTGCGGAACCTGAGTTGATCGCGCAAGCCATTGAGTTGCTGGCCAGGGCAGAAGCCCCGATTTTCTACACCGGCGGCGGCATCATCAATTCCGGCCCGCGCGCCAGCACTTTGCTGCGCCAGTTGCAGGACCTGACCGGCGCACCGGTGACTTCTACCCTCATGGGCCTCGGCGCGTTCCCGGCGGATCATCCCGACTGGCTGGGGATGCTGGGGATGCACGGCACCTATGAAGCCAATATGGCGATGAACCGCTGCGACCTGATGATCTGCGTCGGCGCGCGGTTCGATGACCGGGTGACCGGCCGGCTCGACGCGTTTTCGCCTGAGTCCACCCAGATCCACATCGATATCGCCCGTGCTTCGATCAACAAGATCATCCCGGTCGATCTCGGCATCGTTGGCGATTGCGCCACAGTTCTAGAACAATTGATTGCAGCATGGGGTGGCCGCAAGCCGCGCGATCTGGGCGAATGGAAAGCCCGCATTGCCGGATGGCGGGCGCGTGAAAGCCTCGCCTATCCTGAACGTAAGGACGCCATCATGCCGCAGCTCGCGGTCGAGCGGCTGTTCGCCCTCACCCGCGACCGCGACCCGATCATCACCACCGAAGTCGGCCAGCACCAGATGTGGGCGGCGCAATATTTCAGGTTCTTCGGCCCCAACAAATGGCTGACCAGCGGCGGGCTTGGCACCATGGGATACGGATTGCCGGCGGCGATCGGCGCGCAATTGGGCAATCCCGATGCGTTGGTGATCGACATTGCCGGTGAAGCCTCGATCCAGATGAACATCCAGGAACTCGGCACGGCCAGCCAGTACCGTCTGCCGGTCAAAGTGTTCATCCTCAACAATGAATATATGGGCATGGTCCGCCAGTGGCAGGAGCTGACCTATGAAAGCCGTTATTCCAACAGCTATTCCGACAGCCTGCCCGATTTCGTTGCGCTGGCGGAGGCATATGGCTGGAAAGGTATTCGCATTTCCGATGAAGCCGGTCTCGACGCCGGGATCGAGGCGATGCTGGCGCATGACGGACCGGTAATGGTCGATTGCCAGGTGTCGAAAGACGCAAATTGTTATCCGATGATCCCCAGCGGCGCGGCCCACACCGACATGCTGATGTATGGCGACCAGGCCAGCGGCACGATGGACGATGAAGCGAAGGCATTGGTTTGATGGAAGTTCATGCTACCTCTATTCGTTCGCCTCGAGCGAAGTCGAGAGGCTTGTTGCGCGGTGTCTCGAACTCGCTCGACACGAACGGAGTCGCTTAAAATGAAGATCCAACAGGCAGCAGCAGAGCGGCACGTCCTGACGGTGACCGTCGATAACGAGGCAGGTATCCTCGCGCGGATCGCCGGCATGTTCACCGCGCGCGGATATAACATCGATAGCCTGACCGTGGCCGATATTTCGGAAAACCATGCCGTTAGCCGGATCACCATCGTCACCCAGGGTCCGCCGCAAGTGATCGACCAGATCCGGGCCCAGCTGGAACGGCTGGTATCGGTTCACCGCGTGGTTGACCTGACTGAAACCGGCAAACACGTCGAACGCGAACTGGCGCTTGTCAAGGTGAAAGGCACCGGCGAACACCGAGTCGAGGCACTTCGGCTGGCGGATGTTTTCCGGGCGCAAGTGGTCGACACAACCACCTCCAGCTTCATCTTCGAATTGACCGGCTCGCCGGACAAGATCGACAGCTTCATCGCCCTGATGCGTGAACTCGGCCTGGTAGAAGTCGGGCGGACCGGTATTGCAGGAATGATGCGCGGGGCCGAAGGTACCTGAATTTTCCGTCGCCCTAGCGAAAACTGGGGCCGCTGTCCGGGTCGGACATCACTTAAACAGGTCCCGGTCTTCACCGGGATGACACTAGAATGGGATAGAAATGAAAGTTTTTTACGACGCCGATGCCGATCAGGACCTGATCAAGGGCAAGAAAATCGCCATCGTCGGTTATGGCAGCCAGGGCCATGCCCACGCACAGAATTTGCGCGACAGCGGTGTCGGCGAAGTCGCCATTGCCCTGCGTGAAGGATCGGCCACCGCGAAGAAAGCGGAAGCGGCGAACTTCAAGGTGATGTCCAACGCGGACGCGGCGAAATGGGCCGATGTGATCATGGTCCTCGCGCCTGACGAACACCAGGCCGCAATTTATGCGGAAGATCTGGCAGCGAACATGAAATCCGGTGCGGCGCTGGCATTCGCCCACGGGCTCAACGTCCATTTCGGCCTGATCGAAGCGCGTGCAGATCTCGACGTGTTCATGGTCGCGCCCAAAGGCCCCGGTCACACCGTGCGCAGCGAATATGTGAAGGGCGGCGGCGTGCCGTGCCTGGTTGCCGTAGCGCAGGAAGCGGAAGGAACCAGCGGCAATAATTACGCCCACGCCCTCGCCCTGTCATACGCCTCGGCCGTTGGCGGCGGCCGTAGCGGGATTATCGAAACGACTTTCCGGGAGGAATGCGAAACCGATTTGTTCGGTGAACAGGCCGTGCTGTGCGGCGGGATCACCCATCTGATCCAGGCCGGGTTCGAAACGCTGGTCGAAGCCGGATACGCGCCGGAAATGGCCTATTTCGAATGCCTCCACGAAACGAAACTGATCGTCGATCTGCTGTATGAAGGCGGCATCGCGAACATGCGTTATTCGATCAGCAACACCGCCGAATATGGCGACATCAAGACCGGGCCGCGGATCATCACCGCTGAAACCAAGGCGGAAATGAAGCGCGTGCTGCAGGACATCCAGGCCGGCCGGTTCGTGAAGGATTTCGTGCTCGACAACCGCGCTGGCCAACCCGAACTAAAGGCAAGCCGCAAGGCAGCCGCCGCGCACCAGATTGAACAGGTGGGCGCGGAACTGCGAGCGATGATGCCGTGGATCGCCAAGAACCAGCTGGTCGACAAGGCGAGGAATTAATCCGGCGGCCAAATTGTCATAAAACCGACATGGGCGGGGCAGACAGGGCGGGAATCTTGAGGAGTTTTGTTGTGATGACAATTTTTCGTAAATTTCCCCGCCTCTGTCTGCTTCCACTTCCTGCTATCGCCATGCTGGCTGCCTGCGGCGGTGCGGCGGAACAGAGCGAAACAGCGGCGGAATATGCCGCACGGATAAACGGCACTGCGCCAAGCGTCCCGGCAACCGGGCCGGCACCGCAGGGCTCCCCCGCTGTGTCCACCCCCCTCCCCGGCGCAGCTCCCGGCCCGATGGAGCCGCGCACGCCCACCGATCCGTCCTCCAGTTCATGCGGAGCGACCGTTGCCGCTGAATTTCTCGGCCAGAGCGACAACGCACTGGTCCGTCAGGCGATTACCGAAAAGGCGCAGCCGCGCGGCGGAATCCGGTACATCCGGCCGGGTGAGATGCACACGCAGGACTTCAACAACAACCGCCTAAACGTGATGTTAGATGCAGGCGGCGTGATCCGAGATTTCCGCTGCGGATAGATTTATGGTAACGGTCAGAGTTACTTGACCCCAGAAGTACGTATGGAGCGACCGATGAAATCCCCCAAGCTGATGACCGCATTCGCCGCTGCCCTTGCCCTTGGCGGTGTTGCCACCCTGTCCGCGCAGAACTCGCCGCCGCAGGTTCCCGGCACCATGGATGCATCGCGGGTGACCGCCGGTACCTACGCTGTCGATCCGGCGCACACGCTCGTCGCATGGCGCGCAAACCACTTCGGTTTCAACGATTACCTTGGCCTGTTCGGTTCGGTCGAAGGAACGCTGCAGCTGGACCCCGCCAACGTCGAATCGGCCGGCGTCGACATCACGGTCCTGGTCGGTATGGTGACCGTTGCCAGCGATGGCCTGCGCGATCATCTGCTGCGCCCGGGCAAGGATGGCAGCGCACCTGATTTCTTTGGCGCCGAGCCCGCCCCGGCGCGGTTTGTATCCACCCAAGTCCGCCGGACAGGTGACACCACCGCAGAAATTAGCGGCCAACTGACGCTCAACGGCATTACCCGTCCGGTCACTATCATGGCGGAGTTTATCGGAGCCGGCACCAATCCGATGAACCGCAAGGAAACCGTCGGCTTCGAAGGCAGCGCCATGATCAAGCGTTCCGAATTCGGCGTCGCTTACGGAATTCCGGTGGTGTCGGACGAAGTCGAACTGGACATCTCGGCTGCGTTCGAAAAACAGTAAACCGCCCGCCCAACCCGCTCCGCGCGCAGCATTTCGGAAGAAAATTACGCGCGCAGGCTGGACAGCGGACGTTTAATTGCACATAGCGGCGGCATGACGATGCAGCTGGACATGCTACTACGACTTATCCGCCCTTGGGCGTGATGTACGGCGGTGCCTGATGCGGCGCGCCAGGTCGCCCAAGGGTAGCTCCGTCCCGACATTTCCCTTCGCCAGAGAACTTTTCCATGTCCATGCTTCGCGAACCTTCGCGTAAATACTCGCCCTTCGCCCCCATCCATCTGCCGGACCGGCAATGGCCGTCGCGCACGATCACCGCGCCGCCGCGCTGGCTGTCTACCGATCTGCGGGACGGCAATCAGGCAATAGTCGATCCTATGGACGCGCTCAAGAAACGGCGCTTCTTCGACCTGCTGGTGGAAATCGGGGTAAAGGAAATCGAGGTCGGCTTCCCCAGCGCGGGGGCGACAGAGTTCGACTTTATCCGCAATCTGGTCGATTCCGGAAACATCCCGCAAGACGTGATGGTACAGGTCCTCACTCAGTCGCGGCAGGATCTGATCCACACTTCTTTCGACAGCATCGACGGCGTTCACGCCGCAGTGGTCCATATGTACAATGCCGTCAGCCCCACATGGCGGGACATCGTGTTCCGCATGAACAAGGACGAAGTGCGCCAGATCGCGGTCGACGGGGCCAGGATCATGCGCGACGAAGCGGCGGCGCGCCCCAACACAGAATGGCATTTCCAGTATAGCCCCGAAACATTCTCCACCGCCGAATTGGATTTCAGCATCGAGGTATGCGAGGCGGTAATGGAAGTGCTGAGGCCCACGCACGAACGCCCGATCATCCTCAACCTGCCCGCCACGGTGGAGGCGGCGACGCCCAATCTCTACGCCGACCAGATCGAATATTTCTGCCGCAATTTGCCGGACCGGGATGCAGCGGTGATCAGCCTGCACACCCATAACGACCGCGGCACCGGTGTCGCGGCCGCGGAACTGGGCCTGATGGCGGGCGCGGACCGGGTGGAAGGCTGCCTGTTCGGCAATGGCGAGCGGACCGGCAATTGCTGCCTGGTCACGGTCGCGCTCAATATGTACACGCAGGGGATCGACCCGGGCCTGGATTTCTCCGACATCGACCGGGTTATCGAGACAGTCGAATATTGCAACGAACTACCCGTCCATCAGCGCCATCCCTATGGCGGGGAACTGGTGTTCACGGCGTTTTCCGGCAGCCATCAGGACGCAATCAAGAAGGGATTTTCCGCGCGCGAAACGCAGAATGACGAGGCGTGGCGCGTTCCCTACCTGCCGATCGATCCGGCGGATCTCGGCCGCAGTTACGAAGCGGTCATCCGGGTCAATTCACAAAGCGGCAAGGGCGGCTTCGCCTGGGTCCTGGAACAGGATCAGGGCCTGAAACTGCCCAAGAAGATGCAGGCCGACTTCGCCCCGCATGTCCAGCGGATGGCGGACGAACTGGGCCGCGAACTGAACGCCGTCGACATCTGGCAGGCGTTCCGCACCGCCTATCACGTGCAGACCACGCCCAAGCATTTCCAACTGGTCGATTACGAGGAAAGCCGCGCCGCCGACGGTACGCGGATGTTCACCGGTACCATCGAAGTCGAGGGCCAGGCGCAAAGCGTCAGTGGGCGCGGTAACGGCCTGATCTCCTCGGTCGTCGCCACCCTGCGCGAAGCCTTCGACCTTGAACTGGATGTCGTGGATTATTCCGAACACGCCCTGTCGAAAGGGTCGGACGCGCGCGCCGCGGCCTATCTCGAATGCACTGGCCCAGATGGCCGCAAGATCTGGGGCTGCGGGATCGACGAAGATGTCGCCACCGCCAGCGTCCGCGCTGTACTCAGCGCAGCAAACAGTGCGATAGCCTAATCTGGCAGGATAATCTGGAAATTTGCTTCTATGCTCGGGCTGCGCTTGGCGTACCCTGCCCGGTAAAATTTGGGAGATTACAGTTTGGCCGAAGACATTCTCGAACCG
Source organism: Pontixanthobacter sp. (assembly GCA_041741895.1). GTDB lineage: Bacteria > Pseudomonadota > Alphaproteobacteria > Sphingomonadales > Sphingomonadaceae > Allopontixanthobacter. Next base: position 40,950 of record JBGSJO010000100.1, read on the forward strand.
GAATTGCCGATCATCGATCCGCACCACCATTTGTGGGATCTGCGCCCGATGATTCCGATGTTTCCGGAGCCTCGGCATCCTTTCGTCGCTTCAATCGCCGGCGCGCCCTATTATACGTTCGACCAGCTTCAGGCCGATCTGGCCACGGGCCACAATATCATCGGCTCGGTGTTCATGGAATGCGGGGCGTTCTATCGAGCGGGCGCACCAGAGGAATTGAAACCCGTTGGCGAAGTCGAATTCGTGAACGGCGTGGCAGCCCAGAGCGCGTGCGGATTATACGGCGATTTGCGGGCCTGCGCGGCGATTGTCGGCCATGCGAACATGCTGCTGGGTGACGTCGCTGTGCCGGTCCTCGAAAGCCTGATTGCAGCGGGCAACGGCCGGTTTCGTGGCATCCGGCATTCCGCTGCATGGGACAGCGATCCCGCGACACTTGGTCCGCCATTCAATGCGCCGGAAGGATTGCTGGCCAGCGACGCATTCCAGGCCGGGTTTGCCCATCTCGGCAAATTCGGGCTCACCTTCGACGCATGGGTGCTGGAACCACAATTGGTCGATGTGATCGGATTGGCCCGCAAATTTCCCGATCAGCGGATCGTGCTCGATCATTGCGGCACCCCGCTGGGCATCGCATCCTATCGCGGTACATTGCCCAAACATTTCGGCCGCTGGCGCAAGGCCATCCAACGCCTGGCGGAATGCCCCAATGTGTCGGTAAAGCTGGGCGGGTTGGCGATGGCATTTTGCGGAATGCCGCAAGATGGACCGGCCAGGAATATAGGATCGCTGGCCCTCGCGGAAATGTGGCGGCCCTATATCGAAACCTGCATCGAGGCTTTCGGGCCGGAACGGGCAATGTTCGAAAGCAATTACCCGGTTGACCGGTGGGGAGCGACCTATCCGGTGCTGTGGAATGCCTTCAAACGGATCACTGCCGGGGCATCGGCCGATGAAAAGCGCGCACTTTACGCCGGGTCCGCCGCGCATTTTTACGGAATCGAGGAATTGCTCGGCTGACTTGCCGAATTTGCCCCTCCAAACCCGATCATCGCGGTGTATCGACAAGCGGCACTTTGCCGCATAAGCGAGCCCATAGATTTCATTAAGCAACGGAGCTTTTCATGGCGCTTTCAGCCCCTTTCGACCATCTACGCCTGCCGATTATCGGTTCGCCATTGTTCATCGTTTCCGGCCCCAAGCTGGTGATCGCGCAATGCAAGGCGGGAATTATCGGCTCCTTTCCAGCGCTTAACGCTCGCCCGATTTCCCAGCTGGATGAATGGCTGCACCAGATCACCGAAGAACTCACGGCCCATAATCGGGACAACCCTGATCGGCCCGCTGCGCCCTATGCCGTCAACCAGATCGTCCACCGCAGCAACAACCGGCTGGAAGAAGACATTGCCATGTGCGGTAAATGGCAAGTGCCGATGATGATCACCTCGCTCGGCGCGCGCGAAGAAGTGTTCGATGCAGCGCACAGCTGGGGCGGCATCGTGCTGCATGACGTGATCAACGACAAATTCGCTCACAAGGCGATCGAGAAGGGCGCGGACGGATTGATCCCGGTTGCTGCCGGTGCCGGCGGCCATGCCGGGGTGCAATCACCCTTCGCGCTGATGCAGGAAATCCGCAGCTGGTTCGATGGGCTGGTCGCGCTGTCTGGCTCGATCTCGCACGGTCGTTCGGTGCTCGCGGCGCAGGCGATGGGCGCCGATTTTGCCTATATCGGATCGCCCTGGATCGCGACCAAGGAAGCCAATGCAGACGAAGCCTACAAGCAGGAAATCGTAAACAGCAACGCGGCGGATATCGTCTACACGAACCTGTTCACCGGGGTTCACGGCAATTATCTGCGCGGTTCGATCGAAAAAGCCGGGCTGGACCCGGAAAACCTGCAGACAAGCGATCCCAGCGCGATGAATTTCGGATCGGGCGGCAACAGCAAGGCCAAGGCCTGGAAAGACATCTGGGGATCTGGCCAGGGCGTTGGCATGGTCGACGGGATTGACAGTGTGGCGGACCGCGTTGACCGGCTGGAACGCGAGTACAGACAGGCAATTGTGGACCTTGCTGCAAAGACCTGAGGCGTCAGCGGTTCAGCTGCGCCAAACGCGGACGAATTTTCCGTTGCCCGATGGCTCCAGCCGCATCTGGCTGCCGTCGGGCGCAATCACTTCTTCGGTTTGGAGGAGCGGACCGTGCGACGCCAATTGCTGGATCAGCCTAGCCGCAAGCAGTGCCGCAGTCGGATAATCACCGACTGAACCCGGCTCGATCCGCAATTCCTGACCGGTGAAATGAGCCAGTCCTTCGGATTGCAAGCCGCCATCGCTCATTTGCTTGAAACCGGTCAGGACCTGTGCCGGAAAAGGACCGCCTTTGATCCAGTTTTCGGCGCTTGCGCAGAAGATGTCCGCGCTCATCATCATGGCTGCTGGCGGCCAGCAAATCGCGCGGACAGGCTTGAATGCAGCCGCGAGCCTGCCAACCAGCCCCAGCATCGCCCGCACAACCGGCAGACTGTTGGTGCCGCCGCTCAAATGCGGCCCAGGAATCACACAGACCGCTTCACCAGTGGTTTCAAGAAAACCATCGGGCAGGTTGATCCTGTGGTTGATAACGGGAACACCCATTGGCCTGCCCGGAGCCAATCCGACCAGGTCGAAGGTCATTCCGTTGGTCAGCAATTCAAGCCATGTGACTGCCTGTTGTCCCTCAGAAGCGTCAGCTTGTGCGCCATTCGGGTTTTTCGAAGGGTCGAGACTAATCGAAAGGTGGTCCAATTTGTCCACAAGTTTGCAAATGGATCGCGTATCGGGACGTCCACCGCCTTCGAAAAGAAGCAGTACGCCACCAATACGATCGATCCGGTCGGTATCCATACGACGATCGATGGTCCTTAATCCCCTAATGCCAATGCGTTACAGTAACTTGGCCAGATTTACACGCCGCGTCGAGTCCTTGAAAATGTGTTTAATCCGTTATGGATGCTTCATTTCAGGACAGTAATTCAGAATAAACCCAGGACCAACCCTTCTGCCAGGCCTGCTCCTGTATCGCGGCATTCACTCAACTGTTCCTGGCTGAGCGACTTTTCTGCCTGAATCGCCTCGGGAGTTTGGGCATTGTAATTTATGATCAAAGGCTCCGCAACGCGCCGCAAGCGCCACCCCTTCGCAATCCGGTCGATCTGCCGCTGGGCGCCTTCCCCGTCCGATCCAGCGGCGATAGCGGTGGCGTAGGCCCGCCCCTCGATCTGCCCCAACACCGCATAATAACAGCGATCGAACATTTCCTTCATCATTCCGCTCATGCTGGCGAGGTTTTCCGGGCAGACGAACAAATATGCACCGCAACCCAGCAAATGGTCGGGCATGACGTCCTGCGCGGGCAGGATCAGGGCGCGGCCACCCGCTCCCTCAGCGGCAGCCTGCGCCATGGCACGGCTGGCTCCGGTGCGGCTGTGCCAGGCGATCAGCAGGTTTTTTTGCGAAACGTCCATGTAGGTGATTGTCGCCCAGCCCTGTCGATTGTCAATCGCGGCCACTTTGCGGGGCCGTTTGATTCCTATACGCATGATCCATGTCATCCAGCACCAAGCCCCCCGTTTTCGGCGTTACCAGTTCCTTGTCGGGCAAAGCCTGGCATTGGCGAGGTGGAAACATGGATGTCCGGCAGGAGGCGACCGGGCTGGAAAACGACATCGTCACCCAATTGCTGCTTTCGCGCGGGGTCGCGCAGGAGGATGTCGAACAGCAGCGCACCCCGACATTGCGCAGCTTTCTGCCCGATCCATCCGCCTTCCAGGATATGGACGCGGCGGCCGAACGGATTGCACAGGCCATTCTGGGACGCGAAACTACGACAGTTTACGGCGATTACGATGTCGACGGCGCGACCAGCGCGGCGCTGATGATCCGACTCTTGCGGATGCTCGGCCATGATGCGCGCTATTACATACCGGACCGATTGCTGGAAGGGTACGGGCCCAGCGGCAAGGCGTTGGTGCAACTTGGCCAGGAAGGCTCCAGCCTGATCGTGACAGTCGATTGCGGAGCGATGGCGCATGATGCGCTGGCACAGGCGCATGACGCAGGCATCGATGTGATCGTGGTCGATCACCACAAATGCTCGCCCGAATTGCCCAAGGTGGCGGCAATGGTGAACCCCAACCGCCTGGACGAGAGCGACGTTGGCGCCGCGCATGGCCATCTGGCGGCGGTGGGCGTGGCGTTCCTGCTGGGCATCGCAATCGTCCGCACGCTGCGCGGCCATGGCTATTTTAAGGATCGGGAGGAGCCCAATCTGATGGCGCTACTCGATCTGGTTGCACTGGGCACCGTGGCCGATGTCGCGGCCCTGCACGGGCTGAACCGCGCATTCGTGGCTCAGGGTCTCAAGGTCATGGCCCGGCGCGAGAATGTCGGTATGGCGGCGCTGATCGATGCGAGCCGGCTGAAACGCGCACCCGCCTGCAGCGATCTCGGCTTTGCTCTCGGGCCGCGAATCAATGCCGGTGGCCGGGTTGGTGAATCAACACTGGGTGTGCGGTTGTTGACCACGGAAGATCCCGACGAAGCCGCCAGCATCGCCGCGCAACTTTCCATCCTTAACGAAGAACGCCGCGTGGTCGAGGCCGAAGTACAGGAAGCCGCCGAGAAGCAGCTTGATCGCCAGCACAACCGCTCCGTCATCGTCGTGTCCGGCAAAGGCTGGCATCCCGGCGTGATCGGAATTGTCGCGGGGCGGATCAAGGAAAAGACCGGGAAACCTACTCTCGTCATCGCGCTCGATGTCGAAAATGGAGACGGCGAATTACAGGGCAAGGGATCGGGCCGGTCAATTTCCGGCGTGGATCTGGGCGCGGCGATCATTGCCGCCCGGCAGCAGGGGTTGCTGGTGGCTGGCGGCGGCCATGCGATGGCGGCCGGCCTGACAGTGGATGAAAGCCAGGTCGATCTGCTTGCCGATTGGCTCGACGAGAAATTGGCGAGGGCCGTTGGTCTGGCGATGGCGCAGCAGATCATCCAACTCGATCTTGCGCTTGCGCCAGGCGGGCTGACCCCGTCACTGGTCGAAACGATGGATAGTGCTGGCCCTTTCGGGATCGGTTGGCCCGGCCCGCGCGTCGCCGTGGGGCCGGTGCGACTGGTGAAGGCGGATATCGTAGGCACCGACCATGTCCGGCTGATCGCCGCAGGTCAGGACGGCAAGAGTTTCAAGGCAATCGCCTTTCGCGCGGCAGACAGCGACATGGGGCAGGCGCTGCTGCACGGTTCGCAGGGCAGGTCGTTATGGCTGGCAGGCCGCGTCAAGATCGACGATTGGGCATCCCGGCCCCAGGCGGAGCTCCATTTGGAGGATGCCGCGTGGGCTGATTAAGGCCTGATTGCGGCAATAAGTTTGATTTCGGCAAAACTCGCCTTGACGGATAAGCCAACCCTGCCTAATTGCGCGCCCTGACCTTTGGTACACCATCGGTTTGGCCCCTTCGTCTAGCGGTTAGGACGCGGCCCTTTCACGGCTGAAACACGGGTTCGATTCCCGTAGGGGTCACCATTTATGGCGGCAATATTCCGGCAAATTGCCCGGACGGCACCACCCAGGACATTTCCGATATCAGCCTTGCCCGCTTTTCTGCGGTTTGCGAACGGATTCGCGGCGCGCCAATTCCTGGTGGCGGCGGGGCGGCAATGCAGCTAACGCGCTGCCCATGGAACAAGGTCGCTCTATACCCTGGCCGGGCATTTTCATCGCTGCTGCGACCAGTGTTGCCATGCTTCTGGCCGGGATCGATCTCTGGCTGGTACTGGCGGTAGCGATCGTCTGGGCCGGATCACTGTTCCTGGTCACCAGCGCCCCGCCGGCTTCTGCGGCTGTGCCGGAAAAGAATCCCTTCAGCCAGGCATCGATCACCCAGTTGATGGAACATTCGGCCACTCCGCTGCTGATGACCGACCGAAACCGGGTAGCCATCGCCAATGAAGCGGCCCGCAAGGTGCTCGGCGCGCACATTGTCGGCCAGGATGTTCGGGTGGCTTTCCGACACCCGGAGGCGATTGCCCTGCTGCTGCGGGACCGTCCGGGCACCGCGCTGATCCAGAATCTCGCTCGCCGCAAAGACATCTGGCGCATGAACCGGCAGATCATGGACGAACGGTTTGCGGTGGTCGAATTGCTTAACCAGACTTCCGAAGCGCAGATCAGCCGGGCGCATACTGATTTCGTGGCCAATGCCAGCCATGAATTGCGCACTCCGCTGGCGTCCATCATCGGCTATGTCGAAACGCTGAGCGACGATCTGGCCGAAGTTCCCGAGGCGATCCGCAAGAAATTTCTCAAGACAATCCTTGCCGAAGCAAACCGTCTGCAAAGCCTGGTCAGTGATTTGATGTCGCTGTCCCGCGTCGAAGCGGAGAAATATGACGAGCCGGCCGAGCGGGTCGAACTGAGGAAACTAGTTGAAACCGCCACCCGCGATGCGGCGGGCGAAGCACGGCTTGAACGAATCGATTCCGAACTGCCAGCGGACATCACAGTGCTGGGTGACACCAGGCAATTGGAGCAGTTGGTGCGGAATTTGGTCGATAACGCACTTAAATATGGCGATCCGGAAGAAAATGTGACCGTTTCGTTGGTGGAAGATGACAATGGCGATGCGAGATTGACCGTGCAGGATCGCGGCGACGGTATCGCCCCGGAACACATCCCCCACCTGACCCGCAGATTTTATCGCACCGACCCTGGGCGCAGCCGCGCCTCGGGCGGAACGGGTCTGGGGCTCGCAATTGTGAAGCATATTGTGGAACGTCACCGCGGTCGGCTCGACATCAGCAGCGAGGTTGGTCAGGGAACTTGTGTGACAGTTCGCATCCCGGCGTTTGCTGATAAAGCTGATTTTGTGACATGAACTTGTCACATTAGTTGAACATGCGGCGGTCAGGCACGTATGCAAATGCGAAAATCTTGATGTGGATTTCCAGCTACGGGGTCAGGAACAGGAACATAATATGACAATCAGAACCATCTTTGCACTGCCCACACTGGCAACCGTAACCCTGCTCGCCGCGTGCGGCGGCGGCAGCGACACCACGCGCGATTCGATTCGCGCAGTCGGATCATCCACCGTTTATCCTTTCGCGAAGAAAATCGCGGAAACATTCACCCAGTCGAACCCCAGCATGACCTCGCCGATTATCGAATCGACCGGCACCGGCGGCGGGATCAAACTGTTCTGCGCGGGTGTTGGCGCGAACACGCCCGATATGGCCAACGCATCGCGCCGGATGAAGAAATCCGAATTTGAAACCTGCGCCGCCAATGGAGTGACCGAAATCATCGAATTGCAGGTCGGCCTGGATGGCATCGCCTTCGCTTCCTCGCAGGGCGGCATCATGATGAACCTGACGCCGAAAATGGTTTACGAAGCGATTGCGGCCAAGCCGTATGGCAAGGAACAGGCTGCGAAACTGTGGTCGGACGTCGATCCTTCCCTCCCAGGCGAACCGATACTGGTTTATGGCCCGCCTTCGACCTCCGGCACGCGCGACGCGCTCAAGGAACTGGTGCTTGAGGTTGGCTGTGACAGCAATCCGGAAATGAAGGCGCTGAAAGACAGCGACAAAGACCTTCATGCACAGGTCTGCACCGAAGTCCGTTCCGACGGCGTCTATGTGGACCAGGGCGAACAGGATAATCTGATCGTCCAGAAAATCGAGAACAACCCCAAGGCAGTAGGCGTGTTTGGCTATTCCTACCTCGAGGAAAACCTCAACAAGGTGCAGGGCCTGCCGATGAATGGTGTGGAACCAACCTATGCGAATATTTCGACCTTCGCCTATCCCGGCGCGCGGCCGTTGTTCGTCTATGTCAAGAAAGCCCATCTGACCGCAATCCCTGGCCTGCCTGAATATCTGGCCGAATGGGTCAAGAACTGGGGCAAGGATGGCGTGCTGGCCAAGATCGGCCTGGTCGCTTCCCCGGATGACGTGATGGCTGCCAATGCGAAGGCTGCCACACAATTCACTACCTTGAACGGCGCGGACCTGAAGTAAGGTCTGACTGAATGTCTCCTGTCATTTTACTCGTTCTGGCATTGGGCCTGGGCCTGGCCGGGTGGCTTGCTGCCCGCGCCCGGGCCTGGGCTTTCAAACGGGACGCTGTAAATGGCAGGATTGCCGCCCTGCCCAATTACCACGCATGGTATGTTGCGCTGTGGATCGTGATCCCGGTGATGATGTTCATCGCCTTGTGGTCGGTAATTTCGCCGCAATTGGTGACCCAATCGGTATTGGCGTCTCCGGCTGCGGCGGATTTGCCGGCCTTCGGATTCCAGCGGGATTCGATCATGAGCGAAGCTCGCGCTGTCGCAGGCGGCAGTGCAAGGGCAGTGTTCAACGAACAGGCTGCCGCGCTAGTCGAGCCATATCGCGCGGCAATATCGAAATACAATATCATCGGTGTGCTTAGCACATTGGTGATCGCGTTCCTTACCGGTGTCTGGTCATTCCTGCGGGTCAAACCTGATTTCACCGCGCGAAATCGGGTGGAACGGGCGGTGATGATGATCCTGCTGCTGGCATCGTTGGTGGCAATTTTGACAACCCTGGGCATCGTGGTCAGCCTGGTGTTCGAAACCGTTCGCTTCTTCGGGATGGTCGGCCCGATCGATTTCCTGTTCGGCACCCAATGGGGGCCGGACCCGATGAGCAATCCGGAAAATCCCGATGGTTCGCGTTACGGCGCAATTCCGCTGTTCTGGGGCACGATCTATATCGGCGCAATCATCGCGATGATCGTGGCCATCCCGCTTGGGTTGATGAGCGCGATTTACCTCACCCAATATGCCGCCCCGCGCACGCGGGCGTGGATCAAGCCCGCGTTGGAAATTCTCGCCGGGGTTCCCACGGTGGTCTATGGATATTTCGCTGCGTTGACCGTCGCACCGGCTGTCCGCGATTGGGCCCAGGCCATCGGAATCAACAATGCTTCCAGCGAAAGTGCGCTGGCCGCCGGTCTGGTGATGGGGGTGATGATCATTCCGTTCGTATCGTCCATGGCCGACGATTCGATTGCCGCTGTACCGCAGGCCATGCGCGACGGGAGCCTGGCGATGGGCGCGACGAAATCGGAAACCATCCGCCGCGTGCTGGTGCCTGCCGCCCTGCCGGGCATCGTTGCCGGGGTCATGCTGGCGGTCAGCCGCGCAATTGGCGAAACCATGATCGTGGTGATGGCTGCCGGTGCCGCAGCGAATCTGACTGGCAACCCGCTTCAGGCGATGACTACCGTCACGTTCCAGATCGTGGCCATGCTGACCGGTGAAGGCAGTTTCGACCACCCTGCCACGCTGGCCGCATTTGCCCTGGGGTTTGTGCTGTTCATGGTCACCCTGGGTCTGAATTTCGTCGCCTTGCGCGTCGTCAAGAGGTTCCGCGAAGCTTATGACTGAGCGCATCGCCCCCACCCGCACGGCCGAGTTCGAGGCCCGGTTGAAGAAGCGTTACGCGGCAGAGCGACGGTTCAAGCTGGCCGGCCTCGGCGCGATCCTGTTCTCCGTTGCAGTGCTTGCCTTCCTGCTGATCACCATGACCATCAACGGGATTGGCGGCTTCCAGCGAGCCGAGATGAACGTTGCGATCGACTTTACCGAAGCTGGCTTGTCCGGTGACCGGGCAACCCTGTCGCAAATTGGCGCGGTCCAAATTTTGGAGGCGCAAGGCCTTCCAGCCACAGTAGAATATTTCGCCCAGCAGCAACTGGGTGAGGAAGGCGGCGCAGAAATAAGTGACAGTGCATGGCGCCTGGTGGCGGATGAAATCATCGAAGATCCGTCAATCCTGCAAAGGGAAGTTACCTTTTCCCTGCCCGTCAGCCCGAATCTGGCCGCCGGTCTTGCTGGGGAAGGCTCAGATGAAATGAAGGATCTGGCCGCTGGGCTGTCGGCAGAGGGTAAGCTTGCCACCAGGCTTGATCCCGGTTTCCTCGAACGGGCCGATGCCACCGATCCGCAGCAGGTGGGGATATGGGGCGCGCTAAAGGGTTCCATGCTGACGATGTTCGTGACGCTGCTGATGGCATTTCCCATCGGGGTCATGGCCGCGCTCTATCTCGAAGAATACGCGCCAAAGAACCGCTGGACCGATGTAATCGAAGTTTCCATCAACAATCTGGCCGCGGTGCCTTCGATCATCTTTGGCTTGCTCGGCCTGGCGGTGTTCCTGTGGCTGTTCCCCAATATGCGGTCTGCCCCGTTAATCGGGGGAATGACTTTGGCACTGATGACCATGCCGGTGATCGTGATTTCCGGGCGGAACGCGATCAAGGCAGTCCCCCCTTCGATCCGTGACGGCGCGCTGGCGATCGGCGCATCACCCGTACAGGTGGTGTTCCATCATGTGTTGCCGCTTGCCCTGCCCGGCATCCTGACCGGCACGATTATCGGCATGGCCCGCGCGCTGGGCGAAACCGCGCCGCTGCTGATGATCGGCATGCGCGCTTTCGTGGCCACCCCGCCCGACGGATTCACCTCGCCGGCCACCGTTTTGCCGGTGCAGATCTTCCTGTGGTCGGACGAAATCAACAGAGGTTTCGTTGAACGGACATCCGCGGCGATTATTGTGCTATTGATATTCCTCCTGCTGATGAATGGCCTGGCCATTTATCTGCGCAACCGTTTCGAGAAAAAGTGGTGACAGTAGTCCATCCCAATCTGGAAGAAACCGACGCCAAGATGAGCGCGCGGGGCGTTTCCGTCTATTACGGAGACAAGAAGGCCATCGACGAAGTTTCGATCGATATTCCCACGAAATACGTCACCGCGTTCATTGGCCCGTCCGGCTGCGGGAAATCGACATTTCTGCGCACGCTCAACCGGATGAACGACACGATCCCGTCGGCCCGGGTCGAAGGGGAAATCACGTTGGACGGTGATGATATCTACCGCTCGAAAATGGATGTCGTCCAACTGCGTGCACGGGTAGGGATGGTATTCCAGAAGCCCAACCCGTTCCCCAAGTCGATTTACGACAATGTCGCCTACGGCCCGAAAATTCACGGCCTGGCCAGCGGCAAGGCCGAATTGGACGAAGTGGTCGAAAAATCGCTTCGCCGCGCAGGTCTGTGGAACGAGGTCAAGGACCGACTCGAAGACAGCGGCACTGCCCTGTCCGGCGGCCAGCAGCAACGTCTGTGCATTGCCCGCGCCATTGCGGTTGACCCCGAAGTGATCCTGATGGACGAGCCGTGTTCAGCGCTCGATCCCATTGCCACGGCCAAGATCGAGGAACTGATTGACGAGCTGAACGGTAGCTATGCCATCGTCATCGTCACCCATTCCATGCAGCAGGCCGCTCGTGTGTCTCAGCGCACTGCATTCTTTCATCTCGGAAAGATGGTGGAATATGGTCGTACTTCTGACATATTCACAAATCCGCTTCAGGAGCGGACCAAGGATTACATCACGGGACGGTACGGATAATGGTTGAACACACAGTCAAAGCCTTTGACGAAGACATAACCCGTCTGCGCGGGCTTATCGCCGAAATGGGCGGTCTTGCTGAATTGTCGATCCAGGAAGCAATGGAAGCGATGATCAAGGGCGACCAGGAACTGGCTGACGGTGTGGTCAAGCGTGACAAGAAGATCGATTCTCTGGAATCGGAAGTGGACAAATTGTCAGTCCGGATCATCGCCCTGCGCGCGCCGATGGCAGACGATCTGCGCGAAGTCATCGCGGCGTTGAAGATTGCCGGTGTGGTCGAACGAATCGGCGATTATTCCAAGAATATTGCGAAGCGGGTCGGCAAGATCGAAGAACGCAAACATTTCGAACCGCTCACTTTGTTGCCGGCGATGGCGGATATTGCGGCTGAAATGGTTCATGACGTGCTGACCGCTTATGCTGCCCGGGACCCCGTTCTTGCGAAGGAAGTGATCGCCACCGATGACAAGGTAGATGCATTCTATAACAGTATTTTCCGCAATGTTGTCAGCTATATGGTGGAAAATCCTGCGACCATTTCCAGCGCAGCCCAGATCCTGTTCGTTGCCCGCAATCTGGAACGGATCGGTGACCACGCGACCAATGTCGCAGAGATGGTGCACTTTGCTGCAACGGGCAATTATCCGCCCGACGAGGATCGGTAGCCGCGCGCCAAGTCATGGTGCTGTCGTGAACCTGTAACAATCCCGGTGCGTGGGTAATTCAGTTACTGGAAGCGAGTCCTTATTATGTCCGCCGCAAAATTGATATTGGTTGAAGACGATCCGGCGCTGGCCGAATTACTGGAATTCCGTTTCGCAAACGAAGGTTATGATGTCCGCACAACGGCGGATGGAGACGAAGCCCTGCTGTTGGCAGCGGAAGATGTGCCCGATTTGATTATCCTCGACTGGATGATCGAAGGCACCAGCGGGATAGAAGTATGCCGCCGTTTACGCCGGGACAAAGCCACCGCGCATGTCCCGATCATCATGCTGACCGCGCGCGAGAATGAAGATGACCGGATTCGCGGGCTTGAAACCGGTGCTGACGATTATCTGACCAAGCCTTTCAGCCCGCGCGAATTGCTCGCTCGGGTTGCCGCGGTGATGCGGCGTATCCGCCCTGCCCTTGCCGGCGAATCCATTGAAGTGGGCGACATTCGCCTTGATCCGGTGGCGCATAAGGTTGGCCGCCGCGGGAGAACCTTGCAGCTCGGCCCCACCGAATACCGCTTGCTCAAATTCTTCATGGAAAGCCCTGGCCGGGTGTTTTCCCGCGGGCAATTGCTCGATGGTGTGTGGGGAACGGGCAGCGATATCGAATTGCGCACCGTCGATGTCCATATCCGCCGTTTACGCAAGGCGATCGAGATGGACGGCGCGAAAGACCCAATCCGCACCGTTCGATCCGCCGGTTATGCGATGGAAGCGGTCTGAGGATTACCGGCAAACCCCGCGATAGCGCGGCGATTGGTCGAAATGGAAATGGTCGCGGTGCGCCTCGTTATAGGCGGGTGACAGCACCGTCGAATAAAGGTCGCAAGCGCCGTCGCGCACCTGGCTGAGGAACTGAGCCTCGGGGGTTGCTCGGTCGCCTTCCCAATCGGCCAGCACGGTGGTCCGGCGGCCATCCTCCAGCACGAATCCGCCGATATCGATTGCGTTGCCTTTGGCATGTTCGCTCCAGCGGCCCTCCGACCGGCCATACAGGCGGCGGCAGCTATAGGCCCCGTAATGTTCGACGTTGGCGATCCGGCTGCCGAGGATCTCTACGGCAGCGGGCTGCGCCACGTCGCGCAGCCACAAATGCATGGCGGCACCGATTGCGCAAGTTGTCGGCGGCGGGGCGGGCGATAGGGGCAGGTCTTCCATCACCGTGCGGTCGGTCCTGCGGCAGGCATCCTGGCCGGCCGGTTCCAGCGAAGTGAAAGCCACCCGGCTGCGGGCAAGCACATCGCGGCAGGTTTGCGGATCATCGCGCAGGGCCAGCAGCTTTCGTTCGGTAGCCCAGCCCGGCGGATCGTTCAAATCGAGCGGAGCCCATGGATCATGCTGCGGGTTTTCCGCTAGCCACCCGCGCCCGGCAAGGACGAGGGCCATCAGCATCAGGAATAGGATCAGCCGCCGCTCCGCCTTGAACCGGCCAATGTCGCGAGAGATACGGGGTGCCTTCACTCTAATGAAAGTCGCGAGACTTCGGAATGATCCTTGCGTTGCGCGGATGGCCCCGCGTTGGCGGCTGTTCCAGCTGTTCGGACAGCGCATCGATATGTTCGCGCGCAGCGAATTTGCCCGGTAGCGGATTGTTCACGTGATCGCCGCGCGCGACCGGGGAATTGAGCATATCGTCCGCCAAGTCATGCAGGCTCTGCGTCGCATCGGTCAGATGGGCCGCGATCACATGGATCACCTCGTCGTCATATTCCACCCGTCCGCGCACCTCCATCAGCCGCGTGCCCATGATGACCCGGCGCTGCTTCTTCATCAGGTCGGGCCAGATGACGAGGTTCACCACCCCCGTTTCATCCTCCAGCGTGATGAAGCACACACCCTTGGCGCTGCCGGGGCGCTGGCGGATCAGCACCACCCCGGCCACCTGCACCATGGAACGGAACTTGCGGGCCCTCAGATCGCAGGCACGCACGAAGCCGCGTTGCCCCAGGCTGGCGCGCAGGAAAGCCATCGGATGCGCCTTCAGGGACAGGCGCTGCGTCTGATAATCGGCCACCACTTCTTCCGAAAGCGGCATCTGCGGCAAGGGCGTGCGGGCGCGTTCCGCCCCTTCGTCCCGCTCCTCGGCATATTTGAACAGCGGCAGGTCAGGCCCGGCCACCAGGCTGCGCGCATCCCACAGCGCCTGTCGGCGCGGCAATCCCAGCGATCCGAAGCAATCGGCGGAGGCCAGCCGCTCGATATGCGCCGGGGTCAGCCGCGCCCGGTCCCGCAGGCTGGCGACATCAGCATAGGGGCCGTTCTCCGCCCGCTCCGCCACCAGTTTTGCCGCGACATATCCGGGCAGACCGTCCACCTGCCGCAGTCCGAGCCGCAGGGCGACGTGATTGTCGAGACGGCCTTTCTCTGGTTGGGGTTCACGCGGAGGCGCGGAGGCGCGGAGAAGTGGCTTTTCGCGCAGAGGCGCGGAGAGTCTGGCCTTTTCATTATCCCCAGGGCAGCGGGAGCCTCGCTGTTCCTGCGACCGGATTCCCGCTTCCGCGGGGAAAGAAGATGGGGCCTCCTTCTCCCTCTGCGATCTCTGCGCCTCTGCGCAAAAATACTCTTCTTCCCTCCGCGCTTCCGCGCCTCCGCGTGAACAAATCTCTTCCAGCGTGCAATCCCAGGCCGAATGATTGACGTCAACCGGCAGCACCTCAACCCCGTGTTCCGCTGCGTCGCGCACGATCTGGGCTGGGGCATAGAACCCCATCGGCTGCGAATTGAGCAGCGCGCAGCCGAAGGCGGCGGGGAAATGGCATTTCAGCCAGCTCGACACATAGACCAGATGCGCGAAACTGGCGGCGTGGCTTTCGGGGAAGCCATATTCGCCGAACCCGCGGATCTGGTTGAAGCAGCGTTGGGAAAAATCGCGGTCGTAACCGCGGCCGACCATCCGCTCGACCATCATGTCCTGCAATTCATCCACCATGCCCCGGCTGCGGAAAGTAGCCATCGCCTTGCGCAGCCGGTTTGCTTCCAGGCCGGAGAATTTTGCCGCGTCGAGCGCGATCTTCATCGCCTGTTCCTGGAAGATCGGCACTCCCAGCGTGCGCCCCAGAATGCTGGAAAGCTCGTCTGGCGGGCCATGCGCCGCACCGGGTGCGGGGATTTCCACCCGTTCCTCCCCCCGCCGCCGCTTCAGATAGGGATGCACCATGTCGCCCTGGATCGGCCCCGGGCGGACAATCGCCACCTGGATCACCAGATCATAAAACTCGCGCGGCCGCAGCCGGGGCAGCATATTCATCTGCGCCCGGCTTTCGACCTGGAACACCCCGAGCGAATCGCCCTTTCGCAGCATCGCATAGGTTTCCGGATCCTCACGCGGCACGCTAGACAGATCGAGCCATCTTTCATGATGTTTTTCAAGTAGATCGAGGCACTTCCTGATACAGGTCAGCATCCCCAACGCCAGCACATCCACCTTCAGGATGCCGAGCGCATCGATATCGTCCTTGTCCCATTCGATGAAGGTCCGGTCGGGCATCGCGCCGTTGCCGATCGGCACGGTCTCGGTCAGCGCGCTCTCGGTCAGGATAAATCCGCCGACATGCTGGGACAAATGACGCGGCATTCCAATCATCTGCTCGGTGATCTTGAGCACCCGCCGCAGGTGCGGATCATTGAGGTTCATGCCTGTTTCCGCCACATCCGTCTCGCCGATCTCGCGCCCGTGCCCGCCCCACACCGTCCGGGCGAGCGCGCTGGTGACATCCTCGCTCAGCCCCATCGCCTTGCCCACTTGGCGGATTGCCATGCGCGGGCGGTAGTGGATCACCGTGGCGCACAGGCCCGCGCGGTGGCGGCCATAACGTGCGTAGATATACTGGATCACTTCCTCGCGCCGCTCATGCTCGAAATCCACGTCGATATCGGGCGGCTCCTTGCGTTCTTCGGAGATGAACCGGTCGAACAGCAGCGCGTGCTTGACCGGATCGACCGAGGTAATCTCGAGGCAGTAACACACGGCAGAATTGGCCGCACTGCCGCGCCCCTGGCACAGGATCGGCGGATCGACCTTGTGCCGCGCAAAATCGACGATATCCTTGATGGTCAGGAAATAGCGCGCCAGATCCAGCTTCTCGATCAAGGCGAGTTCTCGCTGCAATGTCGCCTCAACACTTTCTGGCAAACCATTGGGATAACGCCATTTTGCACCATCCCATGTCTGCTGTTCCAGATATTCCTGCGGAGTCTTGCCGCTGGGATAAATCTCCTCCGGATATTCATAGCGCAGTTCATCGAGGCTGAAATTGCAGGCATCCGCCACCGCGCGCGCGGCGCGGATCGCATGCGGCCAGCGGGCAAACAGCGCCGCCATCTGTTCAGGCGATTTAAGGTAGCGTTCGCCATTGCCATGCAGGCGGTGCCCGGCGCGGGCAACCGTGGTCTTGTGCCGGATTGCGGTCATCACATCCTGCAGCGGGCGCTTGTCCGGCGCCGCGTAATGCACATCGTTGGTGGCGAGCAGCATCAGCCCGTTCGCCTTGGCCAGCGCATCCAGACGGTCAATGCGGGCAATATCGTCGCCGGTATAGAGATAGCTGGCAGCAAGATGACGCAGGGTGGGCAATTGCCTCGCGAGATGCGGGACAATGTCCGTGAACGGCGCGTTCAGGGGTTCGCGCGGAGGCGCGGAGGCGCGGAGGGAGAAGGAATCCTCCTTCGCCTTTCCTGCGAAAGCGGGAATCCCGCTTTCGCCTGCTACGCCGCCACAAGAACAGTGTGGCCCCCGCTTTCGCGAGGGAGGCGGGGAAAGGGCGATCTCTGCGCCCTCTGCGCCTCTGCGCGAAAAACCACTTCTCCGCGCCCCCGCGCCTCCGCGTGAACCAGAAGCCGGAAACGGCACCACATTGCTTTCAATCTCGATCGTGACATCCTGCGACAGATCCCCCGGCGGCAGCAGCACCAGTTGCACATCCCCCTCGCCCTTTCTGGCCGCATGCTCGGCCAACATGGCGAGCGAGATGTCGCATTCCCCCTTCACCTGCCATTCGCCCTCCAGCGTGGCCATCCGCCCGGCGGAAATCAGCGCACACAGCCGCCCGTAAGCCGCGCGGTCTTGCGGATAGGCGAGGAAGGCCAACCCCTCGACCGTTTCAATCCGGCATCCGATCACAGGCCGCAATTTCAGCGTCTGCGCCTCCACATGCAGCCGCACCACGCCGGCCATGCTGTTGGCGTCGGCAATGCCCAGCGCATCATAGCCAAGGCTGCGCGCCGCCATCACCAGATCGACCGCATCGGAGGCACCGCGCAGGAAACTGAAACAGCTGACC
Organism: Pontixanthobacter sp.; assembly: GCA_041741895.1. Lineage (GTDB taxonomy): Bacteria > Pseudomonadota > Alphaproteobacteria > Sphingomonadales > Sphingomonadaceae > Allopontixanthobacter. Next base: position 58,433 of record JBGSJO010000100.1, read on the forward strand.
AGCCCCAGCTCCACAAAGGGCGCACGTGGCGGCGGCGCGATCAGGTCCGGATCAAGTTCGATCCGGCGTTTGTCGGGGGTAAGCATGGCCTCTGGCATGATATTACCCGCACAACCCCTGCAGATACCAGTCGGGCAGGCCGCCTCCCTTGTCATTACCCCGGCCATCACCGGTCAGGCCGTGGCGGTAGATCCAGTAGCGGCAGCCTTCGCCATCTTCTATGCGGTAGTAATCGCGCAGGCGGACGGTGGATCGTTCGCGCCACCATTCCGGCGCGATGCGTTCCGGCCCCTCCACTCGGACGATTTCATGCACCCTGCCGCGCCAGCGAAAGCTCCGGGGGAAGCCATCGGGCGTAGCATACAACACGGAAATATATTCCGCCTTGTCGAGCAATTTCAACGGCCTTGCATGAAAATCTAATTCCCCTTGCGATGCCGGTTCCGGTTCCAGCGGAGGTTGCCACCGCTGGGCGCGTTCGGGAATGTGGCTGGCATGGGGCACCGGACGCTGGACCGCGCGCGGGCCGAGCCGCACGCTCAGCCGGTCGATACAGGCGGAAAGCGAGATGCCGCGCGTTTCCGCAGTGCCTTCGATATCGCCCCCCACAAGGCAGGATTGTTCGAGCGAGAGCGGCTCGACCCAACTGGCGCGCAGGCGGATGGTCTCGATTCCGAAACCGGCATCGACACCGTCCAGCCTTGCGGCGAACAACCGGCAGATATGCGCCGGATCGCGGGTGACGGCGCTGAGTTCCAGCGGGCGGATCACCACTTCGCCGTCCACCCGCCACAGCCCCAGTTCCAACCGGCGGGCACCCTGCGCGCTCCCTTCCAGCACCCGGCCCATGTCGGCGGCAAGATCGCGCAGCACCTGGTCGAGCAACTCGCG
>JBGSJO010000101.1:0-2804 GCA_041741895.1 Pontixanthobacter sp.
GGCGGCCGCCGGGATGGCGGACGCGGTCCGGTTACCAATCCGGTTGCGGCAGCCCGGCCCAATGACGGTCCGCGCAGCGGCGGCAGTAGCGGCGGCGGCGGAAATCGCGCAGCTGTCCCGCGCAATAAATTTTGAGGTAGCCGGAACCCTTCACAGCAGCTTCATGTTCCAGGAATTATAAGGTTGACAGTTGCCAAGCTCTGTCCCGGAAGGGTAGGGCTTGGTATCTGGCCCCGAAAACATTCGGGTGCCGGGCAGTATATTTTTCCGTCCCGCCGGGATGGGCCGATCCTGGGGCAACCCAGTTTCGACAATATGCGATTACAACCTGTGCCGATCGCCACATTGGACACTCCAATGGCAGGGTGATCGTGCAACCTGTGTAAGTCTTAATGGAGTGACATAATGAAGTTTGCGAAACTGGCCGCTGCGACTGCGCTGGCGCTATCATCCATCCCTGCGCTGGCCGCTGGTCCAGAACTGGCAGTTGGATCAACCATTTACGGCCCTCAGGGCGAAGCGGTCGGCACGGTTGAAACCATAGCTGACGGGATCGTCACCGTGGATACCGGCAAGCATAAGGCACCCTTGCCAGCCGACGTGTTCGGCACCAGCGATAAAGGCCCCACGATTACCGTGACCCAGGCCCAGATCAATGCGATGCTGGACGAGCAAATTGCCGCCGCAGCTGCGCAGCGCGACGCTGCGCTGGTTGTGGGTGCAATGGTCCACACTGCGGGCGATCAGATGCTGGGCAATGTGAAGTCGGTCGATGGCGATGATGTCTTGGTCGAAATTGAAACCGGTTCGGTTGTAATGAAGCGCGAACATTTCGCGGTTAACGGCAATGGCACGCTGATTGCGCTATTTACGATGGACCAGATCGAAGCTGCCGCCAAAGCTGCCGCTGCATCAAATACCGCTGCGGCTGCCAGCTAGACAATTCAGATAATCCCGATCAATTTGGATCGCAAATAAGGGCCGGAGCCGACATTTGGTCTGCTCCGGCCCTTTTCATGTCAGAACTTGTTATCTCTGGGGAAGCCCTGCGGCGGCATCCGGCCTGCCGCGCCGCGCGCGACTTTCCATTGCCAGACATCCTTTTCTGTGCGCGTCCGGCCGCTGTCGCCGCCCATTGCCCAGCTAAGCCCATCCTCGAGAGTGAAGGAAATGGCATCGGACATTCCGCCATCACGGTAACGCTGCAAAGTAACGCCCTGCCCGCGGCCCAGGATCGGCAATTCCTCCAGACTGAAAATCACCAGTTTCCGGTTATCACCAACCACCGCGACATGATCGTGTTCAGTGGCGATTTCGGATACCACGACCAACCGGTTGTCACCCTTCAGATTGACCACTTGCCGGCCCTTGCGGGTTTCGGCGAGCAGCTCGTCGGTTTCTGCTGCAAAGCCCTTTCCATTGGCCGCAGCAAGCAGCAATTGCCCCTTCGGCCGGTGCACGAACACGCCGACAATTTGCGTGCCATTGCCGAAATCGAGCATATTGCGGATCGGTTCGCCAAAACCGCGCGCACCGGGCAATTTGTCGCAGCCGAGGGTATAGAACCGCCCATTGTCGAGCGCGATCAGCAATTTGTCGGTGGTCTGCGCATGCAGGGCATAGGCGGGGCCGTCGCCTTCCTTGAACTTGAATTCCTTATCCAGCGGTTCATGCCCGCTGGCAGCCCGGATCCAGCCCTTGGCTGACAGGATAACGGTCACCGGCGCTTTCTCGATCATCGCATCCATCGAGAATTCGACCGTCGGTGCGGCTTCTGCAATCGTCGTCCGGCGTGCGCCCAGTTTGGTATCCTCCGCATATTCCTTGCGCAGAGAATTAAGATCCCGCTTGATCCGGGTACGCTGGCGGGCGGGCGAGCCAAGCAGCGTTTCCAGATCGTCCTGTTCTTTCAGCAAATCATCCCGTTCGCCCCGCAGCTGCATTTCTTCCAGCCGCCGCAAACTGCGCAGCCGCATGTTGAGGATCGCTTCGGTCTGCCGGTCGGTCAGGCCGAATTCTGCCATCATGATCGGCTTGGGCTCATCCTCGGTACGGATGATTTCGATCACCCGGTCGAGGTTCAGGAAGGCGATGATATAGCCTTCGACCAGTTCCAGCCGCGCGGCAATCTTGTCCAGCCGGTGCTGTGTTCGGCGCTGTAGAATATCGATCTGGCTGGTGACCCAGTTGCCCAACAATTCCCTTAAGCCCATTACCATCGGCGTGCGGGTGGCATCCAGGACATTCAGATTGAGGCTGAAGCGGTTTTCGAGGTCGGTCAGCTTGTAGATGGATTCCTTGAGCAATTCCGGATCGATATTGCGGCTGCGCGGGACCAGTACGATGCGGATTGCCTCGTCACTTTCATCGCGCACATCGTCCAGGATCGGTAGTTTCTTGTCCGCGATCAATTGGGCGATCTGCTCGATCAATTTGCCCTTCTGCACCTGATAGGGGATTTCGCTGATAACCAGCTGCCATTGTCCGCCGCCCAGCCGCTCTATTCCAGCCGCACGGTCTTCGGCAGTTTCGGCCTCCAGCGCATGGAAACGGCCGCGCACGCGAAAGGAACCGCGCCCGGTTTCATAGGCATGGGAAATCGCCGCCGGACTGTCCACGATCAGGCCGCCGGTTGGCAGATCGGGGCCGTGGAACAATTCCATCAGGCGGGCATGTTCGACATGGGGATTGTCGATCAGCTCCAGCGCGGCGTCGATCACTTCCGCGACATTATGGCTGGGGATGTTGGTCGCCATGCCCACTGCGATCCCGCTGGCACCGTTCGCAAGCAGATTGGGGAACAG
>JBGSJO010000102.1:0-8324 GCA_041741895.1 Pontixanthobacter sp.
GATAGCCGCGCTCGCGCCCGATCAGCCGGGTGCGGCTGCCCTGGCCGCGCGCACGCTGATAGGCGAGGGCGATCTTGAGCGCGCTGTCGACCGCTTCGGAGCCCGAGTTGGCGAAGAAAATCCGATCCAGCCCCTCGGGCATGAGCAAGGCAATCCGCGAGGCGGCCTCGAAGGCCAGCGGATGGGCGAGCTGGAACGTCGGTGCATAGTCAAGCTTTCCGGCGGCGGCGCGGATTGCCTCGACAATTTTCGCGCGCCCGTGGCCGGCGTTCACGCACCACAGACCGCCGGTCGCGTCGAGAACCTGGCGACCGTCAGCGGCGGTATAATGCATATCCTTCGCCGCCACCAACATGCGCGGATTTGCCTTGAAACCGCGATTGTCGGTAAATGGCATCCAGAATGCGGACAGGTCGTTGGGTTCGTGCATCACAGGGCTCACGCAAAATAGTTATGGTTCCGGATAACGGGCGCAGGAAGAGGCGGCCAACAGAATCGGCTCTGCTATTGCCATCGGAAAATCCGATAGCAATAGCTCCGATTAATCTCGATGTTCCTTGCGCAACAAATTGGCCAATATCCGGTACAGCAGGGGAATGCGGGTGGTGCAAGAGCGCTCGACCGCATCCTTTTAGCGAAAAACAATAATGGGAGGGCATGAATATGCGAAAGTTTTTGATGGCTGCAGCTGTACCGCTGATGTTTGCTTCGACTGGCGCCTTCGCGCAGGAAGCGGATGGCGAAGCGACCGAGGAAACCTCGGGTGTCTGGGAAGTAGATGGAGAAATCGGCGTCCACTCCGATTATCGCTTCCGCGGTATCTCGTTGTCGGGCAAAGATCCTGAGGTAACGGCCGAACTTTCGGTTGCGCATGAATCAGGTCTCTACGTGGGCGTCTGGGCGTCCAACGTGGCGTTGGAAGACGGTGCCGACGACGTCGAGCTCGACCTCTACGCGGGCTATGCAACCGATGTGGGCAATGTCAGCTTCGATGTCGGCGCGGTCTATTACCTCTATCCCGGCAACAGCGATTTCAACTACGTCGAATTCCTCGCTTCGATCGGCACGACAATTGGCGACGCGAGCGTATCGGTTGGCGTGGCTTATGCGCCGAGCCAATCGAATATCGGGGATGAGGACAATACGTATTTCTACATTTCCGGCGATTATCCGATCGCTGATACGCCCTTGTCGCTGCATGGCACCTTCGGCATAGAGGATGGGGCGTTCGGCGACAGCAAGAAAGACTGGCTGGTCGGTGCCAGCTATGATCTGGGCAGCGGCTTGACAGCGACGGTCGATTATGTCGACACTTCGCGGGCCTTTAGCCCCCTTGGCGATGCAACGGTGGTCGGCCGTATCAGCTTTGCCTTCTAAACGGCCTTCTAACAGGGGTGCCCGGCGGCGAATCCTCGCCGCTGGGCCGCTCCGGCAAGGACCATTATGAGTATCGATATCGCCAGCTGGATCAGCGAGCGAGGGATCAGCGAAGTCGAATGCATCGTCCCCGATATGAACGGGATCCAGCGAGGCAAGGTCCTGCCGGCGAACAAATTCCTGAAATCGCTGACTGATCGCACATTGCGAATTCCGGTCAGCGTATTTTCCGTTACCGTCACCGGCGAATATCCCGACAATGTCGATCACATCGTCCTGCCCTATGATCCGGATATGACGCTGGTGCCCGATCCCGACACGCTGCGCGAGGCTCCGGGCTTCCAGACGCCAACAGCCTATGTCATAGCCGACGCCTATACCGGCAAGAACGAACCGGTCGAGATTGCCCCGCGCGCAATATTGAAGCGCGTACTGGCGTTATACGAAGAACGCGGCTGGCAGCCGGTAATCGCGCCGGAGGTCGAATTCTACCTCGTCTCCAAGAATGTCGATGCCGATTTTCCGCTGGTCCCGCCCGCGGGCCGTTCTGGTCGATCGGAAACAGCCAGCCAGCCATTCGGGTTGGAGGCGCTGAATGAGTTCGAGGATATCATCGAACATATCTATGATTTCTGCGAGAAGGCCGATCTCAATATCGACACGATGATCCACGAGGCTGGCGCGGCCCAGCTCGAGGTCAATTTCGTGCATGGCGATCCGCTGGCGCTGGCTGATCAGGTGCTGCTGTTCAAGCGGATTGTGCGGCAGGTGGCGCTGGAACACGGCGTTTACGGCACTTTCCTTGCCAAGCCCATGTCCGATCAGCCAGGCAGCGCCATGCATATCCACCAGTCGATCCTCGATATCGAAACCGGGCGCAATGTGTTCACCACGCAGAACGGGCGCGACAGCGCGCTGTTCCGCAGCCATATCGCGGGGCTTGCCCGCCTGCTGCCGCAGATCACCCCGATGTTCGCGCCCAATGTCAATTCCTTCCGTCGTATGCGGCCCGACAGCGCGGCGCCGATCAATGTGCAATGGGGCAGTGACAACCGTTCCTGCGGACTGCGCATCCCGCTTTCGGACCCGACCAACCGCCGGATCGAAAACCGCCTGCCGGGCGCGGACTCCAACCCCTATCTGGCGATCGCTGCTTCTTTGATCTGCGGCTATATTGGCATGGTGGAGCGGATGCAGCCGCCCAGGAGCGTGACCGGCAACGCCTATAACCGTGCGCGCACGCTGCCCAGGACGTTGGAGGGCGCGCTCGAACGGTTCAGCAAGTGCAAGCCGGTGCGGCAATATCTGGGCGACGATTTCTTCGAAGTCTTCTACGCCATCAAGGATACCGAGCTTTACGCCTATCAGTCGGTCATCTCTTCGTGGGAGCGTGAGCACCTGTTGCTGCGCGTCTGATCGTGAGCGACTATCCCCTATCCTATTATGCGGCCACCGCGCATCCTTTCGAGCGCCAACCCGCGCTGGAGGGGGAGACGGCTGCCGACGTAGTGGTGGTGGGCGGGGGCTTTACCGGCCTTTCGGCGGCGCTGAGCGCGGCGGAAGCCGGCTATTCGGTCATCCTGATGGAAGCGCGCAGGATCGGCTGGGGCGCATCGGGCCGCAATGGCGGGCAGATGATCCCCGGCATGCGCTGGTCGGCGGTCGATCTGGCGGAGAAGTTCGGAAGTGATCGCGCGCGCAGGCTGGTGGCATTGGCGATGGAGGCGACCGGCAGCGTCCGCCAGCGGATCGCCCGCCATGCAATTGATTGTGACCTGCGCGACGGGCATTTCCACGCCGCGTGGAAGCCCGCGCATCTCAAGGAAATGGCCCGCGAAAAGGAGATGCTCGAACAGTTGATCGGCTATGAAGGTTTGCGGCTGGTTGATCGCGGTGAAACCGCCAACTATGTCGCCACGGGCCGTTATCATGGCGGTCTGTTCGATGCCCAGGGTGGGCATATCCACCCGCTCAATTACGCGCTGGGCCTGGCGCGGGCCGCGATTGCCGCCGGGGTGCGGATATTCGAGGATACTCCCGCGATCGCGATGGATCATGGCGCCCCGGTGACAGTGACGACGCCGCAGGGCAAGGTCACTGCGGCTCATGGCGTGCTGGCCTGTGATGCCGACATCGGTTCGGTCGAGCCGGGGCTTGGCAGGATGATGATGCCGGTCATCAACTACAACGTCACCACCCGAGTCCTGGGCGAGGGGGAGGCGCGCGCGCTGATTCCGTCCAATGCCTCGATCGCCGAGAGCCGTTTCGTGCTCAATTACTACCGCCTCACCTCCGATAATCGCCTTATCTTCGGCGGGGGGGAGAAATACACGCCTCGCCCGCCCGTCAGCATCAGGGATTTCGTCCGCCGGCATATCGAAGGGGTCTTCCCGCAGTTACGCGGTATCGAGCTGGAACACGCATGGGGCGGCACCATCGGGGTGACGATGAACCGGCTCCCGCACTTCGGGCGCATCGGCAACAGTTTTTTCGCCCATGGCTATTCGGGTCATGGCGTGCTGCTGAGCACGCTGGCGGGCGAACTGGTGGTGGAAGCGATGCGCGGCACCGCCGAACGCTTTGACCTGATCGCCGCTTTGCCTAACCAAGGTTTCCCCGGCGGGCCCTTGCTGCGCCACCCGCTCTATGTGCTAGGGATGCTGTGGTTCGCATTGAGGGACAGGCTATGATCGCAGAGGGGGCCATCACCGCCATGCTCCAGGCCGAGCAGGCGCGCTTTACAGAGGGCAATCCGCGCTCGCAGGCGCTGGCAAAACAGGCTGCGCGGCATTGGCATCGCGGAGTACCGTTTCACTGGATGCTCGACTGGGGAACGCCGTTCCCGCTTTTCGCCGAGCGGGCGGCAGGGGCGGAGCTGTGGGATGTCGACGGGCAACGCTACGATGATTTCTGCCTTGGCGACACCGGATCGATGTTCGGCCATTCGCCTGCGCCGGTGGCCAGGGCGATCGCGCGCCAGGCATCGCGCGGGCTGACCTATATGCTCGCCACCGAGGATGCGCCAGTGGTGGCGGACGAACTGGCGAAGCGCTTCGGCCTGCCATTGTGGCAGGTGGCATCGACCGCGAGCGAGGCGAATCGCGCTGTCATCCGCTGGTGCCGGGGCATTACCGGGCGCGACAAGATCCTGATCTTCAACGGCTGCTATCACGGGGCGGTCGACGATGTCTTCGTTGATCTGCGCGATGGCGTGCCTGAATTGCGCAAATCGCTGGTCGGCCAGGTTTATGATCTGCGGGACCATACCATCGTCATTGAATTCAACGATCTTCCCGCGCTGGAGGCGGCGCTGGCGCATGGCGATGTGGCGGCGGTGCTGACCGAACCGGCGCTCACCAATGTGGGCATGGTGCTGCCCGACGAAGGCTATCTCGAGGCCATGCGCGATCTGACCCGCCGCCACGGCACGCTGCTGGTGTTTGACGAGACGCATACGATCTCAAGCGGCTATGGCGGCCATAGCGGCACTTATGGGCCTGCGCCCGATCTGTTCGTGTTGGGCAAGCCGGTAGCCGGCGGGGTGCCGTGTGCCGTCTATGGCTTCACCGCCGAAGTGGCCGAGCGGATGGAGCGGCTGCGCGAAGCGGGTGACAAGGGCCATTCGGGCATCGGCACCACGCTGTCCGCCAATGCGCTGGCGCTGGCCGCCATGCGGGCCTGCCTGACCGAGGTGATGACACCCGCAGCCTATGCGCATATGCTTCCCATGGCGCAGCGGTTGGCAGAGGAGCTGCGCACTGTCATCGCCGCGCGCGGGCTTGACTGGCAGGTCGTGCATGTGGGTGCGCGGGGCGAGTTCATCTGCGCCGATCGCCGCCCCCGCAATGGAAGCGAGGCGCGCGCTGCCATGCACGGCACGCTCGAACATGCGATCCATTTGTTCCTTATCAACCGGGGGGTGCTGATCGCACCCTTCCACAACATGACCCTTGTCAGCCCCGCCACCAATGACGCTCAAGTCGGCCGACTGGCAGGCACGCTTGACGATTGCCTCAGGACCTTACTGAAATGACCCAAATCGACCGTTTTCCCAACAGCTCCAGTGCGATTGCACCCCTTGCGGAGGCGCAGGCCTTCTTCGAGGCAAATCCCGATGTCGATGCGATCGACATCATTTTCACCAATATGTCGGGCGTGCCGCGCGGCAAGAGGTTGCGCCAGCACGAGGTGCTGGGCGTCTATGAAAACGGGCGTTTTCTTCCCGGATCGGTGCTGGTGATCGACATCACCGGGCAGGATTGCGAGGAAACCGGGCTGGTATGGGACGATGGTGATGCCGACCGGTACTGCCTCCCCGTTCCGGGCACGCTGGTGCGCGCGCCCTGGCTGGGGGAGCATGCGGCGCAGTTCACCACCAGCTTCTATGAGCTTGACCACACGCCCAATGATCTCGATCCGCGGCACGTGCTGGGCCGGGTGGTCGACCGGCTGAAAGCGGATGGGCTGACCCCGGTCGTGGCGGTAGAGCTGGAGTTCTTCCTGCTGGAAAGGGAGAATGGCCGCCCGGTGATCGCGCGCGGGCTGGAAAGCGGGGAGAAGCCCTTCGGGAACGACGTATATAGCCTGAGAGAAATGGCCGATTTCAAGCCTTTCTTCGATGATCTTTATGCTGCCTGTGACACACAGGACATACCGCTGGAATCTGGAATCAGCGAATATGCACCGGGCCAGTTCGAGCTGACCCTGCGCCACAAACCGGATGCACTGCGCGCCACCGATGATGCGGTGATGTACAAGCGGCTGGTCAAGGGCGTGGCGGCGAAGCATGGCATGATCGCGACGTTCATGGCCAAGCCCTTCGCCGACCAGGCGGGCAATGGCATGCATCTGCACGTCTCCATGGCGGATAGCGAAGGCAACAACGCTTTCGCCAGCGCCGATCCCGCAGGTTCGCCCCTGTTACGCCATGCGATCGGCGGAATGAAGGAATGGCTGGCGGAATCGATGGCGATCTTCGCCCCCAACGCCAACTCCTATCGCCGGTTCAAGGCCAATTCCTATGCGCCGGTTGCGCCGACCTGGGGGGTAAACAATCGCACTGTATCGCTGCGCATTCCCGCCGGGCCACCGCCCTCGCGCCATGTCGAGCACCGCGTTTGCGGGGCGGACGCCAACCCCTATCTGGCGATGGCGGCGGTGCTGGCGGCGATGCATCAGGGAATCCGCAACCAGAGCGATCCCGGTCCGGCGGTGGTCGGCAATGGCTATGAACAGGCACCAGCGGATTATCGTCTGCCCAACCATTGGGCCGCCGCGATCGAGGAGTTCAGGAATTCTGCCCGCATGCGCGATTATCTGGGTGATCGTTTCGTGACGCATTACACCACGGTGAAGGAGATCGAGATGACGCGCTTCATGGGTGAGGTGACCGAGCTCGACTACGCCTGGTACATGCACAACGCCTGATCGGGCAGTCGATCAGCGGCGCCGTCCGTGGACTGCCTCCTTGAACAGCGCTGCGGCTTCGCTGTGGCGGGTCAGGCGGCGCCAGGCGATGCCGATATCAACCGTCGGCAGGCTTTCACGCAGGCGTTTGGCAATGATCCGGTCTCCGTCGAGGCTCCAAGGACGATAAACCAGGTCGGGAAGAAGGGCGATCCCGGCGCCCGTGCCGACCAGGCTGCGAACCCCCTCCATCGAGCTTGTGCGGTAGGCGATACAGGGAGGGTGGTCGAATTTGGACCAGATGCCATCGATCAGACCTTCCATCTCGTCGAGTGACAGCGCCACCACCGGCTCGTTTTCCAGGTCGCTCAGACTTAGCACGTCGGCTTCCGACAGCGGGTGCCATGGGGCCAACCAGGCGCGGCATTCCGAGCGGAGAAGAACTTCGTCGTCGATCGCGGATCGTTGCGCCAGATTGGAAACGATCAGCAGCCCGAAATCAATTTCACCATTGACTAGCAGATGTTCGATATAGTCGCGCTTGTCCTCTACCAGCGTGACCGAGATATGCGGGAACATGCGGCGAAAGCGGGACAGCAGATCGGATAGGAAATAGCCGGTGACGACCGGGGTAACACCAATTCGTACACTGCCCGTGGGGGTGATGGAATCCTGCCCCACCTCGCTTGCAAGATCGGCGACCGAATTGATGATCGAGCGGGACTGGCGAAGGAATTTATGCCCCTCGCGCGTCAAGGTCACGCCTTTGGGATGGCGATAGAACAGCGTCACCCCTGTCTCCATCTCAAGCGTACGGATCGCGTCGGTGACGGCGGATTGCGAGATCCCCACTGCGCTGGCACCGGACGAAACCGACCGCGCTTCAGCAACGGCGATAAAGTAGCGAATTTGCCGAAATGTGATGTTCATCGTTTTTTCCGATAGCTCTCGGGTTGAAATATAGACTGGTCGAGTTGCGGAAGGAAGTGCTCAATATGATCCGATTGGGATGAGATTCGTCAGTACCTGGCGAACCGAACTTCCGGTGGATGAAAACCTGACCCAAGGGGAGTACCATGTCGAGATTTGACCTTAATGGAAGCCGCATCGGACGCCGTTCGCTGTTACAAGGAATGGGTGTCGCCGCGATCGGCATTTCGGTTACCGGTCTTGCGGGTTGTTCGAAGGAGAGAGGCGCTACGGTTTCGACCGGCGAGGAAGGCGCGCTCAACTTCTACAATTGGGACACCTATATTGGCGAGACGACGCTTGATGACTTCAAGGAAGTCTCTGGCATTTCGGTCAAGATGGACCTGTTTGACAGCAATGACGTGCTGTTTGCCAAATTCCGTGCAGGAAATCCCGGCTATGACGTGATCGTGCCTTCCAACGATTTCGTCGAACGCATGATCCAGGCGAAGATGCTTTCTGAGATCGATCACTCGCTGATCCCCAATCTCAGCAATATCGAGCCGGCATTCCTCGATTCGCAGTATGACCCCGGGGCCAAGTACTCGGTTCCCTATACCTGGCTGGTTTTG
>JBGSJO010000103.1:0-26935 GCA_041741895.1 Pontixanthobacter sp.
CGGGCGGCGCGCGGGCCGCAGGAGGTCTGCGCCGCGATGACCGGCGGACATGGGCAATGGTTCCTCCAGCATTTCGATGAAACCGGGGCTGCGTTGGCGGAAATGGCCTCGCTCGATCCGGTCGATGCTGCCGCCTCGGCCTCCGCGCCGCTGGTGGCCGGAACGCAGGCGGAGGCGCTGGTTACCGTCCGAGGGCGCGGTGAAGCACTGCTACTGCATCCCGACGCGCGGTTTGTGGCCGCCCTGCCCCGCAATGTGCTGACGCCCGACGCCGCCCCGATCTATGGCCGCGCACCGGATGCAATATTGCCCACATGATGGACGACATCGATCACATGATGGGAATCATGGCCGAGGCATTCGATCCCCAATGGGGGGAGGCCTGGACGCGCAGACAGCTATCCGGTTCGCTGTCGCTGCCAACCATATTCTACCGTCTGATCGGCGCCGATGGTGTATCCCCGGATTCCGGCACAGACGCGGCGGCACGCGAAGGGTTCACGCCTGCGGGGTTCACCCTGACCCGCCATATTTCCGGCGAGGAGGAATTACTGCTGATTGCAGTGCATCCGGCGCATCTCGGCAAGGGACTGGGCCGCAAGTTGATGGAGCTTTTCGAACAAGACGCCCGATCGCGCGGCGCGGCGCAAATGTTCCTGGAAATGCGGAGTAACAACCCCGCAGAACGCCTGTACCGTTCTTGCGGCTATTTGCCAATTGGCAGGCGCAAGGACTATTATCAGCTCAAAAATGGCGATCGGCTTGATGCGGTTACGTTTAGTCTAGTGTTAACCTGATATTTCTCTCGACATACGATAAAAATTTGTGCGAAAGCGTACAGAAATCAAGAAAACCTCTGTGCTGGCAAGTTGTAAATTGGCTTGTTTGGCATTAAAGTAATCCTTCAAGACGAAATACGTCTGAAGAATTACCTCATAACAAATCTGGTCGCGAAAAGAGGATGTAATGACTAATATTGAACATGATATGACCGAAACGCTGATAACCTTGGCTTCGGACATTGTGGCTGCGCATGTCAGCAACAACAGCCTGCCTGCCGACGAAGTGCCTGCGCTGATCACGAATGTATATAATGCGCTCGCTGCTCTTGGTCAGCAAACCGAGACTATCGAAGAACGCCCCGAGCCGGCCGTTTCCGTACGATCGTCGGTCAAACGTGACCACATCATCTGCCTTGATTGCGGCAAGAAGATGAAGATGCTCAAACGGCATCTGATGACCGAACATGGCATGGCGCCTGACGATTATCGCGCCCGGTGGGACCTTGGCAGCGATTATCCGATGGTTGCGCCTGCCTATGCCGAAACCCGGCGCGATCTGGCCAAGAAAATCGGCCTGGGTCGCAAGCCCGGCCAGAAGCGCGGTCGCCGCAAAGCCGGCATCTGATCGTTTGCGGCGCTGCAAAACGTCGGTCAAAATACCCGATCTGCGTAGGCTGTCGCTGCGCCGCTTGAGAAAAACGCCCCGCACCTCTATGGGTCTGGGGCGTTTCTCTTGAATTAGGATTTCGGCTTGCAGCAAATGATCGATCTTGAACAATTATGCGCGGAACGCGGGTTGCGGATTACTGACCAGCGGCGTGTAATCGCGCGCGTATTGTCCGAAAGCGAAGATCATCCCGATGTCGAGGCGCTGCACCAGCGCGCTTCCGCCATTGATCCCAAGATCTCCATTGCCACCGTTTACCGCACCGTGCGCCTGTTTGAAGAAGCCGGCATTCTCGACCGGCATGATTTCGGCGATGGGCGCGCGCGCTACGAAGCGGCGCCGGAGGCGCATCACGATCATCTGATCGATGTCGAAAGCGGCAAGGTCGTGGAATTCGTCGATCCGGAGCTGGAAGCACTCCAGCGCCAGATCGCCGAGAAGCTGGGGTACCGTCTGGTGGATCACCGGATGGAATTATACGGCGTCCGGCTGGACCGGTCGGAAGGACGTGACAAAGGGCGTGATGGGGGATGAACGCAGCGCGGCGGGCGGCGGCGGAACGCGGCGAACCCAGCACCCTCACCGCACTGGAATGGACCCGTTTTGCGCTGCGGCTATCCGGCCTGATATCCCTGCTGATCATTTTCGTGCCGCTACATTACCTTTTCCGTATCTTCAAATATGGTTCGCCCTTCCCGATGCTGTTCCTGCGCTATGCCGGGCGGATATCGGGTGCGCGGGTCCGCAAAATCGGTACCCCGCTGCGCCGCGATGTGTTTTTCATCGCCAATCATGTGTCCTGGATCGATATTCTTACGCTCGCAGGGGCCAGTGGGACCGCCTTTGTCGCGAAGGCGGAACTGGCGGAAACGCCGATCGTCGGCTGGCTCAGCCGCCTGAACCGCACGGTCTTCGTCAAGCGTGAAAACCGGCTGGACGTGGCGCTGCAGATCAACTTGCTGCGCGAGGCGCTGGCGGACAATTGGTCCGTCACGGTATTTCCCGAAGGCACCACGACCGATGGCCAGTCGCTGCTGCCGTTCAAGACATCCATGCTCAGCGTGCTGGAGCCGCCCCCGCCTGGCGTGATGGTCCAGCCGGTGTTGATCGATTACGGCGCAGTGGGCGAAGAGATCGGCTGGGTCGGCAGTGAAAGCGGCGTCAACAACGCCAAACGAATATTGTCGCGCAAGGGCAGTTTCGAACTGCGCCTACATTTCCTCGAACCCTTCAGTCCGGAGGATTTCCGAGGCCGAAAAGCCATCGGCGCCCGCGCCCGCGCCGCTATCGAGGCAGCACTGCTGACCGCGCTGGGCAAGCCGCTGCGCGTGTTCAAGCATGATGTGGTTCCGGTGCGCTACCATGCGCCAAAAGAAAACGTGCCGGTCGAATAGGCCCCTGCAAGCAACGCGGGGCTGCGCAGCATTTGCTTACCCACCGCAGGCCGCTATAGGGCGCAGCCATGCGCAAGACTGCAACAATGCCCGGTATTCGGCCAAAAACCTACCGCGTCGAAAATTTCGGCTGCCAGATGAACGTCTATGATGGCGAACGGATGGCCGAGATGTTCGACCATCAGGGTATCACGCCTGCAGCAAAGGGCGAGGATGCCGACCTGGTCGTGCTCAACACCTGCCACATCCGCGAGAAGGCATCAGAGAAGGTCTATTCGCGGATCGGCCGCCTGACTAAAGGCAGGCAAAACCCGCCCCTGATCGCCGTCGCAGGCTGTGTCGCGCAGGCAGAGGGTGAGGAAATAATGGCCCGGTCCGATGCGGTCAGCATGGTGGTGGGTCCGCAGGCCTATCACCGGCTTCCCGCAATGCTGGAACGGGCCGTGGACGGCCACCGTACCACCGATACCGACATGCCCGCAGACACGAAATTCGCCGCTCTGCCCGGCCGCCGCAAGTCCGGACCCAGCGCATTCCTGACCATCCAGGAAGGGTGCGACAAATTCTGCACCTATTGCGTCGTGCCCTATACCCGCGGTGCGGAAATATCGCGGCCATTCAGCGCCCTGGTGGATGAAGCGAAGATATTGGTTGAAGCGGGCGCGAAGGAAATCACCCTGCTGGGCCAGAATGTCAGCGCCTGGACGGGCGAGAACGCGAAGGGCCGCGCGCTTGGTATGGCCGGACTGATCCGTGCATTGGCAGAAATCCCTGAACTCGCCCGCATCCGCTATATGACCAGCCATCCCGCCGATATGGATGATGCGCTGATCGAGGCGCATGGCGACATCGCCAAGCTGATGCCATTCCTCCATTTGCCGGTTCAGGCCGGAAACGACCGCGTTCTGAAGGCCATGAACCGCAGCCACACGGCGGAAGGTTATCTGAAACTGCTGGAACGCTTCCGCACCGCGCGGCCCGATCTGGCGCTGTCCGGTGATTTCATCGTCGGTTTCCCGGGCGAAACCGACGCCGAATTCGAAGACACGCTTAAGATTGTTGACGCAGTTGGTTATGCTCAGGCTTACAGCTTCAAATATTCGCCCCGCCCCGGCACGCCGGCAGCGGCGATGGAGGATCAGGTCGCGCCCGAAGTGATGGATGAACGTCTGCAGCGCCTGCAGGCCCGCCTGGCCCGGGACCAGCTGGCGTTCAACGCAGCAAGCGTGGGCAGGATTTGCGAAGTTCTGGTGGAACGGCAGGGCAAATATCCGGGGCAATTGCTGGGCAAGTCCCCGTGGTTGCAATCGGTTCACTTCACCGGCACAAAGGCAGGGGGCACAGCAATTGGCGATCTGGTATCTGTCGAATTGGTGGAACCAATGGGCAGTTCATTGGGCGGACGATTGTTATGATCAAGGGCTTGTGACCTGCGCGGCAGGGTGGTTTTTCGATTACAGCCGCGTGACTTTCCACCAGCATTTGCATCTTGCCAGCTTGTCTCTGGCCCGGGCGCGTATACATTCCGAATCATAGATGAAAGGCCGACCTCCACTGAAAGGAATGCATGGCTCGTAAACCCGCCAAGGCCAATCCGGCCATCTCGCCATCCCCCATCCCGCAGCGTGAAATCCGGCGGGGCAAAGTGGATGTGACTTTCGATGACCAATCGCTGCTGGTGCCATTGTTCGGCCAGTTCGATGCCAATCTGGTGCAGGTGGAAAACCGCCTTGGGGTGTTTATCTCGGCACGCGGAAATGCAGTCCAGATCGAAGGACCGGAAGATTCCGTCGCCCGCGCCCGCGATATTCTCAACAAGATGTATGACCGGCTGGCGATGGGCCAGGATCTCGGCTCCGGCGAGATCGAGGCGCTGATTGCCATGTCCAACGAACCCACGCTGGAGGGGATCCTGCGCGGCAGCCCGGACGCCCCGCCAGTGATGATCCGTACACGCAAGAAAACCATTGTGCCGCGTTCGGCCACCCAGATTGAATATATGCGGCATCTGGCGCGCGAAGATATGATTTTCGCGCTTGGCCCGGCGGGTACCGGCAAGACCTATGTTGCGGTGGCGCAGGCGGTCAGCCAGTTGATCACCGGCAGTGTCCAGCGGCTGATCCTCAGCCGCCCGGCGGTGGAAGCCGGCGAGAAACTCGGTTTCCTGCCGGGCGATATGAAGGACAAGGTCGATCCCTATCTGCGCCCGCTGTATGACGCGCTGTATGATTGCATGCCGCCCGAACAGGTGGAACGGCGGCTGGCCAGCGGCGAGATCGAAATCGCGCCGATTGCCTTCATGCGCGGGCGGACGCTGGCCGATGCCTTCGTGATTCTGGATGAAGCGCAGAATACCACGCGCGAACAGATGAAGATGTTCCTGACCCGGTTTGGCCAGAACAGCCGGATGGTGGTCTGCGGCGATCCCAAACAGGTCGATATTCCCGGCGGCGACCGGATGAGCGGCCTGATTGACGCGGTCGAGAAACTGGAAGGCATAGAAGGCATTGCCGTAACCCGCTTCACCCGCGCCGATGTGGTCCGCCACCCGATCGTGGGCCGGATTGTCGAAGCGTATGAAGGCCCGGATGCCTGAGATGCTGCCTTGAACCTCGACATCGACATAGACGGTTGGCCGCCATCATCCGACTGGCCCGACCTGGCCGAACGCGCCGTGGAAGCCGCGCAGCAGGTCGCGCCGGAACTGGCCAACCAGCGGCTGACCGCCAGCCTGCTGTTCACAATGGACGAGGAGGTTCACACCCTCAACCGCGAATGGCGCAGCAAGGACATGGCCACCAATGTGCTCTCCTTCCCCATGCTCACGCGGGAGGAATTGATTGGCCTGAAACCCGATGGCGGGCCGGAAATGCTCGGTGATCTGGCGCTGGCCTATGAAACCTGCGCACGGGAGGCCGTGGAAAAGTGTATTCCGCTTGCCGACCATGCTGCCCATCTGATCGTGCACGGGCTGCTTCATCTGGCAGGTCATGACCATGTCCATTCCGAGGCAGAGGCCGAGGCGATGGAAAGATTGGAAATTAATGCACTTGCGATTATGGGCCTGAAGAACCCATATTAGAATCGCCCCGATCGGGCATAATCAATTCCAGGAGTACCCACGAAGGGCCATGCCCGACTTAGATCCCCCCGCCGGAGACGCGGAGAGTAGAGGCGGGCTTTGGCTCGCAATTCGCAAATTGTTAGGTGCCGATGACGGCGACCGTTCCCTTCGCGCACAGTTGGAGGAAGCGATCGACGAGCATGAGGACGAGAACCCGTCTGACGGCGATGAGCCGCGCAATGGCGATCTGTCGGGCGTCGAGCGGCAAATGCTGCGCAATCTACTCCATTTCAGCGAACATGATGCAGATGACGTGGCAATCCCGCGCGGCGAGATTATCGCGGTGCCGGCCGACGCGACGTGGGAATTGCTGATCGAAGCCTTTGCCGAACACGGCCATTCCCGCTTCCCGGTTTACCGCGATACCTTGGACAAGGTGATCGGGATGATCCACATCAAGGACGTTTTCCCTTTCCTTGCCCGCAGCCTGGACCCGCCAGCCGACTGGACCACGCTGATGCGTCAGCCGCTCTATGTGCCGCAATCGCGCAATGCGCTGGATGTGCTGGCCGATATGCGCAGCCGCCGGATCCATCTGGCCGTGGTGGTCGATGAATTTTCCGGCACCGACGGGATCATCACGATCGAGGATCTGGTCGAGGAAATCGTCGGTGATATCGAAGACGAACATGACGACATTCCAGAAGATCTGATCATGGCGATTGGCGAGGGAATGTGGGATTGCGACGCCCGTGCCGAATTGGACGATGTTGCCGAAATCATCGATCCGCGCCTCGCAGAAGTGGAAGAATCGGTCGATACGCTGGGCGGGCTGGCCTTCGTTCTGGCGGAACAGGTGCCGCAAGTCGGCGCCATCGTGACGCATCCCAGCGGATGGCGGATGGAAATCACCGCTGCCGATGACACCCATGTCAAACGCCTGCGATTGCATCCACCTGGCGATGAATACGGAAGCGAAATCTAGGGGCGAACAAGTTTTTTCCGCAGGTGCGAAGAATCACTCGACAAATCGAGCGGCGCACCACATCTTCTGTCAATGCCGGCCCGCCGATTACCTCCTCTCCGTGCGTTGGAAGCGTTTGTGCGAACCGTCAGGCTCGGATCGTCCCGCGCCGCTGCGGATGAACTCGGCCTTAGTCCTTCCGCTCTGTCCCGACGGATCGGCAATCTGGAAGATTTCGTGGGCAAGAAACTGTTCACCCGCGCCCGGCAATCCATGCAGTTAACGATCGAGGGTGATGCCTTTTACGCGGCTGTGGCGCCGCAACTGGAAGCGCTCGCCCGGGCGGTGGAAAGCCAGTCGGAAAACCTCTCTCTTTCGCGCCTGCATCTGGGTGTGCTGCCGCTGTTCGGCAGCCAGCGCCTGTTCCCCAGGCTGCAGGAATTGCGCCGCCTGCATCCGCTGCTGCATATCGATATCGACACCGGTGCGCATCTGGAGGACCGCGTGGGTGACACGCTGGATGCAGCGATCATCCTGTCACGCCGGCCCGGCAGCTCGCTGCATGCCGTCCGGCTCGATCACAATATGGTCCATGCGATCTGCAGCCAGACACTGGCCAGGGAACTCGGCCCGGAACCCGGGATCGAGCAATTGTCGAAACAGACTTTCCTGCTGCACAATGAATTGCCCGACAGTTTCGAGGCATGGAAACGCGCGCTCAAGCTTGACGATCTGGAACCTGCTGCGATCGATCATTACGATTCGGGCCAGCTGATCCTGGAGGCCGCAGCGCAGGGCCTGGGCATCGCGATCATGCATGACGATCACATGCGCCGCGCATCGGACAACCGCCTGCGCAAGATTTTCGATGTCGAGATTGAAAGCCCGTACAGCTATTGGTTCGTATGCGAGCCGAAATCGCTGGAGGACCGCCCCGTTCGCCAGTTCCACGACTGGCTGGTTCAGGCCGGGCTATAGACCCACTCCGCCTGATCCGGCTTGTTCGCGGCGGGCCTTAGGGCGCTTTACGTTCCTTGAATCTGGGCTTGTGCAGGCAATTTACGGCGGCGCCGCGCGCTGCCTGCGGGCCGGGGTGTTTGTCCATCCGTTCGCCGCATTCAACCCATGGTTTGGGGATGGCGTTGGCTTCCACCGATTGGTGGGCATCTTCGCTGTCATAGGCAGCAATCCAGGTCAGGCACTGGGCCAGCCGGTACACCGAATGATCGCTCCACGGCGCGCCGCGCGGGCGGCAATTTATCACCAGAACATCCTGCGGCGCATTGCGGAACAGATCGCGCACCGTGCCCAGCCCTTCGCCGCGTTCTGTCACCGCGATCCGTTCGCTGCGCGCCGGAATTTCGGGAATGTCGAATTTGGGCGATTGGTTGAAGGCGAAGGAATCCACCCCGTCGGTCATCATCGATATCTGCGCGGCAATTGCCCCGCCCAATGAATGGCCGGCCACCCGGACGGGAATATCGGCAAGCCCTTCTGCGTCCAGTTCCGCGCGGATCTGCTGATAGGCTTCAACGCCGAGCTGGTTTTGCTTGCTGCCGATATTGCCGGCGAACCAATCGTCGAAACTGAATTCCGTGCCGCGAAATGCAATGATCCGTTCGACCAGCTTGCCGCCTGCGCTGCGGTCATAAATCGCATAGGCGAAACCAGATGCATCATTGCCGACTTTGCTGATCAGGGTGATCCCCGCAGGCAGCCGGGCGAATGTCTCGTCCTCGTCAAAATAGGTGTTGTTGGCGAGCTGCGCATATTCCCAGCTGCGCACTGCGAAATCGCGCGTAAAGCCGCACCAGCCGCCCGGTTCGCGAACACAGGGGCTGCGGGCCTGGGTCAAATCGGTGGCGCAGGCGGACAGCATCGCTGCCGCCGCCAACGCCGCCAACATTCTGAAATTTCGGTACATGCCGCCCGCTTAGGGCAAAACGCCACGCCCCGTCTATCGTTACTGGTTCATTTCAGCCAGAATTGCCGCGGCGGTCGTCGGGCCGCCAACCACGGTATCTTCGTGATCCATTACCAGATTGCGGAATGTACCGGGGTTTGGCTTTATGCCCAGCTTCTTGGCGGCGGCTTCCATCCGGTCGTCCTCATCGGCCACCAAGGGCGGCTCGATCACCAGAAAATCCCAGTTCGCGCCGTTACGATGGCGATATATCTGCCGCGGAGCGAGGCTTGCCTCGGTGCGAATGCGATCGGTTTCAACCAGAAAATCCACCAGTTCACGATATTTGCCGGGTGCGGCATGCATCACGGTAACAACCCGTTCGGTCGAATCCTGGGCAGTTGCGATTTGCGGTGTCAGCATCATGCTGCCCACGGCCAGTGCCAATGCGAATTTTTTCATGGTAGTGCCCTCTTTGTAATCGGCAGACGCGAAACCCCCTGCCAAGGTGGTGCAGCCGCTCAAAAGCTGCAGGCGCGACCCTTGGATTGGAGGGTATACTTTTCATGCCCTCTCTCAATCACCCGGCGAGGAATTGACGGTTTTTTGACGGTTCGCACTTATCTGCACAGGGCACAAAACTGCACAGGGCACAAAAAAGGGCGCCCGAAGCGCCCTTTCCCGATGATATGTTTTCGATCAACTGACCGCCGCCTTGACGATCTTGCCCGGGCTGCGCGGTGGTTCGCCCTTGGGCAGTGCATCGACATGTTCCATGCCGCTCGTCACTTCGCCCCATGCGGTGTACTGATTATCCAGGAAGCGCGCATCGTCGAAACAGATGAAAAACTGGCTGTTGGCGCTGTCGGGCGCGGATGAACGGGCCATCGAACATACGCCGCGCACATGCGGCACAGCATTGAATTCCGCTTTCAGATCGGGCTTAGGGCTGCCGCCCATGCCGGTGCCGGTCGGATCGCCGCCTTGCGCCATGAAGCCGGGGATTACGCGGTGGAACACCACCCCATCGTAAAAGCCTTCCTTCGCCAGTTCCGTAATCCGCTCGACATGGCCGGGCGCGACATCGGGGCGCAATTTGATGACAACATCGCCTTCGCCGTTTTCGGTTTCGAGCGTGAGAGTAAGTGTCTGGTCGGCCATTTGGGTAAGTCTCCAAGCAAGTGCATCGATTAATTCCGGGCCGATATAGGCGATGACGCGCAGAAGTCACGCGCGGGCTTGCAATTGATGTCTCCGCCCTTAGAGCGAGGCGATGGCCAAAAATGAGCGCCCCGATCTGGAACAGGACAACCTGCTGGTGGTGGATGCACCCACGCCAGACGAAGTTGCGCGCCCAGACGACCGCGTCGATGACGAGCGCCATGACGAAGAAAACCGGCTGAAGCCTGGATATGTCCGCAGCGTCCGCGATGCGCTGGCGGAAGAAGATTACAGCACGGTCTACGACCTGGTCGAACCACTCCACCCCGCCGACATCGCCGACCTTATCGAGCTGTTCGATCCGGACGAACGGCGGGATTTTGCCAGCGCCGTAACTGATCTGATGTCCAGCGACGTGATCGCGGAACTGAACGATTACGTCCGCGAAGACATGATGGATTCGCTGTCCGCCGGCGCGGTCGCCTCCATCGCCGGCCAGCTGGAAACGGACGACGCGGTCCAGCTGATCGAAGATCTCGACTTTGCCGATCAGCAGGCGGTGCTGGCCGAACTGGGCGACGAAGATCGGGTCGCGATCGAAAGCGCGCTGGCCTATCCCGAAGAAACCGCCGGCCGGTTGATGAGCCGGGATTTCGTGGCGGTCCCCGAACATATGACGGTCGGCAATCTGATCGACTATCTGCGCGAAGACCGCGATCTGGCGACCGATTTTTTCGAAGTGTTCGTGGTCGATTACGCCCATCACCCGGTCGGCACCTGCCAATTGAGCTGGATTTTGCGCACCCCGCGCCAGATCGCGCTGACCGATGTGATGAAACGCGACCAGACACTGATCCCGGTGACGATGGACCAGGAAGAAGTCGCGCTGATGTTCCAGAAATACGCGTTGATTTCCGCCGCCGTGGTGGATGACAGCGGACGCCTGGTCGGCCATTTGACGGTGGACGATGTGGTCCACATCATTTCCGAAGAAGCCAGCGAGGATGCCCTGCTGATGTCCGGCGCGGGCGAAGGCGACATCAACGAACCGATCCGCGATGCCTATGGTGCGCGTGTCCGCTGGCTGGTGGCGAACCTGGGCACGGCGCTGATCGCCAGCCTGATCATTGCATCCTTCGGTGCCGCTATCGAGCAGCTGGTTGCGCTGGCCGTGCTAATGCCGATCGTCGCCAGCATTGGCGGCAACGCCGGAACGCAGACCATGGCGGTTTCCGTCCGCGCGATCGCGATGAACCAGCTGACCCGGGCCAATACCGGCCGGATGCTGTGGCGCGAAATGCGCGTGGCGCTGCTGAACGGAGCGACCATCGCGGTGCTGGTCGGAACCGCTACCGGAATTATCTTTTCCCCGATGCTCGGCGCGGTGATTGCGATTGCGGTGATGGTCAATATCGTCACTGCCGGTCTGGCCGGGGTGCTGATACCGGTGATGTTCGAACGGCTGAGACAGGACCCGGCAGTCGCCAGTTCGGTATTCGTCACCATGATCACCGATTCAATGGGATTCTTCGCATTTCTGGGGCTGGCGGTCGCGGCCGGCCTGGCGGGATAGGCCATGCCGCTGCACATGACCAAGATCGCGTTCCGTAGCGAAAGCGTGGACACATTGCGTGCCTGGCTGGAGGCGCAGGACCCGGTTGCGCGGCTGACCACCAAGAACCGTCCGCTAAAGTGGGAAGAAATGATCGGCGGATCGCTCTACTGGATTCACCAGCATGCGATTGTCGGCCGCAGCCCGATCCTCGGCTTCGAAAAAACGCCCGAAGGCAGATGGTGGATCGAGCTGTCGCCTCAGTTGATCGGCGTCCACCCTAGGCCCAAACGCGCCCACCAGGGCTGGCGCTACCTCAAAGGTGACCCCCCCCTCGATCTGGCTGAAGGCGAAGATATCGGCGATGTCCTGCCGGGCAAACTGATGGGCAAACTGGCGCGGTTGGGGCTGGTATAGGCGCGCAAGCCGGTTTCGTGCAGACTGCAACGGTTCGTCGCACGCCGCGCCCGAATTACCCGCTCACAGGGCATGGTGCGGGTTGTGTTCACGTCGCAGAAAGGATCGCCGCAACACTGGACGATCGATGTTGTTCGGATGCGCCGCAAATGGTGCACTTCTTGCACGACGATATGATGGGGGCTTTGCCAAGGGAACACACTATTTCGCGGTGTGTTCCGACATGACGCCGCAAACAGGTGGTGCCGGCTGATGTAGTTTCAAGGAGTAACGTAATGAATGTCATTTCCAAACGGCCCAGGGCTCTGGTCCTGCTTGCGATGCTAGCGGTGGCAGCACCGGCGAGCCTGTCTGCACAACAGCAGGAAATTCCCGAAGGCGAAATCATGACGACCGTATATGGCTCGCCCCCCGCTGATCTTTCCGGGATGACCGAAGGGCCCGAAATCGAAGGCTTTGTCTCCGCGCGCAGCGGCGAAAAGGTGCAAGTCACCAACGGCGACGGTACCAGCACAGTGGTTCACATTAGTGACGGCACCGAAATCAGGGCCAGCAAGGGCCTTTTCGGTATCAACCGTAGCAAGCTTGCAGCGGACTCGCTGCTCAACGGCCTGCCGGTTGCCGTCAAGACGGTGCAATGGGGCAATGGCCTGATTGCAAGCCGGATCGATCTCAAGAACAAAGACCTCAAGACCGCGGCAATGATCCGTACCGGCACTGCCCAGGGTTTTGCCGAACAGACTGCAGCAACCGAGGCGCTGCGTGGCCGCATGGCTGACATCGACAAATATAATCTCAAGAACACAACGAATGTCTATTTCGACACAGGCAAGGCGGTGCTGTCTGACCGGGCCAAGAATGATCTCTGCGGCACAGCGACCGATGCCGACGCGATGAATAATGCGCTGATGCTTGTTGTGGGATACACCGATTCGACCGGAAGCGAGGAATTCAACCAGGAACTCAGCGAAAAGCGGGCCAGCCGCGTGGTCAATTATCTTCAGCAGGCCTGCGGCTGGAAACCCTATCGCATGCTTACCCCGACCGGGATGGCCGAAGCAGACCCGTTGGCTGACAATGAAACCGCCTATGGCAAGGCACAGAACCGCCGCGTGGCGGTGAATATCCTGGTCAGCAAGAGTGTTGACGGTCTTTAAGACGCAAGCGGGGGCATCGCGGCGTCAATCGCCGCGATGCCCCCGCGATCTACCACTAAAGGGCAGCCTTAGGCTGGGACGCGCTCGATCTTCGAAACTTCTCCGGTGTTTGGATCGGTCGAGGTCCAGACGCCTTTTTCGTCAATCGATTCAGCATAGCATGTCTGGACCGCGCCTTCTTCAGCCGGTGTAGAGCAGAATGAATCAGGGGATGTCTGTTCCCATGTGCCGGTTTTCGGCTCTTCGCCTTCTGTAGTGCTTGTATATGTCCCGTCAGCCCGGACATCTTCCATGTTCACTTTGCCGTCGGCTCCCGTCACCTTGAACATGCCGAAGGACGGGCCGCCATCAGCAGCGGTGACTTCCGCTACCGTTTCGACTGCCTCTGTCGTTGTCGCGGCTTCGTCTGTTGTTTCTGCAGGTGAGCAGGCTGCCAATGCTGCCAATGTAGATACGAGCAAGATTTTTTTCATGAGTTTCCCTATCGTTACTTGCCGATGCGGCCGAAGCCTTCATCGCGATTCGCGACCCCGGGGGGAAGCTAGACCTAAATGGTGCGATTGCAAATCAGACTTCGGGGCCGCCCGCTTTTGCAGTCCCGCTCAGCGATCGGAATCTTGCGGGACCGAGCGTTTCGCGACAGGCCTCCAGAGGATTTCCTAGGCCGCAACCTTTTCCGCCACGCGCCGCAGCGCATCCGCGTAGACCTCCGGTTCCTGCGCGCCGGGGATCAGGAATTTTCCTTCCACCACCATCGCGGGCACGCCGGTGATGTTCATGTCGAAGGCGGCCTGTTCCTCTGCCCGGACATGGGCGGCCAGTTCACTGCTGGTCAGCGCGGCGGCGGCCTCTGCGCGGTCAAGGCCGACGCCGGCGGCGATTTGGGTCAGCACACCGTGGTCGCCCAGATTGCGGCGCTGGCCGAAATGCGCGTCGAACAGCGCCAGTTTCAACCTGTTCTGCACGTCGGGTCCGGTGCTTTCCAGTGCCCAGACCAGCAGTTTATGCGCGTCAAACGTGTTCCACATCATCGCAGGCGGGGCTTCACCTTCGCCCGCATAGTCCAGCGACACCCCGGCATCGATGGCCGCCTGCTGCATTTGATCCTGCACCCCGCGCGCCTGATCCAATGTGCGGCCATATTTGCGCGCGATGTGGGCGCTGCGTTCCTCGCCCTCTGGCGGCATATCGGGATTGAGTTCGAAGGAATGCCAGCGGATATCCGCCTCAATCTCGCCTTCCAGCAGCGCCAGCCCCTTTTGCAATTTACCGTAACCCACCAGGCACCAGGGGCACATCACATCGGACCAGATATCGATTGTCAGTTTGCGCGCCATGCCGGTTCCTTAATCCTTCGCCAGCCACCATTTGAGCAAATGGTGGGCAATTGCCACGGGCGGCGGCGGGGCGAAGGGGATCAGTTCATCCTGCATCGCGCCATCGCGGCCTGCTGCCATGGCAGATAGGATGTCTTCGCGGGAAAACCAGCGCGCTTCCTCCAGTTCGGTGGTATCGATGGTCAGCGCGTCATCCTCCGCCACCGAATAACACCCGATCATCAACTGGCTGGGGAATGGCCACGGCTGGGTAGCGATATAACGGACATCGCGAACCCGCACCCCGGCTTCCTCAAACACTTCGCGCGCGACCGCCTCCTCGATGGTCTCGCCGGGTTCGACGAAGCCTGCCAGCGCGGAAAATGCCTTGGGCGGAAAACGCGGCTGGCGGCCCAGCAGCAATCTGCCGGAATGTTCGACCAGCATGATCGTGACCGGGTCCGTCCGCGGGAAATGCTGCGCTTCGCAGCCGCCTTCGCTACTGGGCGAGCAATCGCGCTGCCAGCCGCCTTTGCTGAGCCGGGTTCCCGCCCCGCAGCGGGCGCAGAACCGGTGCCGTGCGTGCCAATCGACCAGCGCCCGCGCGACACCGTAAGTGGCCAGGTCACCGGGGGCGAGCAATTGCATCGCCTGCCAGATCGCTGGGTTGGCATAGGCTGGCCCCGTCGCGCCTTGATCGGGCACAGCGGCAAAGCAGCCCTTGCCGTCGATCAGGCCGAGAAACACCAACTCTGCATCCGGCGCAGCATCGGCCAATGTGCCCCAGCCAAGTTCCCCCATGTCACCAATGGTCGGCATCAATCCGTCTAGTTTGAGCAACCGGGCGCGCCAGTCCATCAGCCCGGAAAGGGCGGCAGGATCGGCGCGAATATGGTCTGCCCGGTCGAGCGGAGACCCGGCGAATGCGACAATGGGCGGCGTCATCAGCCCTGCATGGCCGCGAGATCGGCCAACACTGCTGTCGGGAACGCGCCATGCACGGGAAATGCCTCTGACGGCATATATTGGGTATACAGCGATGCGCGCAGGCCAAGTTTTAGATTGACCAGTGCCACCGTGCCAGCCGCCCCGCCCCAGCCGAACGTGCCCGCCTGCGCGCCGAGCCCCACCCGGCCACCTGCACCGAAACCAGCACTGTCGGCGAAAGTGCCGGTGGTGTCGACTGCTTCGGGCAGCAGATTGGATGTGCCGACGCGGACCGCCAGTTCGCCCATTACCCGCGTCCCGTCGATCTTGCCGTAACCCAGCAACATGCGCAGGAAGCGGTCGTAATCGCGCGGGCTGGAAACAAGTCCCGCACCGCCGAAGGGAAAGGCGGGCTTCTGGGTGTAAATCGACGCATTTGCCGGATCGATCGGTAGCAACGCCCCGCCGATGACCCCGTAATTGGCGGTCAGCCGGCCAATTTCTGTCTCCGGAACCTGGAACCAGGTGCTCGTCATTCCGGCTGGCTTGAAGATATTCGTGGCAAGGAATTCATCAAAGGGTGTGCCCGAAACCACTTCGATTACCCGGCCAAGCAGGTCGAGCGAGACGGAATAGCTCCACTTCGTGCCCGGTTGGTAAACCAGCGGCAAAGCGGCGAGCCCATCGGCAAAGGCTTCCAGGCTGTCTACCGGCTTGCCGCGCCCGAAGCCCGGGATCGGCAGGCGGCTGACTTGTCCGGCGATCAGGCCCCGATCCTCATAAGCAGTCTTGATCGCACCCTTCTGGACGACATTATAGCCAAGCCCCGCAGTATGGGTCAGCAAATGCCGGATGGTGATCGGCCGTTCTGCCGGCACCGTGTCGGTGATCGAACCATCCGGCACCTTCTGCACCTGCATATTGGCATAGGCGGGCAGAATTTCCGCCAGCGGCTGGTCCAGACCCAGCTTGCCGTCTTCGATCAACAGCATCACGGCCATGCCGGTAATCGGCTTGGTCATGGAATATATCCGGTACAAGCTGTCGATCCCTGCAGGCGCCGCCTGGCCGACCGCGAGCGAGCCCCTGGACAGGATTTCGGGAGCCTGCTGGCCCCAGCCCATGGCCGCAACCATATTGGCCAGCGTACCGCCGCCATATTTGTTGACCATCGCGGAAACATTGGTCCAATTGGTTGCAGCCACGCTATCCTGGGCAAAAGCCGCCCCCATCGGCAATCCCGCCAGTGCCGCACCAGCGCCCAGCCACGCACCGCCGCGCAACAGCGAACGGCGTGAAAAAGCAATATCCTCGAATTCTCGATAGGCCATCAGACAGTCCTTATTTGCAATCTGTTGACGGGTAAATGCTCGAAGCGAAGTGCACGGTCAATTACCAATCTTGCATTCTTCCAGTGCTTTACCTATGTAATACACATGCTCAATATCATTTCGATCCTGCTTGGGATCATCGCCCTGGTTCTGGCCATCCCGTCATCCATCCCCCTGCTTGGCTGGGGTAACTGGATTGTCCTGCCGATTGCCGTTCTCGGCGCGGGCATCGGCGCGCTGTCGCGTTCTAACAAGGGACGCAATTTCTGCCTGATCGTGATCGTGATCGCGGCCATCCGGCTTTCTCTCGGCGGCGGGATTATCTGACCTTCAGGCCTGCGCCAGCCGCGCGGCCTTGGCAAACAAGCTCGGCAATCCGGCATCGCCCAGTCGTTCGAGCGGCCACCACTCGCCGCCAATCGGGGCACCCGCCACTTCGCCGCGAAACTGGTGGACGGACAATTCCAGCGTGAAATGGGTAAATGTGTGCCGCACCATCCCGGCCGGCTCCCACTCGCCGGTCAGCGGGGGATCACGCGATCCATCGCCTGACGCGGCCCATCCATCATCGGGCAGGCTGCGCATTCCGCCGAGCATTCCACTGCCTTCACGCGTGACCAGCCAGACGGCGCTGTCTTGTTCGATCCAATAGGCGGTTCCCTGCCGCACCGGCTTGGGCTTCCTCGGGGCCTTGACCGGATAGGCCGCTGGGTTGCTATCGGTGCGGGCGGCGCAATGGGCGGACAGCGGGCAGAGCAGGCATTTCGGATCGCGCGAGGTGCAGATGGCCGAACCCAGATCCATCATGCCTTGCGCGAAATCGCCAGCACGTTTTTCCGGCGTGATCGCTTCCGCACATGCGCGGATCCGTTTGCGTGATCTGGGCAGCGGCTCGGCAATCGCGAATAGGCGCGCAACGACCCGTTCCACATTGGCATCGACCACCACTGCGCGTTGGCCAAAGGCAATCGCCGCCACCGCCGCCGCGGTATAGGCGCCCAGCCCGGGCAGCTTGCGCAGTTCCGCCTCGCTGGCCGGAAAGCCGCCCATCGCCGCAACATCACCTGCGCAGCGCACCAGATTGCGCGCGCGTGAATAATAGCCAAGCCCTGCCCATGCCGCCATGACATCAGCCTCCGGCGCGGCGGCCAGCGCCCCAACATCTGGCCAGCGGGCGATGAATTTCTCGAAATAGGGTTTCACCGCAGCGACCGTGGTTTGCTGCAGCATCACTTCGGACAGCCACACGCGGTACGGATCGGCTGCAGCGCAGCCGGGAGGCGCGCGCCATGGCAAATCCCGCGCATATCGGTCATACCAGCGCAGCAGCGCAGCGGGAATCTCGCCGGAATGTGCTGGAGAAGTCGATGGGATGCTGGCAGTCACCCCCCGCCTATGGCATGGGTTGACCGGTAATGGAATCAGACAGCGAAAAACCGGGGAAAAAGCCTGCCAGGCCAGCGGCCAAGGCAGCGGCCAAGCCCCCCGCCAACAAAGCAACAAAGAAACACGCCCGCCCTTATGAACGGGCGCGCGGCGGCCCGGCCAGGGCGATTGCCGATCTGATGCCGCAGATCGGGCGCACTGCCTTTCGCCGGTTCGGCTTTGTCCAATCCTCCGTCGTCACCCGCTGGCCCGAAATTGTCGGCGAGATTCACGCCCGCGTCTGCGCGCCCGAGGCGATCCGCTTTCCGCCGGGCGAGAAATCGGAGGGGATCCTGCAATTGGTGGTCTTGCCTGCCCATGCACCGCTGATCCAACATGTGATCCCCGAAATCATGGAGCGGGTGAACCGTTTCTTCGGCTATGCCGCCGTCAGCCGGGTCAAGATCCGGCAAGGCGTGGTTAAGCCCCCCTCTGCTGAAAGACGTGCGGGCCAGCCGCCTTCGCTCAGGCCGATCCCGATGGAATTGGGGGATAGCTTGCGCGATATTGGCGATCCTGAATTGCGCCAGGTTCTGGAATCCCTCGCCCGTTCGATGTCCTCTCAAGACGACGGAAAGCCTGAAAACGACAAGAAAGAAGGCAACAGCTGATGTTCAAGAAATCTGCCGTAATCGGCCTCGCGGCCTGCGCAATGATCGCGGCGAGTGGCGCCAACGCCGGATCGTCCAGCTATATCAACCAGGTTCGGGTAACCGATGGCGGACACCAGATCGGCAATCCCGATGCCAAGGTCGCGGTGCAGGAATTCGTCAGTTACACCTGCCCTGCCTGCGCCAATTATACGCGCTATGATCATGGCGCGCTGGAACTGGCATATGTTTCAACCGGTGATGTCTCATTGGAAATACGCCATATCATTCGTGATCCGATAGACCTGACTGCCGCGATGCTGACCCATTGCGGCGCGGCGAGCAAATTTCCGCAAAACCACAAGGCTATTATGCTGGGGCAGGACAAATGGCTGCCGCGCGGCCAATCGGCTTCGGCGGCGCAGCGCAGCCGCTGGGTTACCGGCACGGGCGCCTCCCGCCGCCGTGCGATCGCGAGCGACATGGGGTTTTACGCCTTGATGGAAACCCGTGGATACCGACGTACCGATATCGACCGCTGCCTGGCGGATGAAGCCAAGGCCACCAAGCTGGCCGAGGCGTCCGAGGAGAACGGAGCGAAATATTTCGTCTCCAGCACACCCAGCTTCTCCATCAATGGCGTGACTTTGGCAGGCACACATAGCTGGAACCTGCTGGAACCGCAGATAAGGGCGCGCTTGCCCTGATTATCTGGCGGTAATCTGTGGAAACACTTCGCACATTCTTCTACTGTAGCCCCAAATGATTTAGCTTCTTTCCAATACGCTTCAGGATATTGACCGACATGACCAAATTTCGCCGTATCGCATTGATGACTTTTGCAGCCCCGCTTGCCCTCGGCCTCGCCGCTTGCGGCGACAGCGCGACGGCGGATGGCGAAATTGCCGAAGGCGAACCGATTGCCGCGATTGCCGCGCCAACCAGCCAATCATGGGCGGATACCGCCACGGTCAGTGAATATGACGGTTACATAATGGGCAACCCCGACGCGCCGATCAAGCTGGTCGAATATGCTTCGCTCACCTGCGGCGCCTGTGCAGCATTCTCGATCGAGGCCGCGGAGCCATTGCGTGACAAATATGTGAATTCGGGCGTCGTCAGCTACGAAATTCGCAACCAGGTCCATAACGGAATCGATCTGGTGCTGGCCCGCCTGGTGCGCTGCGGGCAGCCGGAAAGCTTCCACCCTCTGGCAGAACAGGTCTGGACCAATCTGGGTCCGGTAATGGAGCGGGCGCAGGCCAATCCACAAGCTCTGGAAGCCGCCATGTCCCTTCCGGAAGACCAGCGTTTCGCGGCGATAGGGCAGGCAAGCGGTGTGTTCGATTTCTTCGCGGCACGCGGGCTCAGCCGGGATCAGGCCACCACCTGCCTGGCTGACAATGCCTCGGTGATGGCCATCGCGGACCGGTCTGAAAAACAATCGACCGAATTCAACGTAACTGGCACGCCAACATTCTTCGTCAATGGCGCGCGGGTGGACGGGACCAGCTGGACCATCCTGGAACCACTGCTCCAGCGTGCGGGCGCCCGCTAAGGCGGGCACCACCAAGGGGGAATAGCAACCGGGATGCAAATCAAGCGGCTCAAGCTCAGCGGATTCAAGAGCTTTGTAGAGCCTGCCGAATTGCGCATCGAACCCGGCCTGACCGGTGTGGTTGGCCCCAATGGCTGCGGCAAATCCAATCTGCTGGAGGCGATCCGCTGGGTCATGGGCGAAAATTCGCCCAAGTCCATGCGTTCGGGCGGGATGGAAGATGTCATCTTCGCCGGCACCCAGTCGCGCCCGCCACGTGATTTCGCCGAAGTCGTGCTGCAGGGCGAAACTGCCGCTGGCGAAGAACTCAACGTGACCCGCCGGATCGAACGCGGAGCAGGCAGCGCCTACCGCGTGAATGGCCGCGATGTACGGGCGAAAGATGTCTCGCTGACCTTCGCCGATGCCGCCACCGGAGCGCATTCACCGGCGCTGGTCAGCCAGGGCAAGATCGCCCAGGTCATTGCCGCCAAACCGGCCGAACGCCGCCAGATGCTGGAAGAAGCCGCCGGGATTGCCGGATTGCACGTTCGCCGCCGCGATGCGGAGGGCAAGCTGCGCCAGACCGAAGCGAATTTGGCCCGGCTGGAAGATCTGATGGCCGGCCTCGATACGCAGATGTCGTCGCTTCGGCGGCAGGCCAAGCAGGCGGAACGCTACACCAAATTGTCGGAAGAAATCCACGACCACGGCAAGCCGGAGGCGAGCACGAGCTTTTCCGATGCCTCGCGTTCGCTCGCGACCATCGCGATCAGTGCTAACATATACTCCGCCGCGATCCAGGTGTGGGGCACGTCTCCCAGATGTCCGGGAGAGCGCGGGTCGCGCCAGGTGATTTCCGGCCATTGGTTCCATTCCAGCGGCCGCCGGTCTGCCAGAAAAACATCCAGCAGCTCGTGGGCTTCCTCGCGTTTCCCGAGGCGGACAAACGCCCCGATGATGCGGATCTCGTAAGCCGTGTAGTTCAGCCAGGGGATTTCCCCGCGGTGCTTCTGGCGGAATCCTTCGAGATAGGTTTCCAACATCTGGTGCAGCGGTCTGGCGGGTAGATCGTCGGCGAAATCCAGTTGGGCGATGGCGTTGGAAGTGGCCGTGGGATCGAAGTCCGCCCACTCGACGGAACCGGGAATGTAGGCGAGTTGATGTTTTTCGATCACCCGCTCCATGGAAGCGAGGACATCCGCGAGAAACGCCTGCGCTTCATCCCGCCAACGCGCGGCATCCTCCTGATGACCTAGTGCGTCGGCCACCTCCGCCGCCGCTTCCAGCCCGCGGATGCCCCAGAAATCGTCCCAATAAGAGTGGACCGGATGGGCCAGATAGCCCTCGTGGCTGGCGGACTCCGGCAGCAATCCGTAACAATCCGAGTGCTCCGGCTCGCTGAAATCGCGGGTCATCCGCTGCGAGCGCAACCGGCGCAGATACTCCGCTGCTAGATGAACCGGCTGCCACATGGGTTTCAGGAAATTCATGTCTCTCTCCGCCCGGAAAACCTCGCAGATCCCCCAGATCAACTGGCCGTGGCTGTCGTGCTCTACCAGATCGTCCACGCCGTCGCGATCCACCACACAGGGCACGTAACCGTCCTCATGTTGGAATTGTACATACCAGATCAGGAAATCGCGCAGCACGTGCGGGCGCTCCACCTTGGCCATCGCCGCGCCCATGATCACACAGTCCCGCACCCAAGAGCGGGTGTAGCGCCGCGGTCCCGGTTGGATCGCCGGTCCGTCGCGGTTGATGAGAATATGACTGGCCGCCGTGCGGAAACAACTGATCGCACTGCCCGCTACCGAAGGCACCTGCCACTGCACCGGTGCGAGGATCTCCTCCCAGCGGGCGATCGCCCTTGCCCGGCTGTCATCACCCGGAGCGATGATCTCGTCGAAAAACGGCACTGAAACCGTGACCGCGAACACTTCGCTACCGGTTGGTAGATTCCAAACCATCGCCGCCGAGGCCAGTCCAGAGCCGTCGCTCACCACGCTTGCCGTCGGAAATTCGCCCCTCGCCAGGAAATCGACCA
This sequence comes from Pontixanthobacter sp., assembly GCA_041741895.1. Classification (GTDB taxonomy): domain Bacteria; phylum Pseudomonadota; class Alphaproteobacteria; order Sphingomonadales; family Sphingomonadaceae; genus Allopontixanthobacter. The sequence continues at coordinate 22,235 of JBGSJO010000103.1, forward strand.
CACCGCCTTCTTCAAAAGTCACTGCCCCGTTAGTCACCGGAAGCTTGTTGGCATCCACCCGGCGACCGTCCACGGTCATTCCTGCCCCGTCACAATGAATCTGTTGGATCGGACTGCGTCCTCCCAGATTGCGGAACGCCTGCCAGGGGGGATTTACCTGGAAGGGACGCACCGTGACGGCCAGCCGCACCTCGTGGTTTGATCGGTTTTCCACCTGATAGGTCGTTCGCAGGGTGAGCGATTCGTCCGTGCCATCGACCCACGGCAGGATCGTTAATTTCACCTCGCCCGCCTGCCAGGTCACCACCGGAAACGGCGCGCCATCGGATTCCAGCGAAAGCCCGATTTCCACATCCGCCCAAGTGACCAGCTTGTCGCCGATGATTAAAAACGGCTCCAGCGAGAATCCCGCCTCGTCCACCTCCACCAGGCCCTCTTCGTTGACCAGTCCCCGGCGGCGGCCTTCCGGACTGCCGATCGGTGTCCAGTAGGACTGCTCGCGGCACCAGTATCGCGGAAACCAACCACGCGGGTAATCCGCCGCCACCGCGTGGATGAACTCGTTAGACGTATGGGAGAACGCGTCCGGCCGCAAATGCAGCGAGAGTAATGCCGCCGATTCCGCGTTGGCAAAATTCAGCCGCAGGAAGCGCGCTTCCGCCTGGTGGGCGGGGATGTGGCTTGTCGCACCCAGCGTGCGTGAACCCTGATGGATCCGCGTCCATGCCTCACCATCCGCTGAAAGCTCGATTTCATAAACACGCGGCGGCATCGGCGAGGGCCAGTGGATCACCAGTCCGCCAAATCTAACGATCCTCCCGAAATCCACCGACCACTGCGGTGCCGGATCTCCCTCCTCCGCCTGCCAGCCACTCGGCGAATCTGCCTCAAAAACCGACTCCGGTGGATTGTTCGGGCGGTGGCTCGATGCACTGACAGCTTGCGGCGAATAAAGCGTCTGGTCGTCCAGCATGAGATCCGAAAAACAAACGCTGCCCTTGCCTCCCGGACCGGCGGCGATGACCAGTTCCACGGCACCGACGGATTTCGGAGCACCGCCGCCCGCCGGGCCCCAGGCGAATGGCAGATCCCGCTCGCGGATCCGGACCTCCGTCCAATCCGCCGGAAGCGAAGCCTCTTCCTTGAGAAACCGCCAGGCGTTCGAACCTCCAGGATCCGCGATTTTAAATTCGAAATTGTTCTGCAACCCCTCGCCACGCAGGGCGAACCGGAGATCGAACGTCGTCGGCAATTCGAACCGGACCTCCTTCCGCGCGACCACGAATCCGCCGCCACCGTGGAAATCGTAATCCAGCCGCAGCGCCGGTTTCCCGTCCGGGCCTTCGACTGCGATGAGAGATCCCTCGGCCTGGCCGGACGCGAACACTTGCCACGCGGCGGGGTCTTTGAAGAAATTAGACAATGATTCGGGAGCCATGGGCGTTCGGGTTTGGAAAAAGACTAACGATCCCTTAATCCGATGCCAGAAAAGACTTTTTGAACTTCTCCGGGCCGGCTGGGGAAATCTTAAGGAATCAATTCCAATGCCTTTAAGGATGGGTTTGTAGTTCTCAACACCAAAGGTGTTTCGCCCTTCAGCCCAGGGTTGGCGTGAGGGACGAACGCCTACCCTGGGGATATGATTCGATGGAATCGAACCACAACGTGGTTCTGGCCTCGGTGGGTGAGGACAATGTTTGGGAATTCCCTCCATGGCGGAACTCCGTTGGAGTTCGGAAGACCGGGAACCCGTATCCCAAGCTAGCCGTCACCGGCAACCCTGGGCTGAAGGTCGGAACACCGTTGGTGCAGGAGACCCGCCCGTTCTCGCCTGCCTTGAAGGCATTGGAATGATCCAAGGTCTCCTTTTTCTAACGATTTTCCACCACCTTCATCAGCCGCTCGCCGGCGGCACGCAGGGTTTCCTCGTTTTTCGCGAAGTGGAAGCGGATCAGGTGGTTCACGGGCTCGCGGAAGAAGCTGGATCCGGCGACTCCCGCCACGCCGATCTCCCGGATGAACCACTCGGACGCAGCGGTGTCGTTGGCAAAGCCTAACGAGGAAATGTCCACCATGACATAGTAGGCTCCCTGCGGTTCGGTGAAAGGCAGGCCGGTCTGGCGGAGGATTTCCAGAAACAGGTCGCGCTTGGCGGTGTAGAGGTCGCGCAGACCGGTGTAGTATCTATCAGGTAGCTCCAATCCGGCCACGGCGGCTTCCTGAAGTGGCGCAGCGGCACCGACGGTTAGGAAGTCGTGGACTTTCCTCGCCTCGGCGATGACTTCCGGCGCGGCCTGGACGTAGCCGAGCCGCCAACCGGTGATGGAGTAGGTTTTCGAAAGCGAGTTGCAGGTGATGGTGCGCTCGAAGGCACCGGGCAGGGCGGCGAAATGGATGTGTTCGTTAGGCGCGTAAACGATGTGTTCGTAAGGCTCGTCGGTGATGACGAAGGCGTCGTGTTTTTCCGCGAGGCGGAGGATCTCCATCAGCTCCTCACGGGTGAAAACCTTGCCGGTGGGGTTGGAGGGATTGCAGACGACGATGGCCTTGGGCTTTTGCTCGAAGGCCTTCTCAAGGTCAGCTGGATCGAAGCCGAAATCGGGCGGATGCAGCGGCACATAGATCGGTTCGGCGCCGGAGAGGATGGCGTCCGCCGCGTAGTTTTCGTAAAACGGGGAAAAGACGATGACCTTGTCACCCGGATTGCAGGCGGTCATCATGGCGACCATCATCGCCTCGGTGCTGCCGCAGGTGACGACGAGGTGTTGCTCGGGATCGATGGGCAGGCCGCTGAAGTGACGGATCTTGGCGGCAAGCGCGTTGCGGAAACGGGGCGCGCCCCAGGTGACGGCGTATTGGTGGCAGTTCGAGCGGGTCGCCCGTTCCAGCGCTGCTAGAATTTCCTCCGGCGGGTCGAAGTCGGGAAAGCCCTGGGAAAGATTGATCGCGCCGTGCTGGTTCGCGAGACGCGTGGTCCCCCGGATCACGGATTCGGTGAAGGCGGCGAGGCGGAGGGCGGTGGCGGGCATCGGCGAGAGGCGGATATGTCCTTCCGCGTCAAGCGGTGACAGCGTCACGGTTGTCGGTAGCAATGGGTTTTTCCAGCAAATAGTGGCTACTGCCGGTGTCGCCTTGGTTTCCGCCGCTAACTGGCCCCGAGGCTGGGAAACCAAAGAAAAGCCAATGGAGAAGCTTCGCACACTGCACTGGCATCGACGCTCACCGAGCGCCGCTACAGGGCGGTTCATTCACATCCACGAATCCGGCCGGATGGCTCCGGCATAGGGCCAGTCCTCCGCTTTTCCGACCAACCCCGCACGCACCGGATTCTCCCTGACATATCTCCATTTCTCCGCGTGCGATTCGCTGGAGCGGATCAGGTGATCGAAGAATCCCTTCTGCCAATGCGGAGCTTCGATCGCATGCTCACGCCAGTGTTTGGACAGCGTGTTTTTCAGCGATTTCATCCACATCGACAAGCCCACAGCCCCCGGCGGAATGCAGACGAAAAGATGAAGATGATCCGGCATGAGGACATAACGCCCGACCAGGACACCGCGTTCCCTTGCCAGAATGCAGAAGCGGCGGAAGACTTCGTGCGCGTCATCGTGGGCCAGGAGATGCCTGCGCTTTTCCGTGCAGGCCGTTATGAAATAGGCCGGGGCCTCGGTGAAAACGGAATTCAAACGGGTGAGGCGGTTCATTGGCAATTCGATAACATGCGGTCATGTCGGCCGCAAGAAGCCTGTAGCGTCGCGTCTGAGACCGTCGCTAACTGGCCTTGAGGCCGGGACGCCAAAGAAAAAGCCAATGAAGAAGCTTCGCGCACTTCATTGGCATCGACGCTCACAGAGCGCCGCTACAGGGCGGTTCATTTGCGGGCATTCCTTACGCCGTCACCGCACCGCGGTCGTCGTTGAGGCCGGATTTTTCGAGGAAGTAGTCGTAGCCGCCGGTGTAGCGGGTGACGAGGGCTCCGTTTTCCGGGTGCTTCTCGTTGCGGGTGATTTGCAGCGTGGTTTCCGCCAGCGTGCGGATGAAGTGCACGTCGTGGGAAATGAAAACGAGCGTGCCTTCGTAGGATTTGAGCGCGTTGACCAACGAGTCGATAGAGAGGATGTCCAAGTGGGTGGTCGGCTCGTCCATCAGCAGAAGGTTCGGCGGATCGACGAGGAACTTGACGAGGTTGAGGCGGGATTTCTCGCCGCCAGATAGAACGCCGCAGCGTTTCTCGACATCGGTGCGGCGGAAGAGGAAGGTGCCGAGGATGGAGCGGGCGTCTTCCTCGCGCAGGGTGGTGCAGGCTCCCATGACTTCCTCGAGCACGGTGTTGTTCTCGTTGAGGGACTCGATGCGGTGCTGTGAGTAGTAGCCGAGTTTGGTGGCGTAGCCGGGTTCGCGTTTTCCATCGTTGATCGGGATGATGCCGGCCATGATCTTGAGCAGGGTGGATTTGCCCGCGCCGTTAGGGCCGACGAGCACGACGCGGTCGCCGCGCTCGATGGTGAGGTCGAGGTCCTTGTAGATGCGTTTTTCGCCGTAGGCCTGGCCGACCTTGGTGAGTTCCATGACCTTCTGGTTGGAACGCGGCGGCTGCGGGAAGCTGAATTTGAAGGGTTTTCTCGGGGCGCGGGGTTTTTCGATCTTGTCGAGTTTTTCGAGGAACTTGATGCGCGACTGGACCTGCGCGGCTTTCGATCC
>JBGSJO010000104.1:0-33071 GCA_041741895.1 Pontixanthobacter sp.
GGCCAGGCGCGCGCGCTGGCTGCGGGACAGGCGCAGGCGCGTGGACACGGCAGCAGCAATCGGGGGCAGGGCGGGTAACAGCGCGGAAAGGCGGCGCATCGCGTCTGGCGCGATATTGTATGCTTGTTCTGCCGCGACCAGCTTTGCCATTGCCTCTATCTCCTGCCGCCCGGTTTCCGGCAATACCACCTGCAACACCCGCAATTGGTGCATTCTGGCGATAGTGGGCGAAGGATCAGGCAGGCGGAGCATCGTCTGCAATTCCCAACCGACCCGCTCGCGCGACAGGCCTTTCAGCGTGTCTGCCAATTGGGCGCAGGCTTCCTCCGCTTCCCGGTTCAGTTCCGCACCGAAACGCGCCTGGAAGCGGAAATAGCGCAGGATCCGCAAGTGATCCTCGGCAATACGCTGGCGGGCATCGCCGATGAAGCGCACGCATTTTGCGGCCAGATCATCGAGCCCGCCGAAATAGTCGAAAATTTCCAGCGTTTCGGGATGGGCGAACAGCGCATTGATGGTGAAATCGCGCCGGGCGGCATCCGCCCGCCAATCCTGCGCAAATGCCACCGTGGCGCGGCGGCCATCGGTGGACACGTCGTGGCGCAGAGTGGTAATCTCGACATTGCCGGAATACCCGTCAGCCGGCATCAATGCGGTCACGGTTCCGTGGGCAATGCCGGTGGGAATGGTGCGGATGCCCGCCGCGTTCAGCCGTTCGATCACCTCTTCCGGCTTCAATGGCGTGGCCGCATCGATATCCTGCACACTCACACCCAGGATTGTATCGCGCACAGCCCCGCCGACCCATCGGACATTATCTGATCCCAGGGCAGCGACCATTGCAGCAAGGTCTTCGCGCCGGGTCCAAGGGGCTGCGGGCAGGCGCTCAGTCATGAGACACTCCCTCGTGCGAAATGCGGCGCGACAGGTTGGCGATGATCGATGCGGTGATGCCCCAGATGCGGCGACCCTCCCACGGAATTTCCAGGTAATCGCGTTGTTGGCCCTGCCAGAAAGTACTCTGCGGCGTATGGTTCGCCGGATCGAGAATGAAACGCAGCGGTGCCTCGAACCAGTCTGAAACCTCTGCTGGATTGGGCACCAAGGGCAAGTCGGGCGGGATTGTCGCCAGCACCGGGGTCACATCGAAACCGCTACCTGTGCCGAAACGGTCAGTCGCGCCGATAATTTTTACATCGCGCCGCAGAATGCCAAGCTCCTCATTCGCCTCTCGCAAGGCCGCTTGAATCGCATTTTCGCCCGGATCGATCTTGCCGCCGGGAAAGGCGACCTGTCCGGGGTGGGAGCGCATATCTTCCGGCCGATGGATCATCAGAACCCCCGGCTCTTCGCGCTCTGTCACTGCGATAAGTACCGCTGCGGGCCGGGGTTTGCCGGCAGGGCCCAGGTGGCTGTCATCGCGCAGGTCCGGCAGGTCCAGCCCGTGACCCCGGTCGAACAAGGCGCTGAGATGATCGAACAGCATGCTCATGATGGCAGCAGCGAGAAGATCGCCCCCTGGCTGGTCACGGTCCAGTCATTGCCCTGCGCCAGCGCAATTTCGGCCAGTTGCTGATAGGTGCTGCGGTTCAGCCGGGCCTCCAGCCCGCGCCGCACGGTCAGATATAGCGCCGGCGTGTCGGGATCGCCGCGCGCCGCGACCGGATTGTCCGGCCCGGCCAGCACCAGTTCGTCAGTATTGATCCGGAAGCCGAGGGCGCCGCCGACATCGGACACATCGGTTGCGATCAGCGGGGCATCCTCGACTTCGATCGTCAGCTTCTCGAACGGGGTAACCAGCCAGTGCTGGCCCTGTGCATCGCGCATCAGCAATCCGGCAAAGGCACGGACCATGGCAGGGCGTTTGATCCGGCCGCCTTCGTGAAACCAGGTTCCGTCCGCTGCGATCCGCATGAAGCTGTTGCCGGTCTTTTGCGGGCTCCAATCCTCCACCGGGGGCAATTTGCGTTGTTTCACCTGCTCGGCAATCTGCGCGAGGGTCAGGTTTTCAAGTTCGGGCGGCGCGTCGTATGGCATTGCGTATCAGATGGCAGAGGGAGAGCGGCCATTCAATCCCGCCCGATCATTTACACCGGCCCCGCCTATTCCTTAGCCCGCTCAAATCCTCAGCCGGACCACGGCCCCAGCATTCCGGTTCGCGGCAGCACTGCCGGATTGGCGCAGCGAACGAGCAGGCGATCCCGGTCGAACGGACCGGGGCAATACCAGTCACCGGTATGTTTCGCGCTGAAACCGAAGAAGCGGCCATAATATTCCGCATCGCCGATCAGCACCTGCGGCATGGCATTCACCGGGCCGGTTGCGCCAAGCGAGGCGAGCATCAATGCCTTGCCGTACCCTTCCTGCTGGCGTTCGGGCAGTACGGCGACGGGGCCGACCATCAACATCGGATGTGCGCGGCCATCCGGGTCGGTCAGGGCAATCGGCCATAGCTGGATGGTGCCGACAAGATAGTCATCATCGTCCAGCGCGGCAAAGCTGAGCGCGGGCAGCCATTCGGTTCCCTCGCGCATCCGATATGCGGTGCGCGCATGCCGGTCCGGCCCGAAAGCGCGGTCGAGCACCTGTTCGATCATCGCGGGATCGACATTGGCCAAGGGGACGAGTGTAGGCATTTTTGCTCCGGAATGGAGCGCGCCGATAGGGTGCTGCCGACGCTGTGTCGACAGTAATTCACCTATCGGCGCATCATGCCCAGATTGTCAGGATGCTGGCGTCAGGCGCAGCAGCCGACCTTTTTCCGTATCTTCCAGCACCCAGATCGCGCCATCGGGCGCCTCCACGATCTCCCGAATGCGTTCACCCATGTCGTAGCGGCCAGTTTCCGTCGCGGTTTCGCCATCGATGGAAACGCGGATGATGGCTTTGGGTTTCAGTCCGGCGATAATTGCGTCGCCGCGCCAACCGCCGAACATGTCACCGCTGTAAAAGATGAAGTCGCCGGGAGCGATTACAGGTGTCCAGCCGATGGCCGGTGCGGCAAATTCCGGGCGAGTAGAATGGTCAGGTATCGGATCATTATCGTAATGAATGCCGTCCGAAACCACCGGCCAGCCGTAATTCGCGCCTGCCTTGACCAGATTGAGCTCGTCACCCCCCTTGGGCCCATGTTCCAGATCCCACAAACGGCCCTGCGCATCGAAGTGCAGGCCGAGGATATTGCGATGGCCGTAAGACCATATTTCACTGGTCACGCCGCCTTCGTCCGCGAAGGGATTGCCCGGCGCGGGCTGGCCGTCCAGCGTCAGGCGCACCACGCTGCCGAGATTGTTGGACCGGTCCTGTGCAGGCTCCATCTTCTGCCGGTCGCCGCTGGCGATGAATAGATATTGGCCATCGGGTGAAAAAGTAATCCGGTGCGAATAATGGCCGCGCCCGGTAACTTTCGGCGTCTGACGCCAGATGACCGCCAGATCCCTGATCGCGCAGGATGTTCCTGCGCTGCAATCCAGTATGCCCTTGCCTACGGCTGCGCCGCGGGTGTCGCCGTTTCCGGCTTCAGCCCAGCTGAGATAGATTGTCTTGCTGGCTGCGTAATCGGGCGCGAAGGCGATGTCGCCAAGTCCGCCCTGGCCGCCGTAATCCACCTCGGGAACGCCGGTGACATTGCCCGTCGTTCCAGCAGCGGGATTGTAGAATTTGATCGTCCCTTCCTTTTCCGTGATGAACAGAATGCCTGTTCCCGGTTCAAAGGCCGCTGCCCAAGGCTCCGCGAAAGTGCCATGTTCGGTTACCTTGAAGGCAATGGAGTTTTCCTGAGTGCTTTCCACCGATGGTTGCGCCCCGCAGCTTGCGAGAGGCACTGCCGCCATGGTTATAGCAAGGGCGATGAATTTTGTGTGTGACATGTCCATACTCTCCGGAATACCCGATGATCGATTTGGTGCCGAAGAAATTGTCTTCGGTGTTGACGAGGCGGGCCGCGGCCCGTTGGCGGGACCGGTTGTGGCGTCTGCGGTTGCGCTATGCAAGCCTGTCCCGGTGGGCCTGGACGATTCCAAGAAGCTGACCGCGCGCCGCCGGGGCGAGCTTGACCTGGTGATCCGGCGGCGCTGTGCATGGGCAGTCGGCGTGGTCGATGCGGAGACGATCGATCGGCTCAATATACTCGGCGCGACCATGCTGGCGATGACTTTGGCGGTACAGGGTTTGCGCGATGTGCTGGGCCGCGAACCGGACGGCATCTTGATCGACGGTAACTTGACCCCGGCGGGCAGGGCCGATGGATGGCGCTGGGATGCACGCGCCATTGTTGGCGGCGATGCCATCGAACCGTGTATTTCGGCTGCGTCCATCGTGGCCAAGGAATGGCGCGACCGGATCATGCTGAAAGCATCGCAGGCGCATCCGCAATATGGCTGGGAACGCAACAAGGGGTACGGCACCCGCGATCACATGGCGGCGCTGCAGAAACATGGGCCATGTCCGCTGCACCGACGCAGCTTTGCCCCGATCTCTCAGATGAGCCTCTTCTGACTAGCCGAGAATTTCACGCGCTTCGGCGGCGATGACCCCGGCAATGGCGGCATAGGCATCGGTAAAGGCTGCGCCTTTGCGCCATACCGCGGCGATGGACCGGGTGGCGGACCAATCCTGGATGGCAAAGCGTTTCACCATATCCTCCCCGCCGGTTTCAGACCGCAAATACAATTCCGGCAGAATTGCCAAACCCAGTCCGGACCCGGCCATTAGCCGCAGGCTGTCGAGGCTGGTGCCTTCGTAATCGCGCATCAATTCAGCGCCAAGATCCTCGCAGATGCTGGTCGCCTGACGGTGGAAATGATGCCGCCGGTCAAGGCTGAGCACTGGCTGTCCGGCAAAATCGCCAGCCTTCAGATCGGCTTTATCAAACAACGGATGATCTGGTGCGGCCACTAGCGAAAGTTCCTCTCGAAACAGTGGTTCGACGTGAAAACCGCTGCCCGTAACCGGCAGGGGGGCGAGCACCATATCCAATTCGCCCCGCGCAAGTTCGGCAAATTGGTCGTCCGGTATACCTTCGCGGATATACAACCGCAGCGCAGGATTGTCGCGGTGCAGGCGCACAACGGCATGCGGGATCAGATAAGGACCAAGAGTGGGGGTGACGCCGAAGCGGATAGTGCCGGCCATCCCGGCCCGGCTATGTTCTGCCAATTGGCGGATTTCGCTGACTTCCAGCAACATCCGGCGGGCGCGGCGGGCAATTTCCCGGCCGATGGGGGTCAAGCGCACAGGTTTTCCGCGTTCGACAAGTTTTACGTCCAGCCGTCCCTCCAGCTCTTTCAATTGTTGGCTGAGTGTCGGTTGGGTTACCGGAATGCTGGCGGCCGCCCGTCCGAAATGCGCGGTGTCTTCCAGCGCGACCAGATATTGCAATTGGCGAAGTGTCGGCATGATAGAGTCTGTCTATCGAATTTGCCCCAAACTTCCAATTGGATTTATCGCGGTCCATGCTCCATTTCCATTCTGACAGGGGAATCGATGAATCGGCAATCACTGTAAACACGCAGTGTGCCGGAAACGGAGTTCGCTATGGATAATTATCTGGACCGCCTGCTCCGCCGTCACCGGCGGATCGACCGATTGATCGACACGAGCAAGGCGCATGGCAAGCAGGAGGATCTGAAGCTTCTGAAGCGATTGCGCCTGCAATTGAAAGACAGGATTGCCGAACTGCAGGGGCGCAATACTCCGATCTTGCGTGCCCATTCAAAGTAGCTCGGCAGGCGGCGCGCGCTCTCCCTGACTTCCCCCTCCTGCAGGGTGAGACGCGCCGTCTCAATATTGATGAGATGTTTCGGGGCGGCTGCCGCGTCATGTAATGACCGGTTGCCGCCCCGATTTGATGAATTCGCCAGACCATAGGAAGTAGCGAGAATGTTACCTGCAAATCCTGCGCAATCGCTGCGTGACTTCCTCAAGGAAGAAAGCGCCGGCGGCGTAGTGCTGATGATCGCGGCGGCGGCCGCTCTGATATTGGCCAACAGTCCGCTTTCCTGGGCCTATGCCTCCGTGCTGAACGCAGAAATCGCGCTGACTGTCAGCGGGGCAGGGATCGAAAAGCCCGCGCTGCTGTGGATCAATGACGGGCTGATGGCGGTATTCTTCTTCCTCATCGGATTGGAAGTGAAGCGCGAGGTGTTGACCGGGCAACTTTCCAGCTGGAGGCAATCCTCCTTGCCATTATTCGCGGCGCTCGGCGGGATGGTCATGCCTGCGTTGGTATTTGCCGCGATCAATTGGAACAGTCCCGAAAATCTGGCCGGGTGGGCAATTCCGGCGGCGACCGATATTGCCTTTGCGCTGGGAATTCTGGCGCTGCTCGGCAGCCGAGTTCCCGTGGCGCTAAAGGCGCTGCTGCTGGCGATTGCAGTGATCGACGATATCGGCGCGATCGTGATCATCGCACTGTTCTACACCCCGGGAGTCGAACTTGGCATGCTGATCGCAGCGGCGGCGGTGCTGGTGGTACTGGCGCTGATCGGACGGGCGAAAGTCGGATCGTCCTTGCCCTATGTCCTGCTTGGCATTGCCCTTTGGTTCTTCGTGCTGAAATCGGGCGTTCACGCCACGCTGGCCGGCGTTGCCCTGGCCATGACGGTGCCGCTGACCAGCCGTGCTGGAGAGGACGTGCTGGGAAGGATGGAGCATGCGCTGCACCCGTGGGTGGCGTTTCTGGTGGTGCCGGTCTTTGCACTGGCCAATGCGGGCGTTTCCTTCGCCGGGATTGAACTGTCGGCCTTTGCCGCGCCTTTGCCGCTGGGTATCGCGCTGGGTCTGATCCTGGGCAAGCAGTTGGGAATTATCGGCTTTGCCTGGATGGCCGTTAAGTCCGGCTTCGCCAGCTTGCCGGAAGGGATCGCCTGGCGGCAGGTCTATGGTTTGTCCCTGATTGCCGGGATCGGTTTCACGATGAGCCTGTTTATCGGCAACCTTGCCTTCACTACCCCGGATCAGCTGGCGGCGGTCAAGCTGGGCGTGCTCAGCGGATCGCTGATATCGGCCTTGGGCGGGATAGCGATTCTGCGCAGCACTGGAAAATACCCCTCGTGACTATTGCAATATTGATGTGCCTGGGCGGGCTTGTCGCGCTCGTGCTGGGCGGTGACTGGTTGGTGCGCGGCGCGGTTTCGATGGCCACACGGCTTGGCGTGTCGAGCCTGTTTACCGGGCTGGTGATCGTGGGCATCGGTACGTCGATGCCCGAAATGGCCACTTCTGTCGAAGCGGCGATTGCGGGTTCGCCGGGAATCGCATGGGGCAATATTGCTGGGTCGAACCTGGCCAATACTCTTCTGATCCTGGGCGCTGCGGCGCTGATTCAGCCCATTGCGCTGGACAGGTCCAGTTTGATCCGTGACGGGGCTATCAACGTGGCCGTTTCGGTCCTGCTCTTTTCTATCGTCTGGTTTGCATGGGGCAGCATCTGGATCGGGCTGGGCATGCTGGCAGGCGTCACAGGCTATGTCGTCTGGATGTATCGTCAGTCCATAGTGCGCGGGAACGCGGACGCGGCAGCAGTTGATCTGCCGGCAACGCCCCCGCTTTCGACATTGGCTTCCGCCGGATTGCTGCTTGCCGGGCTCGCCGTGATGGTTGTCGGCGCAGGCTATCTGGTCACCGGCGCGGTCGATCTGGCGCGGACATTCGGGATGAGCGAGACTGTGATCGGCCTGACCATCGTGGCCGTCGGCACGTCGCTGCCCGAACTGACTGCTTCCGCCATTGCCGCCTGGCGCGGCCATTCGGAAATGGCGATCGGCAATGTGCTGGGGTCCAATATCTTCAACATATTGTTGATCGGCGGCGTGACCATGGCCGTTTCACCCACCGCCATACCCGCCGAATTGATCGACATGGAACTGCCGCTGGTAATTGCCAGCGCGTTGCTGGTGGCGGGATTTATTGCGTTTCGAAAACAGATCGGACGCATCGCCGGGGCCGGTCTGGCGGCTCTATTCGCGATTAACACCGCGTTCGTGCTGGCTTCGTAAGAAAATTTGCGATTGATTTTCGGTCCGAGTCCAAATGGCCACACCCCATCATGGCGAGTCTAGTCAAGGCCAATAGACTCAACATGTTGTGGGGGACTCTTTTTGTTCTCTCTTAATTACCTTTCCATCGCTTCCAATGCCGGCATCATTCGGGCTTGACGTGGAGCCCACTTGGACTCACCCTGTGGATAAGTTTAACAGGGGAATATTCGATGGGGGTCATGGAGACCACGAAGATGCGCGTCGGTGCGGCCAGCAAATCGGCTGTAAAGATTGCCGCGCCGGCAGCGGATTTGCCGCTGGGCAGAATCTTGGCGGGTGATTGTGTGGACGCCATGCGCAGCCTGCCGGACAATTGCGTCGACCTCGTATTTGCCGATCCGCCATACAATCTCCAGCTGGGCGGCGATCTTAATCGGCCCGACGGTAGCCAGGTCGATGCGGTCACCGATCACTGGGACCAGTTCGACAGTTTTGCGGTCTATGACAAATTCACCCGCGACTGGCTGACGCAGGCGCGGCGGGTGCTGAAACCCGACGGCGCGCTGTGGGTCATCGGCAGTTATCACAACATCTTCCGCGTGGGCTCGATCCTGCAGGACCTGGGATTCTGGATCCTGAATGACGTGGTCTGGCGCAAGACCAATCCGATGCCCAATTTCAAGGGCACGCGGTTCACCAACGCGCATGAAACGCTGATCTGGGCGAGTCAGGGCGAGAAAGCCCGCTATCAGTTTAATTACCGGGCCATGAAAACGCTTAATGACGAATTGCAGATGCGGTCCGACTGGGTCTTGCCGCTGTGCGGAGGGCCGGAACGGCTGAAGCATGACGGGCACAAGGCGCATCCCACGCAAAAGCCCGAGGCGCTGCTTTACCGAGTTCTGCTGGCCACTACCGAAAAGGGCGACGTTGTGCTCGATCCGTTCTTCGGCACCGGCACCACCGGCGCGGTCGCCAAGCGGCTTGGCCGCGAGTGGATTGGCTGCGAGCGGGAAGATTTCTACCGCGATATCGCGCTGAAGCGGATCGAAAAGGAATTGCCGCTGGATGAAAGCGCGCTGGAAACGATGCAAAGCCAGCGGAGCGCCCCGAAAGTGGCGTTCGGCGTACTGGTAGAAAACGGCTATATTTCTCCAGGTAGCCAGATTTTCGACAAGAAACGCCGCTGGATCGCAACGGTTCGCGCCGACGGCTCGCTGGCCCATGAAAAGCAGGTCGGTTCAATTCATGGCCTTGGCAAGGATTTGCAGGGTGCGCCAAGTTGCAACGGCTGGACATTCTGGCATATCGAACATGACGGCGAAGTGAAACCGGTCGACGTAATTCGCCAGCTTTATCTGCTGGCGAACGAGGATTGAGCCTGACGGCGCACTGGCAATGACCGACCAAATATACATTCGCCCGATCGGTTTTGCCGCCAGTCCACAAAGCGAGGAGGGCGATACGATCCGGTTGGCGGGCGGCATGGTCTATGCCCACCGGTTCGCAATCATCCTGCGCCGCGATGGCGTGGTGACCGAGCGGGCGCGAGTATCGCCCGCTGGCATGGCAGAGGCGCTGGGCAGCCTGCCTGATAGTGTGACTGAAGAGGGCCAAGCGCAATGGGCGGCGTTGCGGTTCGCCCATCCGGCCCTGCAATTGGGCGAACGGACCATCCGGCTGGACCAGCCGCAAGTGATGGGCATTCTCAATGTAACACCGGACAGTTTTTCCGACGGCGGCGCTTTTCTCGACGATCCGGAAGCGGGCCGGTCCCACGCGGCTGCCATGCTGGAAGCGGGGGCCGCTCTGATTGATATTGGCGGGGAAAGTACCCGCCCCGGCGCTGCGGCGACATGGGAAGGGGACGAGCTGAAACGGGTGATCCCGGCAGTGGAATATTGCGCTGCGATGAGCGGCGCGATCAGCGTCGACACCCGCCGTCCCGCCGTAATGGAAGCAGCGCTGGATGCCGGCGCGCAGATCATCAACGATGTTTCCGCCCTGCGCCATGACCCGCGCAGCATGGAACTCGCCGCTGCCCGCAATTGCCCGGTGGTGTTGATGCATGCGCCGGGAACAGGGCAGGATCTGCATGAAGGTGCAGCTTACGCCAATGTCGTGCTGGACGTGTTCGACTGGCTGAAATCTGCCCGTGACCGCGCTCTGGATGCGGGCATTGCACGCGAACACATAATCCTGGATCCTGGTGTCGGATTCGGAAAAACGCTGGCGGAAAATCTGGCGATACTGAATGCGCTGCCGCTGTATCACGCGCTTGGCCATCCGCTGTTACTGGGTGCAAGCCGCAAGCGGATGATCGGCGCATTGTCTAACGAAGCACTGGCGGCTGAGCGGATCGGCGGCAGTATTGCTCTTGCGGCTGCGGGCATGGATGCGGGCGTCCAGCTATTGCGGGTCCACGACGTCGCGGCGAGCGTGCAGGCGCGCAATGTGTGGCGCGGATTGCGCGATGCGGCGCTGACTGATTTCTCGGAAATGCCGCAGGATTAACCGCTGCCGGATCAGGCAGCTTCGGGATTGCGTATGCGGGCCAGAATGGCTCTCATGCTGGCCGCCATCCATTCTTCGCCCACACCGTCAAACTCGATGGAAATCGGTTCGGCTGGGGCGATCTTGTATTTGCTGCGTTCGATTTCTTCGGCGTCGATCAGCGCGCGGCCACCCGCCAGCCACATCTTGATCGCGATGATCCGGTTGCTGTGCACTTTCAGTACGAAACGCTTCAAATCGCTGGTCGCGCCTTCTTCGGTCAATTCGAAATCGGGACGGCTTTCAAATGCGCCGCGGGAAAGCTCTGCCAGCCGTGCCAGTAATGGACCTTCGATCCGGTCCCAGCGGATGCGTTCATACAGGAAGCTGTCCACGGTGCTGGACAGGCGGTCGCATTCTAGTTCGAGCGGGTCGTTATTCACGGCAATTCCAATTGGCTGCTGGCGGTCCTGGTGGCTGAAATTCAGCCGATGGAGGTCCATACCATCCGGGGGTTAAGAAATGCGCCAGGCCGCCATCAGAAAGTCGCCGTCAGAAAGAATAGCCGCCGTCGGTGATATGCACCGTGCCCGTGATGTTGGCCGCCATATCGGACAGCAGAAAGCCGATTTCGCCAGCGATTTCGTCCGATGTAGCGAAAGTGCCGCGCGGGGTAGTGCCAGCCATCCCCTTCAGCGCGGCTTCGCGGCCGTGATCGGCCACTGCCTGGACGAATTCGGGCGATCCTTCCCAGATTGCGGTGTCAACGCCGCCCGGCGCGATTGCATTGACCCGAATGTTGTTCTTGGCATTTTCCGCCGCTGCGATCCGCGCCATATGCGCCACTGCCGCCTTGGCAACGCCGTATGGGCCGATGCCGGGAACGGGCTTTACCCCGGTGATCGATGCTGTCACGACGCCGCTGCCTTTCCCATTCTTCTTCATCGCGCGCAGTCCGGCAGCGAGCGTCAGGAAAGCACCGTCAAGATTGACGTCCATCACCCGGCGCCAGGCCTCGAACGTCAGATCCGCAAATTCGCCGCTGCCGCCGATCCCGGCGTTGACCACCACATGATCGAGCGTGCCGAGGCTTTCTTCCAGCTCGGCCCATTTTGCAGGATCGGCAACATCGAAGGCGTGGCGTTCGACCGCAGTGTTCAATTGCAGTGCATCCAGCGCATCCCCGTCGCGGTCGATCAGCACCAGCCGCTTTGCCCGCTGGCCGGCCAGCCAGCGCGCGCAGGCTGCACCGATGCCGGAAGCAGCACCGGTAATCAGGATGCTGCGGCCGGTGAAATCAAGCGGGTTGTTGGGCGTCGGCATAATCATTCTCTCCAGTGGATTTTGGCCCCCCCTACAGCAACGCTATCTTAAAGCGAATATGCGATGGGATGAACGATGTTACCGGTGCTGATCACGATTGATACGGAATATTCTGCGGGGCTTTATGCGCGCGGGATCGCCACCGATCGCATGGACAATTTCGATCGCGCCATCGCCTGCCGTTCCGCCAAGCGGAACGCGGGCATATTCTACCAGATGGATGTATTCGATCGCTGCGGATTGAAAGCAGTGTTCTTCGTCGATCCAATGCCGGCACTGGTATGGGGGCAGGGCGTGGTCGATGCCGTGGTCCAGCCGATTGTCGAACGGGGGCATGAGGTCCAATTGCATTGCCATAGCGAATGGCTGTCCTTTGCCGAAAACTCGCCGCTGCCCGGCCGGTCGGGGCTGAATATCAGGGATTTCGCGCAAGGGGAGCAACGGGTCTTGCTGGAGTGGGGCCTTGGCCGGATCGTAGAGGCCGGAGCGCCGCGGCCAACAGCCTTTCGCGCTGGAAATTACGGCGCGAATGACGATACTTTGCGTGCCTTGGCGCAATTGGGCCTGCGCTGGGACAGCAGTTTCCCGGCAGGCCTTGTCGGTTCGCTCTGCGGCATCTCGCTGTCAACGGGGGATTGCCGCCCGGTCATGCACTGCGGAATGCATGAATTTCCCGTCAGCGCAATTGCGAGCCATAATGGTTTGCGGCATGCGCAGTTAATCGCGCTATCCTATGGCGAAATGCGCGCCGCGATCACCCATGCGGCGCGGGCGCACTGGCCGGGTTTTTGTCTGGTTTCGCATTCGTTCGAACTTTACAATCGCGAAACGCAGCGGCCCAACGCGCTGCTTTGCCGCCGGTTCGAGAAATTGTGCGAATGGCTCGGTTCCTCGCGCGAAGCCGTGAGCGTAGGCTTCAACGATCTGGAAGTTGATCTGACCAGCCCCGGCCTGGCGCTGCTGCCCCATGATTATCTACGCACGGGCACCCGGATGGCGCAGCAACTCGCAGCCAATACGGTGTTTCGATGAGTAATCCGATTTCCCGAAATTTCGGTACATCGCGCGGCCTGCTGCGGCTCGGCCTGTCCTATGTGGAGGCGGTTCCGCTGTGGTCGGCAGCGGTGAAACCTGCATCCGGGGATGTCCGGCGGCTGGTGTTCGTATGCCATGGTAATATCTGCCGCAGTGCTTATGCGTGGGGGGTGGCGCGCGATCTGGGGCTCAATGCGGTGTCCTTCGGCCTGTCGACCAGCACCGGCGAACCCGCCCATGAACCAGCGCGGCAGGCAGCAATTGCCCTGGGCCATCCGATAGAGGAGCATTTGACTGTGCGCGTGCAGGATTTCGTCCCGCAGCCCGGTGATTACCTGCTGGGAATGGAGCACCGGCATTTGCGCAAATTGGCTGGTCTGGCCGATCTGGCGCATCTGCCGCGCGGATTGCTGGGCAGCTATGCCAACCCGCCGATGTCGCATTTGCACGATCCCTACCGGCTCGATCCAGCCTTTATGGCAGTATGCCTGCGGCGGGTGGAATCTGCGGTCCTGGCGCTGGCACGGAAATATCCCGGCGTGCGGCTTTCCTGATGATCGACCAGATATCGGACAGGAACGGGCGCGGATCTTTCCAGGACCATACGTAATAGCGGGCCGCCGGATTGAGGAATTGCAGGATGAAACTGGCCAGCAGCTTGAGTCTTTGCGCGGCAGGCAATGCGCCGTTTTGCAATTGTGCGATCACATGCTTGCTATCCGGGACCAGATAGCGGGCAGTTCGCTTTTTCAGGACTGGCGGCGGTTCGCTGGGCTGGCCCATGGCGCAGCGCCAAGTTTCCCAAGCGAATTTCGCGCCGCAATGATAGGCCAGCGGCATGCTGCCCCAGAACCGTCCGTTGATTTCCATCAGGACATATCGGCCGCTGCCGGGATCGTGGCGATATTCGACCATCGCCGGGCCTTCCCAGCCAATCGACCGCAATAATTCTTCGGAAAGCGCCATTTGCGCGGCATGTTCTGTCAATGGCACCGATGTGCAACAGGTCGAAATTCCCCCCGATGGCGGCCACTCACGCAGACGCCGGTGCTGGAATTTCAGCGTTGCAGCCCCGTGATGCATATGCAGTATCTGGCCCAAGCCGTATCCGCCAATATATTCCTGTACAATCGGCCATAGGCCCAGCCGGTCATATTTGCGCAATACCGCTAGCAAGGCATCCGGCCCGGCGGCATATTCAACCTTTTCCAGTGGCATGCCTGCAGCGTCCAGCAGGTCGATGACCGCGACCGGATCGGACCATTTGATGGCCGCCGGGTATTTCAGACTTCCTGCCAATTGCCGGTGATCCTGCGCGGCACCGGGTTGCCAACTGTAAGGCACATCCATACCGATGTCCTGCGCCGCCGCCAGCGTGGCGGATTTGTCCAGTACCAGGGCCAATTTCTCCGGCTCCGGCGCGATGATGACGCAATTGGGGATCTTGCCGCGCAGCAGGGCGAGTTCGGCCAGGGTCCGTTCGGACACGGCCATGACTGCGCCAATCTGGTGCCGAGCGACGAATTGGGGCAGCCATGCTACCAGCGGGCCATAAGGCCGCACGGTGAAGTGCCGGGCGCGGCGTGACTTCCCACCGATGGCATCCGCCCGTTTCCCTATCGCATGGACATCGACACCCCGTTCGCCCAATTCGCGCACTACGGTCAGGCCGATCGGGCTATCGGTGCCGATTACTGCCGTTGTCACCATCTGGTTATGCAGCGTCGCCGATACCCAGATCACCCAATTTCCGGTACAGCGTGGATCGTCCGATCCCGAGGCGGCGGGCGACTTCGGTCATCCGGCCGCGGTAATGGCCGATGGCAAGGCGGATAACGTCGGCCTCGATTTCTTCCAGCGGGCGCAGATTGCCGTCCCGCGTATACAGCATCACACCCACGCCTTCGTGCAACGGGTCAAGCACCGTGTCGCATTCGCCGAGCAATTCGGACAATTGCGGGAAGCTATCCACCGTCAAGGTTTCGTTGTCGCAGAACACCGCAGCGCGGAACAGAACCGCCTGCAATTGCCGGACATTGCCCGGCCAGTCATAGGCCGACAGCAGGCTTAGCGCCGCATCGCTGATCGACAGCGCCCGCAATCCCGGCTGGTCGGCGATCCGCGCCAGGAAATGCCGCGTCAGGGCGGAAATATCGCCCTGACGTTCGCGCAGTGGCGGCAGCACAATTCTGGTGGTTGAGATTGCCCTATACAAATCGGCATCGAAATGGCCCGCCTCGACCAGATCGCCCAGCGGCAGATTGCTGGCGGCGAGCAAGCGCACATCCACGCGAAATCCGTGTTTTGCGCCAACCGGGCGCACGATGCCGCTGGTCAGGGCTTCTGCCAGAACTTCCTGCAATGGCGCGGCCAGCCGATCGATTTCATCGAGCACCAGCGTGCCGCCGTCACAATGCTGCAAGGCACCGATCTGACGGTCGAAAGCGCCGGGAAAGGCGTTCTGTTCATGCCCGAACAGCACTGATTCGATGGAATTTGCCGGAACACCGCCGACATTGATGATCCGCAAGGGGGATTTGGCCCGCGTGCTGGCAGAATGCATTGCGCGCACCAGCATTTCCTTGCCCGTGCCGCTTTCACCCTCGATCAGCACCGCGCCGTGTCCGCGGGCCGCCTTTGCGGCATTCGCCAGCGCGGTACGGAAAGATTGCGATGTGCCGATCATCGCGTCGAAATCCAGCACGGCAGGCATTTTTTCGGTCAGCGGCTGGAGCTCTTGCTTGGGCGCTTCTTGCTTGGTCGCGCTGCGCAGAGCGGTCATCAAACGGTCAGGAGCGACGGGTTTGACGAGATAATCGGTCGCACCGGCGCGCATGGCCTCAACTGCCAGCATGGGGGATGCGCTGGTAGTCAGCATCAGGATCGGCATCGCCGGTCGGCGCGCCTTCAATTCCTCTATCAGGCTGCAGGCATCGTCACCCGGGACCCATTGGTCGAGGATAATGGCGGATAATTGCATGCCCTGCCGCGTCCCAAGGGTGGCGATGGCGGTTTCCGCGTCATTCACCACCAGCACGCGCCAGCCCTCACGCGCGGCGAGCGCCGTGATGAGCCGGCTTTGTGCCGGTTCATCATCAATGAGCATCAGCAATCTGGTTACATCGTCAGCCATAGAACCCCAGAACCGTCCCGTTGCGGTACAGGCAGTCGGTTTAGCCCCAACGTGTAAATGTCAGATTAAGGACATTCGCCACGGTGCCGAATGATGGCCTCAGGTCTGGAAGTGCCGAATTGCCAATTGGGGTAGTTGATTTGATAGGGTTGAAGGTAGCCGCGCCGCGCGATAGACGGTTTGAAAGAGACTTTAATTTTTGAGGATTCGAGAAATGGCTTCGTCAGACGATCTGAAATCGGCGGAAAAAACCTACGGTAGTTTTATCGGCCTGCTTAAATGGTCGGTCCCACTGATTGCGCTCATCGCACTTGTCATCGTCGTACTGATCGCTCCTTGAGCTCTCCCAGCTTGCGTATCGCAGTCCTGAAAGAACGCGCTGACGGCGAAACACGCGTTGCGATCATTCCTGAAACAGTGAAGAAATTCATTGCTTTGGGTGCCGTCATTGTGATCGAGAAAGGGGCTGGAGAGGCCGCCTCGATTGCTGATCAGGCCTATGTCGATGCAGGCGCCGAAATGGCCACGGCAGCCAAGGCGGTTGCCGGCGCGGATATCGTGCTGGCGGTCCAGGCGCCTGATGTGGCAATGCTCAAAGGCGCAAATGCCGGCGCATGGGTAGTGGCCAGTTTCGACCCCTTTGGCCAAAAAGCCCGTGTCGATGCTTATGCCAAGGGAGGGTTCGAAGCGCTGGCGATGGAATTCATGCCCCGCATCACCCGGGCGCAAAGCATGGATATACTGTCCAGCCAGTCCAATCTTGCCGGATACAAGGCAGTTCTGGCCGTAGCGGACCAATATGGCCGCGCATTCCCAATGATGATGACGGCTGCGGGCACGATTACTGCTGCCCGGGCATTTATCATGGGGGTCGGGGTTGCCGGACTGCAGGCGATCGCGACCGCGCGGCGGCTCGGCGCGCAAGTTTCCGCCACGGACGTTCGCTCTGCGACCAAGGAGCAGATCCAGTCATTGGGCGCCAAGCCGATCTTCGTGGAAAATGTCACAGGGATCGAAGGCGAAGGCAGCGGCGGATATGCCACCGAAATGTCGGAAGAATACCAGAAGGCGCAGGCCGCACTGGTATCCAGCCACATCGCCAAGCAGGATATCGTGATCACGACGGCGCTCATTCCGGGGCGCGCAGCTCCGCGCCTGATCTCGGACGCGCAGATCGCCACCATGAAGCCCGGCAGCGTGATCTTCGATCTCGCCGTGGCGCAGGGCGGTAACGTGGAAGGCAGCGTGGCCGATCAGGTCGTGGTGATACACGGCGTCAAGATCATGGGATTTTCCAACACGCCCGCGCATCTGCCCGCCGACGCCTCCGCGCTGTTTGCACGAAACCTGTTTAATTTCCTAAGCGCATTCTGGGATGCGGAAGCGGGCAAGCCGGTGCTGGACGAGGAAATCGGGGGCGCCGTGCGGCTGACGCAGGGCGGCAAAGTGGTCAATGAGCGGTTGCTCGGCTCAGGAGAGTAACCTTGGACTTCATTTCAATTCTTTCGATTTTCGTGATGGCCTGCTTCGTTGGCTATTACGTCGTCTGGTCGGTCACTCCGGCCCTGCACACCCCGCTGATGGCGGTGACTAACGCGATTTCCTCGGTGATTATCGTCGGCGCGCTGATCGCGGCGGCGGGGGCGGGTAATCCGGTGGCAAAATGGCTGGGGCTGGCTGGCGTGGTACTGGCCAGCGTGAATATCTTCGGCGGCTTTGCGGTCACGGCGCGCATGCTGGCGATGTACAAGAAGAAGGAGCGCAAATGATGGGCGCTCCGGTTTTTCCAAACCTCCCCGTCACCCCGGCGAAGGCTGGGGTCGCTATCCCAAATCTCCGCACTCGATTGGCAGCGATCCCAGCTTTCGCTGGGATGACGGTGTTTGCTGCGGCCCCCGCTCACGCTTCCACCGGCGTAGCGGTAAACCCTTGGGTCGCGCTTGCCTATCTCGTGGCTGGGGTGTTCTTCATCTTTGCCCTGCGCGGGCTGAGTTCGCCCTCCACCAGCCGGACGGGCAACCGCTTCGGCATGGCCGGTATGCTGATCGCGGTGGTGACGACTTTGCTGATCCATGACATCGCCAGCCTGCCGGAAATCGCCATCGCCATTGCTCTGGGCGGGGGAATCGGTTTTGTCATAGCCCGGCGCATCGCGATGACGGCCATGCCGCAACTGGTCGCGGCGTTTCACAGTCTCGTCGGTCTTGCCGCGGTATTGGTTGCGCTGGCGGCATTCATGAATCCTTCCGCATTCGATATTGCCGATGCGGCAGGGCAAATTCTGCTCGTCAGCCGCATCGAGTTGGCTTTGGGCGCGGCGATTGGTGCGATTACGTTCTCGGGCTCGGTGATCGCCTTTGCCAAACTGAACGGCAATATGTCGGGATCGCCGATCATGCTGCCGGGGCGCCATGTCATCAATCTTGGTACGCTGACGGCGATTATCGTTCTCACCGGCCTCTATGCGGTCAGCCCGCTGGGCGGCGCGGGCGAGGGGTGGATGTTCTGGGCGATCCTGATGGCGGCCTTCATCATCGGTTTCCTGCTGATCATTCCCATCGGCGGCGCGGATATGCCGGTGGTGGTGTCGATGCTGAACAGCTATTCCGGCTGGGCGGCCGCGGCGATGGGATTCACGCTGGGCAACACCGCGATGATCATTACCGGCGCCCTGGTGGGTAGCTCGGGCGCGATCCTCAGCTACATCATGTGCAAGGCGATGAACCGCAGCTTCATCAGCGTGATCGCGGGCGGCTTCGGCGCGGAGGCGAGTTCCGGCGGGGATGGTGCCAAGACCGACCGGCCGTGGAAACGCGGCAGCGCGGAAGATGCCGCGTTCCTGCTGCAGGAAGCGGAAAATGTCATCATCATTCCGGGTTACGGCATGGCGGTGGCGCAGGCGCAGCACGCCTTGCGCGAAATGGGTGACGTGCTGAAGGAAAAAGGCGTCAACGTCCGCTACGCCATCCACCCCGTCGCGGGCCGGATGCCGGGGCATATGAACGTGCTGCTGGCCGAATCCAACGTGCCCTATGACGAAGTGTTCGAACTGGAAGACATCAACAGCGAATTTGCCCAGGCCGACGTCGCCTTCATCATCGGCGCGAACGATGTGGTCAATCCGGCCGCCAAGACCGACAAATCAAGCCCGATCTACGGGATGCCGGTGTTCGATGTCGAAAAAGCCAAGACGGTGATGTTCATCAAGCGCAGCATGGGCGGTGTCGGATATGCCGGGGTCGATAATGATGTGTTCTATATGGACCAGACCATGATGCTGCTGGCTGATGCGAAGAAAATGGTCGAAGAAATCATCAAGCACCTCGACTGATCCCATGCGCAAACTGATCATTTTCCTGGCGCTGGCGGCGGGCGCGGTTGCGCTCGGCATCAGCAGCGGGGCGGTGGATGCGGCGGTCGAATGGCGCGTCAAATCAGGGCTGATGGACGCCGGAATCGGTGAAAAGCGCGCCACCTGCATGGCGGCACGAATGACCGACCGGCTGAGCATCCTGCAATTGCGCAAACTGCAGAATATGGAAGCGCAGGACGGCGAGGCGGCAGAGCCAAGCGGCCTTGGCGATTACATCAAGCGTGTGCGGCGGATTGGCGACGCCGAAGTGGTCGCCGTCACGGCCAGTTCGGCGGCCCTGTGCGCAGCGGGGATCGGATAGGTCTTCAGCTAGAATTTGGTGAAGGTCACCGTCCGGCAAAAGATCGAAACGCAGCCTTTGACCCTGAGGCTGGACGCATCGCGCGATAGATTTGCGCTGAAATAGCGGCCTTCCTGCGGGCTGTATCCCTTGCCTTCGAACTTGTCGCCAGCAGGGGTCAGGTTCCAGAAAATCCGCTTTCCCAGCAATTTCTCGCTACGCTTGGTCTTGTCGGGATTCTTTGTGTCGCGGATGCCGCCTTCCGGTTCGGCCACCAGGAACTGGTCGATCTTGCCGCAAATTGAGTCCCCGCATTTGTAGAAGGATATCACCGAGGTCGCGTCATCGGTTTTCCATTTGCCGATAATCGTTGTCGGCGCGGCTATTGCGGGGGCAGCGAGCAGGCCGGCTACCGAGGCGCTTGCCAAGGCGCTGAATGTCATTGAGGCAGTTCGCATAGTAAGTCCCTCTTCGAGTCGCGAGTTCGCGCACCCGCTTCATCTGGTGATTTACGCTCCAACCTGCAATCTGGTTTCACGCCTTGGATTTGATCCCGTTTTAACGCATCATGGGATTTATAGGAGAGAATCTATCATGACCAAAATGAATGCGGCCTGTGTTCCGGCTGTGGTTCTGGCATTGTTGGCCCAGCCCGCGCTCGCGAAAGTAACCGAGATTGCCGCTGGGGAAGGCGCGGAGGAACGATTGCAGGAAGCACTGATCCTGGCCCAGCCGGGTGACGAGATCGTGCTTGGGGCTGGCCGGTTCGATCTGTCCGACGGGTTATCGCTCGATGTCGACAGCGTGACCCTGC
Organism: Pontixanthobacter sp.; assembly: GCA_041741895.1. Classification (GTDB taxonomy): domain Bacteria; phylum Pseudomonadota; class Alphaproteobacteria; order Sphingomonadales; family Sphingomonadaceae; genus Allopontixanthobacter. The sequence continues at coordinate 20,431 of JBGSJO010000104.1, forward strand.
GCGGCGGGGGGATGGATGCCAGCGTGCTCGATTTTACCGGCCAGCAGGGCGCGGGCGAGGGGTTGCTGGTCACGTCCGACAACGTCACTTTGCGCGATTTCGCGGTCGAAAACCCCAAGGGTGACGGGATCAAGTCCAAGGGCGCAGACAATATCGTTTACCAGGGCATCCGCGTCACCTGGACCGGCGGGCCGCTCAGCACCAATGGCGCCTATGGCATTTACCCGGTTGAAAGCACCGGCGTGCTGGTCGCCGAAAGCCAGGTGTCGGGCGCATCCGATGCGGGCATCTACGTCGGCCAGAGCCGCGACATCACCGTGCGCCATTCGCTGGTGCAGTATAATGTCGCGGGGATCGAGATCGAGAACAGCCGCAATGCGGTGGTTGAGGAAAACCTCGCCACCCACAATACAGGAGGCATCCTGGTGTTCGACCTGCCCGGCTTGCCGGTGATGGGCGGCGGCGATGTGGTTATACGTCGCAATCTGGTGACAGAGAACGATGTCGACAATTTCGCCCCTCCCGGCAACATCGTGGGCGGGGTTAAGCGCGGCACCGGCATCCTTGTGATGGCCAACGAGAACGTGCTGGTCGACGAAAATATCCTGCAGAAGAACGATACGGCGCAGATCATGGTCGTTGCCTATACCCTGCCGTTTGACGATCAGCGCTACAACCCTTTCCCGCGCAATGTGGTGATCGGCAACAATGTCTATGAGGATGGCGGGCAGAAGCCCGACCTCGATGGAGCCGAAGAATTGCTTGCGGCATTTGGCGGGGCGCTGCCGCCGGTACTGTGGGACGGATTGGCCGAGCCTGGCAGCATCGCGCTGAGCGTGGCCGAGGGCACTGCAGGCTGGTCGCTCAACCTGCCAAAGCAGGGGGCAGACCTTGCCGAGGCGACCCCCGGCCCGCTTGAAGCTCCCGTGGGCGATCCGTCATCACTGCCCGAAGTTACCGGCGCGCCGCAAGAGCTGGAATCCCGGCTAAAGTGAAACGGGGCCTGGCATTCCTGGTGTCCGGCACATTGGCGCTGGGCGGTGCGATGGCGCAGGCCGAGCTGACGCCGACAGGTGTGTCGCATGCGGCGATCCTGCAGGACGGCCTGCCGCGGACGCTCGCGGAATATGGCTTCTTTGCCGACGGTGCGGCACAGGTCCCCGCGCTCGGTGTGGTGCCATATCAGCTCAACGTGCCGCTCTATTCCGACGGGGCAGAGAAACTGCGTTTCGCCTATGTCCCTGTAGGAAAGCAGGTTTTGGCAGACGGCGAGGGGCTACTGCAATTTCCGGTTGGCAGCGCGCTGATCAAGACCTTTGCCTTTGGCGAAGGGAGCGAGCGCCGACTGATCGAGACCCGCGTGCTGCTGCACCGCGCCGATGGCTGGCTGGCCTTGCCCTATCGCTGGAATGATACGCAGACCGAGGCGACATTGGCGATCGCGGGAGCACGGCTCGACGTCACCACGCCTGCGGGAGAACAGATCAGCTATCGCATCCCCAACAAGAACCAGTGCAAGGAATGCCACGGGCTGGATGGCGAGGTGGTTCCGATTGGCCCGAAGGCACGCAACCTCGCGGCCGGCTGGCTGACAGACTTCGCCTGGGCCGGGCATCTCGATGCGGTGCCAACCGGAAGCGATACCATGCCGCTGTGGGTAGATCGCGCCACGGCAAGCGTCGAATCCGCCGCGCGTGCCTATCTCGATGTGAATTGCGCGCACTGCCACCAGCCGGGGGCGACTGCCTCCAATTCCGGGCTCGATCTGCGCTGGGAACAGCACAATCCGCATTCGATCGGGATATTCAAGCGCCCGGTGGCAGCCGGGCGCGGCGCTGGTGGGCATGAATTCTCGATCGTGCCGGGCCAGCCCGATAAATCGATCCTGCTTTACCGGATGAATTCGGTCGAGCCGGGCGTTACCATGCCTGAACTGGGCAAATCGACCATCGACCGGGATGGTGTGACAGCAGTCGAGCTTTGGATCAAAGGGTTGTAGAAACATGAAAATGCTCGGCAAAATCCTTCTCGGGATTTCGGCTCTGTTGGTGATTGCATTCATAATATTCCGCACTCCGGATACCGATCCGGCGGAAATGCGCGCGAAATATGGCGGCGAACCTTCTCAATTTATTCCTCTGGAGGATGGACCAACCGTCCATTTGCGTGACGAGGGGCCGAGCGGAGCCCAAGTTATAGTTCTGCTGCATGGCTCCAATGCCGATCTGCACGCATGGCAGCCATGGGCAGAGCAACTACGCAGTGAATACCGCATCATCCGTTTCGACCAGATTGGCCATGGGCTGACCGGACCCGCGCTGGACGGCGATTATTCCACTGCCGCATTCGTGAAGACAGTCGATCAGGTGGCGGATGCACTTGGGCTCGACAAATTCGTGCTTGGCGGCAATTCCATGGGGGGCGGGATCGCGCTGGCCTATGCGATGGCTCATCCGGGGCGGCTGGACGGCCTGATTCTGGTCGATGCATCGGGCGCCCCCATCAAGCGCGAAAGGGGCGGCGGAAACATCGGTTTCACCATCGCGCGGATGCCAGTGCTGAACAAATTGATGACCCAGATCACCCCGCGTTCGATTATCGAACAAAGCCTGTCGCAAAGTGTATCGAATCAGGCAGTCGTTACCCCGCAGGCGGTGAACCGGTATTGGGAATTGTTGCGGTATCCCGGTAATCGTGCGGCAACCCTGGCCCGGTTCGGCCAGCCCGGAAATTCGTTTTCAGCGTCGGAGGTCCGGAGGGTGAAAGTGCCCACGCTGATCATCTGGGGCGAAGAAGATTCGCTCATCCCGTTCGCATCTGCCGCTTGGTTTGCGGCAAATTTGTCCAATTCCATTAGCATTTCCTATCCGGGGATCGGCCATTTGCCGATGGAGGAGGCACCGGAAGAAAGCGCCGCTGCGGTCCGCGGATGGCTGGGTGATAACGCGATAGCCGCTGCAGCCCCTTGATTGCGCGGCCTGCAGCAACTCGCTGGACCTGCGCCCATCCTCTGGTAAGCTTGGTGCATGGTCCGGGTGTCTCCCGGTTGGCCAGGTGATTCAGGGAAGTGGTTCGTTGCGCAAATTGGGTCTGATAGGGGGGATGAACTGGATATCCACCCTTACATATATGGAACTGATCAATCGGCGAGTGCAGCGGCGTACGTCCCCGCGCACCACGCCGCCATTGGTGCTGGAAAGCGTTAATTTCGGCGAGTTGGAGGGGCTACGCGAAGGCCGCAGCTGGGAAGCGGCCGCGGATATGATTATCGGCGCGGCCCAGCGGCTGGAACAATCTGGCGCGCAAAGCCTGCTGATTTGCGCCAATGCGATGCACAAATATTATGACCGTATTTCCGAACAGGTGGGCATTCCGATCATCCATGCGGCCGATTGCCTGGGTGTACGCATGGCCAGGGAAGGGGTCACCGGCGCGGCGCTGATCGGCCGGCGCAATGTTATGACGGAAAGTTTCTTCCGCGAAAGACTGGTCGCCCACGGCGTCGATCTGATACCGCCGGACATGGGTAATGTCGAAGTGATCGACCGGATCATTTACGAAGAATTGATGGTCGGTAAGGCGAGCCGCGATGCCCAAAGAACGCTGAAAAGCATCATCACCCAGAAAGAACAGGCCGGGGCGAGAGCGATCGTGCTTGCCTGCACCGAACTCGAGCTGGTGGTGGATATCGATGCGAATGTCCTGCCGATTTTCGATTCGACGCGCATCCATTGCGATGCCGCGGTCGATTGGATGATGGGCAAGGAATAAAGCGGAATTCGCTTCTGTTGCCAGATTGTTCCCGTTGTTAGCGGGACCAGTCTCTCCTAAGCCCGCAGACAAATGAACCGTGCCCCATTCGCCGCTGACCCCACCCGATCGCGCGGCCGCGAATTTGCCGAAAACCGGGAAGGCGCGCGCGGCCCGCGCAGCGAGTTCCAGCGTGACCGCGACCGGATAATCCATTCCATTTCCTTCCGCCGCCTGCGCAGCAAGACTCAGGTGTTCATCGCGCCCGATGGCGACCATTACCGCACCCGGTTGACACATAGTCTTGAAGTTGCCCAGATCGGCCGGGTGATCGCCCGCGCGCTGGGGCTGGACGAAGATCTGACGGAGGCCTTGTGCCTGGCGCATGATATCGGCCACCCGCCTTTCGGCCATGCGGGGGAAGATGCGCTGTCACAGGCGATGGCGGCCCATGGCGGTTTCGACCATAATGCCCAATCGCTGCGCACGCTGATGCGACTTGAAAGCCCATATTGCGATCATCAGGGCCTCAATCTGACCTGGGAATTGCTGGAAGGGCTGGCCAAGCACAATGGGCCGGTCGCTCACCCGGGCTGGGCCTTGGCCGAACTGGATGCCGATTTCCCGCTTCATCTGGGCCAATATGCCTCGCTGGAGGCGCAGGTTGCGGCGATTGCGGATGACATCGCTTATGACAATCACGACATCGACGATGGGCTACGCGCCGGTTTCCTGCAACTGGATGACTTGCTGATCATAGACTTCGTCGCGGATCAATGGCGGGTTGTCGAAAAGCGCTTCCCACTTGCCCCCCGTGACCGCCAGTTGCGGGAACTTGTCCGGGGGCAAATCGGGCTGATGGTGAATGACGTGATCACGCACACCCGTGCCGCAGTGGCCGGGTATGAAACTGTCGATGATATCCGCAGTGCCGATGGGCTGCTCGGTACTTTCTCGCCCACAATGCAGGCGGACGAGCGGCGGCTCAAGAAATTCATGTATGACCGGCTCTATTACCATCCCGAACAGCGGGCGACTGCGGAGCGGGCATCCGATGTGGTGACACGCCTGTTTACCGCCTTTACACAGGATGATCGATTGCTGGGCGATGGTTGGCACCAGTCCATGCCGGCGCATGATCCGGATCGCAGCAGGCATATCGCGGATTACATCGCCGGGATGACGGACCGTTTCGCGATCGATCAATGCGCCCGCATTTACGGCGAAGTACCGGAGGGGCTGAGTAATGTTTAAATCGGACTCCGGCCCATTGAAGATTGCCCTGGTCGGCGCGACCGGAATGATCGGGCGCGCCGTGGTGGACGCGTGTATCGGGCGGGAGGATGTGCGCCTGGTCGCCATCGCCCGCCGGGAAATGAAATTGCCGGTTGGGGCCAGAATGGAATTGTTCGTTGCCGATCCCGACAATTGGGAAGAAGTGATCGAAGCGGTGAGACCGCAGGTGATGATCAACGCGCTTGGCACAACCCGCAAGAAATCCGGGGGGGGCGATGATGCGTTCCGCGCTGTCGATCATGATCTGGTGCTGGATGTTGCGCAGGCGGCGCATCGGCAGGGGGTGCAACGATTCATCTCGGTCAGCTCGGTTGGCGCCCATATTATGGCCAAGACATTCTATTTGCAGGTTAAAGGCGAAGCCGAACGCGATCTGGCCAAGGTCGGGTTCAGGCGGCTTGATATCTTGCGGCCCAGCCTGCTCCGCGGTGCGCGGCCAGATGATTTGCGTTTCGTGGAGCGATTGGGGATCATCGCCGCGCCGCTGGGTAATTTGATGTTGCAGGGCAATTACCGGAAATACCGCGCCATCGAAGCCGCCACAGTGGCTGATGCGGCGCTGGCACTGGCTCTGACCAAGCCGGGCGGACGGTTTGCGCATGATCATGATGCAATCCTGCGCGCAGCGGGTTCACTGCCGCAACCCGAACCACGGTTGACAGCGTGAAGCACTAGAGCATCGTGCTGAAAAGTGGGAACCGGTTTTCAGCTTTTTACGATGCGACAACTAAGATTAGAGCGGGCGAAGTGCGTCAGATTTAACGCAGCCCACTCTAGCCGGAGAGGAAATTAATGATGTGGCAGGCAATTTTCAGTGGGGTGAATATCATCGCGCTGACCGGGTGGATAATCCTGATTTTCCTGCCCCGCAGGCCCCTGCCGCTGACTGTGGTATTGTATCTTGGTGTCGGCCTGCTGTGCCTGATCTATTCCGCCGGATTGATATCGCTGCTCGCCGGTCTGGGGGGCGGTCCAGGCCTCGGCGGTACCGGGGCGAACTTTTCGTCGATCGAGGGTGTGAGGGCCATTTTCGCCTCCGATGGCGGAATAACGATCGGCTGGACGCATTATCTGGGGTTCGATTTGTTCATCGGATTATGGATTGTCCGCGATGCCGATGCGAAACAATTTTCCCGTCTGGTCCAGGTGCCGATCCTGATAGCGACTTTGCTTGCTGGGCCGCTGGGGCTGGGGATCTGGCTCATGATCCGCGAAAGACGCGCACGCCTATATGGCCGGACGAGAAAATGACCTGACGGCACTGTGCGAATGCAAGATCGGCTATCGCGGATACTAAAACACCCGCCGGATTGCTCCAACGGGTGTTAGTTCGACCCTTAGCGGCTAATTCAAAAACCTGCGAATTCAGATTGCACGATCGCCAGCCTCGCCGACCGATTCGATGTCCTGGCCAACGCCCTTGACTGTATTGCAGGCAGCAGTTGTGATTGTCATTGCGGCAATCCCGATCGCGATAAAAATTTTGCGAGCCATTATTTCTTCTCCGAAATTCTGCCCGAAGGTGGGCTATCAAACACAATACGCATTGTGACATGAATGGTTCCTCACTCGGCAAGCAAACGGCGCGTTTCCAGATCGGATTTCCGCAATTTTGCCAAATAGTGTTCCCGCCAGGCGATCGTGATCCCCGCTGCAATAATCAGCGGTGCGCCGATCCATGTCGCTGCGGGCGGTAATTGGTCGAAGATGACCCACCCGAACACGGTGGCCCAGATCAGCGCGGAATAATCCATCACGATCACTGTGGCGACCGATCCGAGACGCAGCGCAGCTGTCAGCAGGAATTGCCCCAGGATGCCGAACAGGGCGAGACCTGCCAGCAAGCCCCACTGATAGGCAGTGTGCTGCTGCGCCACGAAAGGCATCGCCAGCGCCAGAACAGGCGTTGTGAAGGCAGAGAAATAGAATACGATGGTCAGCGGATTTTCGGTCTTGCCTAGATCGCGAATCTGGATCGAAATCAGCGCAATCATGAACGCGGCGCCGAGCGATACGGCCGCGCCAAACAGGGGTATATTGCCGCCGCCTGGCTGGGCGATGACGAGCACCCCGGCAAACCCCAGCATCACCGACGCCCAGCGGTACGGGCCGACTTTCTCCTGCAGCAGCATCGCTGACAGGACCACCGCCCATAGAACGGAGGTAAAGTTGAATGTGGTCGCTTCCGCCAGGGGCAGCAGCAACACTCCGGCGAAATTCAGCACCATGCCGATAATCCCGTAGGCGGCGCGTTTGCCGTGCAGCGCCATCCGGTCGGTGCTCAGCAGCAGCATCCGGCCGCTGAAATAAAACCATGCGCCTAGGATGGGGATGGTAACGACCTGTCGCCAGAACAGGATTTCCAGCAAATGGACGCCGCTTTCGCCAAGCAATTTGACGAATACCAGCATCAGCGACAGTACGAGCGCCGCGCCGAGCCGGATTACCAATGCGAAAAGTGGTCTTTGCTGCGGCCCATCGGTCATTAAGCCGCTTTAAGCGCGGGCATACATTGTTCAAGCGGCATTGCGGCAGGTCATTGCGGCAGGTCATCGGTTGCCGAACCCGTTCCCAGTCGCCATATCGCGCAGCGCCATGAACTTTCATGAATTCCTGACCTTTGCCAGCGAGGCCGAAATCGTCGGCCTGTGGGGCATTGCCCTTCTGGTCATGGCGGTAGTGGCACTGTTTGGCGAACACAGGCGCATGAAACGCGCACGGATCGACCGGATCGGCTGGGTTCCGTGGACCAACATATTCATGGCCAGTGCCATTGTTGGTATGGGTCTGCTGGCATTGGCAGCCAAAGGCATCCTGGCCGGATAAGCGGAATCGTGCGAAAGTTTACAGGCAGGCTTCCAGAAACGCCTGGTCGAACCCGTATTGGCGGGCTTTTTCCAGCGTGTAGGGCCGCAGGCCGGATGCGCGATATTCGCCGATGATTTTGCCGTCGTCGCTCTCGTCCAGATATTCGAACTTGAACAATTCTTGAGTCACGATCACGTCGCCTTCCATTCCGATCACTTCGGTGATGTTGGTCGTGCGGCGCGAACCGTCACGCAAACGTTTCACCTGGACGATCAAATCGACCGATTCCGCGATCTGGCGCGAGATGGCTTCCTTTGGGATCTTGATATCGCCCATCAAGATCATGTTTTCCATACGGCCAAGGCATTCGCGCGGGCTGTTGGCGTGCAGCGTACACATGGAACCATCGTGGCCGGTGTTCATCGCGGCCAGCAGATCAAAACATTCCGCCCCGCGAATTTCGCCCAGGATGATCCGGTCCGGCCGCATACGCAGCGCGTTCTTCACCAGATCGCCAATGGTAATGGCGCCCTGACCCTCCAGGTTCGGCGGGCGGGTTTCCAGCGGCAACCAGTGCGGTTGCTGTAGGCGAAGTTCGGCCGCATCTTCGATGGTCAGCACGCGTTCGCCCGGATCGATCATTTTCGACAGGGCGTTGAGCATGGTGGTCTTGCCCGAACCCGTACCGCCGGAAATCACGATGTTCATCCGGCTGGCCCCGGCAACCTTGAGCGCAGTCGCCATCTTTTCGCTCATGGAACCGAATTCCTTGAGCATGTCGATAGTGATCGGCTTTTCGGAGAATTTACGAATCGAGATGGCAGTCCCGCGCAATGACAGCGGCGGCACGATCACGTTCACACGCGACCCGTCCTTGAGCCGGGCATCGGCCAGCGGCGTGGTCTGGTCGACACGGCGGCCGACCTGATTCACGATCCGCTGCGCAATCTGGAACAGATGCTGTTCATCACGGAACTGGATCGGGGCGAGCATGAGCTTGCCCTTTTTTTCGATATAGGTCTGGTCAGGGCCATTGACCATGATGTCCGAAATATCGGGATCCTGGAGCAATTCTTCCAGCGGGCCGAATCCGAGCAATTCGTCGATCAATACCTTTTCCAGCGCGAACTGCTCGCGGCGGTTGAGGGTTATTTTCAGCTCGGCCAGTACTTCGAGGATGATCGGGCGGAATTCCTCGGACAATTCGTCCTTGGTCAGCGAAGCCGCTGCTTCGGGATCGACCCGTTCCAGCAGGCGCGGCAGCACCTGTTCCTTGATCTTGTGAACGCTTTGTTCAAAACCGCCGACACCGGTATTCGTTTCAATCACATTGTTGGCGCGGTCGGCCAGACGGGTCAGGGCATCGGCCTTGGCGGGTTGCGCATTTTCACCGATGTCGACTTCGACACCTACGCCGGGCAGGGGCGGGAACTGTTCACCTCCGGCGTTCTGGGCACCAGAGCGGTTGTCGCCACCCTTCATTGGTTTGGCGACCCCGAATGCGGGACGCCCGCCAGCATTCATGCCCGCTGGCCCGTTCTTGCGTCCGAATGCACTCATTCTATCGTCCCCACAGGTCTATACTTTGCAAGCACCCTTCTTGAATCTCGGGTGATGGCTTATGCGTGCTAATCAAGAATGGTAAACAAGTCGCAAAGGCCACACCTGAAATAGGCGCCATTTTGATACGGATTGACGGCCAGTTTTCGCTGCGTGCCGGGTTCGCTTTGCGACTTGCCGCAACCGCAGCATGCGCCCATGGCTGCACACACCATCCCTGATCCTTGCGATCGCGTAAACTTCAGCGACTATCGCAGTTTAGGGCTGTCCATCGTTATTGGCCGAAGGTATCACTGGCGTTCATTGATGGACTTTGCGATTTGACAATGGTCTAACCTGAATGGTGGCCGGAGTGGTCAATTTGCGTGGGACTATTGTGTGACAAGCCAAAGCATTAGCCGCGACGGCATCGCCTTCGCGCTCGCAGGTTTCGCAATTCTTTCATGCGGTGATGCGTTAATCAAGACAATTGCTGGCGAATGGTCGCCATTGGCGGTGGCCGCGCTGCGATTCACGATTGGTGCGCTCGGCCTATCCGTGATCCTTTTGATCAAGGAAGGATGGGCCGCCTTCCGGCCGCAAAGTCCGTGGTTGCAGGCCGGGCGGGGACTGTGCCTGGCAGTTGCCACGATGTGTTTTTTTGCCGCGATTTTCGTCATGCCGCTGGCAGAGGCGACGGCGCTGGTATTCCTCGCGCCGATCATCACCGCATTGCTCAGCGGTCCATTGCTCAAGGAACGGGTTCGCCCGGCCACATGGATCGCATCGGTGATTGCCTTCGCCGGTGTTATATTTGTCCTCCGGCCAAATTTGTCGGAAATAGGGCTGATCGCCTTGCTGCCAATGGGATCGGCGCTGGCTTTCAGCCTGATGTTGCTGGCCAATCGGGCCGTGGCGGGGCAGGGCAGTTCGCTGTCGATGCAGGTATTTGTGGCGGTAGGTGCAGCACCGATATTGGTCCTGTGCGCAATCCTTGGCAGCATTAGCGGAGCCGAAAGATTTGCTGTCAGTTGGCCCGACTGGACAGTGATCGCCCGCTGCACGCTTGTGGCGGTCACCGCCAGCATTGCGCATTGGCTGGTTTATCTCGGTACAACCCGAGCTGGGGCGGCCACAATCGCACCGACGACCTATGTCCAGCTACTCGTGGCGATATCCCTTGGCTGGTTGGTGTTTGGTGATAAACCTGATGTGATGACCATGCTGGGATCGACTGTAATTATCGCTGCCGGATTGTTCTTGTGGAGCACGGGGCGCGAAAAAATTTCCTGAACAGACAAATTTGGTAAATCCCGGGCCAAACTTTATCTGCTAGGGCATACCAGTACCTGCCTCCTCCGGCACCAGCCTTTCCGGTCAATCCTAACGAGAGAACAGCCTTATATGTGTGGAATTATCGGTATCGTCAGCGATCAGGGTGTTTCGGACCGGCTGATCGACGGTCTGCGCCGGATGGAATATCGCGGTTATGACAGCGCCGGGGTCTGCACCATTGAAGATGGCGCGCTGGTCCGCCGCCGTGCGCAGGGCAAGCTGAAAAATCTGGTTGAGGAACTGGCGGAAAACCCTGCGCCCGGATCGATTGGCATCGCCCATACCCGCTGGGCCACACACGGGGCGCCCACCACGCATAATGCGCATCCCCACGCGACCTTGCTGGTTGCGTTGGTGCATAACGGGATCATCGAGAATTTCCGGCCGCTTCGTGACGAATTGCTGGCCGCTGGCCGCACGCTTGAAAGCGATACCGACAGCGAAGTGGTCGCCCACCTGATTTCGGCCGAGGTAGAGGCCGGAGCCAGCCCGCAGGAAGCGGTGAAAACCGTGCTGCCGCGACTGCGCGGTGCCTTTGCTCTGGCGATCACTTTCCGAGAACATCCCGACATGCTGATAGGCGCGCGGCGCGGTTCGCCGCTGGTCGTGGGATATGGCGAGGGAGAAATGTTTCTCGGTTCCGATGCGCTGGCACTGGCATCGCTGACGCAGAAAATCGCTTATCTGGAAGAAGGTGACTGGGTGGTCATCACCCGGATAAGCGCCACGATCTTTGATGAAGAAAACACCGAAGTAGAGCGTGAAATCACCACTTCGGGCGCATCGGCTGCGGCGGTCGAGAAGGGCAATTACCGCCATTTCATGCAGAAAGAGATTTTCGAACAGCCCACTGTCGTTGCGCAGACGCTCAGCAGTTATATCCGCCAATCGGACTTCAGCGTTGCCTTGCCGCAGATGGATTTCGATCTTTCGGCGATCAAGCGCATCACTATCGTTGCGTGCGGCACTTCCTATTATGCCGGGATGGTGGCCAAATACTGGTTTGAACAATTCGCCCGGGTGCCGGTCGATATCGATGTCGCCAGCGAATTTCGTTACCGCGATCCGGTGCTAGAAGATGGCGGGTTGTCGCTGTTCATTTCGCAATCGGGGGAAACCGCCGATACGCTCGCCGCGCTGCGCCATTGCAAGGCTGCGGGCCAGACAATTGCCGTGGTCGTGAATGTGCCTACCAGTTCGATGGCGCGCGAGGCGGATTTGCTGCTCCCCACTCACGCCGGACCTGAAATCGGGGTTGCCTCGACCAAGGCGTTTACCTGCCAATTGGCAGTGCTGGCCGCATTGGCGGCGCATCTGGCGGTGAAGAAGGGCCGGATGGGCCGGGCGGAGGAGCAGGAAGTGGTCAGGCACCTACTCGAAGCACCCGCCGCGCTCAACGCTGCACTGGATCATGATGATGATATCGCGGCGATGGCGCCGCTGATTGCACCGGCCCGCGATGTATTGTATATCGGGCGCGGGTCGGATTATCCGCTGGCGCTGGAAGGCGCGTTAAAGCTCAAGGAAATCAGCTATATCCATGCCGAGGGCTATGCTTCCGGCGAAATGAAGCATGGGCCGATCGCTCTGATCGACGAAGCGGTGCCGGTAATCGTGCTCGCTCCGTCTGGCCCGCTGTTTGAAAAGACCGTTTCCAACATGGAAGAAGTGCGCGCCCGCGGCGGCCAGATCGTGCTTATTTCCGACCGCGAGGGCCTGGCCGAAGCGGGCGAAGGTTTCCTTGCTACCATCGAAATGCCCCGCGTCCATCCCCTGATTGCGCCGCTGGTCTATGCCGTGCCGGTGCAATTGCTCGCCTATCACACCGCCTGCATCAAAGGCACCGATGTCGACCAGCCCCGCAATCTGGCGAAATCCGTAACAGTAGAATAGCGGACGGGGGTGCGATGTTG